>JALYUE010000022.1 GCA_030853925.1 Vulcanimicrobiota bacterium | reverse complement strand
TGGCCGAAGCGATGATCCGCAACGGCGGCGCGGTGCTGTCGCCCTACGCGCCCGAGTGCCCGGCTCGGCCAGGGCAGTTCTTGCAGCGCAACGGCGTCGTCGCTGCGCTCGCGGACGTCGTGGTCATTGTGGAAGCCGCCGAGCGCAGCGGCGCGCTCAATACCGCGGGCTGGGCCGCGGCGCTCGGCATCGACGTCTTGGCCTTCCCGGGAGACGTCGACCGGCCGAAAGCGGCCGGCTGTAACGCCCTGATCCGCGACGGCGCGACGCTCGTACGCCACGCGGACGACGTACTTGCGGCACTCGGCTGCCATGCTGCCGCACCGCCGGCCGCTCCGGCGCAGCCGCACCGCGATCCGCTGGAACGCCGCGTGCTCGAGGCGCTAGCCGCCACGCCGGGCGGCCTCGACGCGCTGCTCGAAGCGACCGGCGGCCCCATACCGCAACTCCTGGCCGCACTGGCCCGGCTCGAGATCGACGGCTGCATCGAACGTCGCGCCGATAGCGCGGTGTATGCGGCGCGTCAGCGGTGAAGGCGTGTGCGCCGAGAATTCCGCGCGGTGAAGATTCGTCTGATCGCCGTCGGAAAAGTTCGCGAGCCGTACGTCGCCGCCGCGGTCGCCGACTTCGTGGCGCGTCTGCGGCACTACGACGAAGTCGCAGTGCACGAAGTGGCTGCGGCGCACGGCGCCGATCCACAGCGCGCGATGCGCGAGGAAGGCGCGCGCATTCTGCGGGCGATCGCGCCGGACGACACGCTGTGGCTCTTGGAGCGGACGGGAACGCAGCTGGGCAGCGTCGAGCTCGTCGAACGCCTCGCCGCGCTCGCCCTCGAGGGACGTACTCGCTTGACGATCGCGCTCGCCGGCACGTACGGTGCGGATGCGGCGCTGCTCGCGCGCGCCGATTTTCAATGGTCGCTGTCGCGCCTGACGTTCTTGCACGAGTGGGCGCGAGCGATCGTGCTGGAACAGCTTTACCGGGCAGCGAAGATCGCCCGCAATGAGCCGTACCATCACTGACTCGCGGGGCGACGCTCTACAGCGTCTTTCCGAAGCGCTCGCGCGCGCGGCAAGCGACGTCGTTCCGGGCGAGTCCTCGCTCGAAGCGACGTTGGAAGCGCCGCGCAATCCGGCCTTCGGCGACTTCGCTTCGAACATCGCGCTGCAGCTTGCGAAGCGTGCGCACCGGCCACCGCAGCAGCTCGCCGAAGCGATCGTCGCGCGGCTGCGCTCGGACGACGACGCGGCGGACGCGGGGCTCGCCGAGACGAGCGCCGTCGGCGGTTTCATCAACGTGCGTCTAGCGCCCGCGTATTGGCAGCGCGCCGTCGCGACGATCTTACGCGAGGGCGACGCGTACGGTAAAGGCGCGCCGACCGGGCGGCGCGTGTCGATCGAATTCGGCAGTGCGAATCCGACCGGTCCGCTCGTCGTCGTGCAAGGCCGCACGCTTTCGCTCGGCGATTCGCTCGCCAAAGCGATGCGTTTCGTCGGCATCGAGGTGACGACCGAATGGATCATCAACGACGCGGGCTCGCAGGTCGAAACGCTCGGGCGCTCGCTCTACGCGCGCTATCGCCAGGTCGCGGATGCGGCTTTCGCATTCCCCTCGGACGGTTATCCGGCCCAATATCTCTTACCGATCGCGAGCGAACTGCGCGCGCGGTATGGCGACCGGTACGACGCCGCGCATGAAAGCGACTGGCTGCCGCTCTTCGCGCAGGCCGGACTCGACGCACTCGTCGCCGGACACAAGCGCACGGCCGAGCGTTTCGGCGTTCGTTACGATCGGTGGCAAAGCGAAAAAGAACTGCACCAAAGCGGGGCGGTAGCGGCCGGGATCGCGGCCCTAAGCGAACGCGGTTTGACCTTCGAGTCGGACGGCGCCGTCTGGATGCGCACCACACAATTCGGCGACGACAAGGACCGCGTGCTCGTGCGCGGCGACGGCCGGCCGACCTACTACGCGCCCGACGTCGCCTATCATTACGACAAGCTGCAACGCAACGATCGCGCCATCTTGATCCTAGGCCCGGATCATCACGGATATATCACGCGCTTGGCGACGATCGCCGCCGCGTTCGGAAAACCGGGCGCTATCGACGTGCTGATCGCGCAGCAAATGACGACCGTGCGCGGCGGGCAGGTCGTCAGTTCGAGTAAACGCCAGGGTGACGTGCTGCTGCTCGACGACGTGCTCGACGAAGTCGGCGTCGACGCGACGCGGTTCTTCTTCGTCATGCCGAGCGCCGATTCGCCGATGACTTTCGACCTCACGCTCGCCAAAGAACAGACGAACGAGAACCCCGTTTTCTACGTGCAATACGGGCACGCGCGCATCGCGTCGATCGTCGCCAAAGCTCCGGCCGGGTACGTCGAACGTGCGGCGGCGGGGGAGTCGCTCGAGCGACTGCTCGAACCTACGGAACTCGCGCTCGCGCGGCGCTTAGCGGAGTTTCCGAGCGTCGTGCGTTCGGTCGTCGACGGCCTCGCACCGCATCGCTTGGCGCGTTACGCGCAGACGGTCGCGAGCGACTTCACGCAGTTCTATATGGCGTGCAAAGTGCTCGGCGACGACGAAACGCTCAGCGTCGCGCGCCTCGGTCTGTCCCTCGCCTGTAAGCGCGTGCTCGCGAGTTCGCTGCAGTTGCTCGGCGTGAGCGCGCCCGAAAGCATGCAGCGCGGCGCGGGTAACGCAACGGTCGACTTAGAGCGCCTTGCATAAGAGGCGCCGCTCGGTCGAATAACCGGCCTGAGCGTAGAGTTCGCGGGCCGCGGCATTATCTTCGGTCACCATGAGCGCGAGGAACGGAAGGTTCCGCTCGCGAGCCGCGGACTCTACCGCAGCGAGCAATTGCGCCCCGACGCCGCGCCGCCGCCCGTCCGGCTCGACGGCCATATACGCGATAAAACCTTGCGGCAGGTTAGAAACTTCATCGGGCAAGTCGTCGAGCATCAGCGCGAAGCCGAGCGGTCCGTCGAGACGCGTTTCGGCGATAACCAGCACGTGCGAGCGTTCGAATGCGAAGGCCACGAGTTGTTCGTAACTGCGCTGCACGAGCGGCAGCGGCGCGGGGCGCAAAGCCGACACGCTGTCGACCGCCGTGCGCCGCCCCAAGTCCGCGACGAAAGCGCGATCCGCCGGACCTCCCTGCCGCAGCTCGACCGCCTCGTTCGCGCGACCTATAAAAGCACGCGGTCGCGCGAGCCGCGCCAAACCGGCAGCAACGCTTCGAGTTCGGCAAGGAATGCGGCATTTTCGGCTGCGGTGCCGATCGTCACGCGCAGACGATCGGGCATGCCGAGTCCCCCGCCCGAACGCACGATGATGCCGCGCTGCAACAATTCGCCGTACGCCTCGTCGGCCGTAACGGGAACCTGCACGGCTACGAAGTTCGCGGCGCTCGGGTATGCGTGCAGACCGAGTTCCGCAAAGCGCGTCATCAACTGCTCGCGTCCGCGGTCATTAGAGCGCACGCTCGCGGTTACGAACGCGTCGTCGTCGAGCGCTGCCAGCACGGCGACGGCCGCCGGCCGCGCGACGTTGAACGGAAGTCGTACGGCATCGAGCCAGCCGACGATCTGCGGCGACGAATACGCATAGCCGAAGCGAATCGCCGCGAGCCCGTACACTTTGGAAGCGGTACGCAGCACGAGCGTCGCCGGCCGCTCGCGCAAGACATCGACGCCGTCGACGGCTCCGGCGTCCATGTACTCGCGGTACGCTTGATCGAGAACCAGCAGCACTCCCGGCGGCAACGCGCGCGCGAACTCGAACAGTGCGCCGCGCTCGACGCGGGTGCCGGTCGGATTGTTGGGATCGCACACGAACACGAGTTTCGTGCGGCGCGTCACGGCGCTCAGCATCGCGCCGAGATCGTGTACGCCGTCCGCAAGCGGTACCTCGACGGCATTCGCGCCCGCGACCTGAGCGTTCTTTCGGAACAGCGAAAACGTCGGCGCGCCCATCACCACGTCGTCGCCCGGATCGACGAACGCTAGGAAACACTGCGCGAGCAGCTCGTTGCTGCCGTGGCCGAGGATCACGTTCTCTATCTTGAGAGCGTACGGGGCGACGAGCCGCTCGCGTAACCGCAGGTGATCGTCCTCGACGTAGGCGCTCAGCGAATCGAGTTCGCGCAGCGCGGCGAGCGCAAGCGGCGACGTACCGTGGGGATTTTCGTTCTGCGAAAGCTTGACCGGATGCTCGATGCCGAAGCGGCGCCGTACTTCGTCGACCGACGTGCCCGGCTTATATGGCGTAAAAGTACGAAGCGCGTCACGAAGGAGGCGGTCCGGCGACGGTTGCATCTTTTAAATAACTTCGCTTCAGCTTAAGGACGCCCATGCTCGGCTTCGCGCTGCTCTTGTCCACGGTTCTCGCCAATCCGATCAAAGTGGCCGTCGCTCCGGGACCGGTGCAGGCGCCCCACGCTGCGGCCTGTCCGAGCGTTCCGTCGTTACCTTTCGCTGCAAGCGCGCAGGCATGTCCCGCGCTCGAAATCTCGGGGCACGTCGATGCTTCGGGCGTCGTACTCGATCCCGCGTTCCAGGTCGTCGTCGCCGCGGCTCAATTGTCGCGGCCGGGGCGAGCCGACTCCGTCGTGTCGGGCTATGGTGCCGACGGTCGCAGCATCTTCTCGTTCACCTTTGAAGCGAAAGGGCCGTTCCATCTTTTCTTGCCGCTCGCGCCGGCAGCGGCTCAATCGCTCGCGCGGCTGCACCTCTCGACGGCCATCGGCTCGAGCGAACAAGTGCCCGTCGCGCACGCCGAACCCGACGCCGAAGTCATCGCGGTCGACGACGCGCACGTGCTGTTCGCCTGGAACGCGCGAACGTTCCCGGCAATCCGCATCTCGAACGCGCCCGGCGCGCCGCCCGTCGCCGTCGGCACCGGCAGCAGCACGTATCAAGAAATGACGTTTGCGAGCAGCGCTCGGCGTCTCGTCGTCGATTTCTCCGACGGCGTTCACAGCGCGACGCGAACGTTCCGCGTCTTCGGACGGACGTAGCGTAAACGGCGCTCAGCGCCGTAAAAAACGGGAGCCCGGTTCGTCGAGCGGTGCGCCCCCCGCACATTGCGGGCACTCGGCCGCGTCATACGACGTGACCGGCAGATCGAGTAACGCGACCGTCGGCACGCCAAAGTTGCTTGGTTGCCGGCGGACGATGACCCCAACCGCGATCGCTTCGGCTCCGTGCGCGCCCACGACGTCGAGCACTTCGCGCACCGACCCGCCGGTCGTGACGACGTCTTCCACCACGAGAGCCCGTGCGCCCGACTCCAGGGTGAAACCCCGCCGCAGCAGCGGAACGCCGTTTTCTTTCTCGACGAAGATCGCTTTCGTTCCGAGTTGGCGCGCGACTTCGTAGCCGAGAATGATGCCGCCGACGGCCGCGCTGACGACGACGGTCGGCCGATAGTGCAGTAGCCGCGCCGCAAGCGATGCTGCGACCGCTTCGACGAGTTCGGGATCTTCTAAGACGCGAAATTTCTGGATGAAGCGGTTGCTGTGTCGCCCCGACGACAAGCGAAAGTGACCCTCGAGCAACGCGCCGCGTCGGACGAGTTCGCGTTCGAGCGTCTCAGCCTGCAAGCGCGGACTCCATCTCTGCAAGAATGCCGCGCGCGGCGGCCGCGGGATCTGCAGCCTCCACGATCGGCCGTCCGACGACCAGATAATCGGCGCCCGACTCGATCGCGCTACGCGGCGTCGCGACGCGTTTCTGATCGCCGTGCGGCGAACCCGCCGGCCGCACGCCCGGGCACAGCGCCGCGAAATCCGCGCCGAAGTACGCTTTGAGATCGCGCACTTCGTGCGCGCTGCACACGACGCCCGAGCAACGCGCGTCGCGCGCGAGCGCGGCGAGCCGCATCACATTTTCACCCGGACCGCCTTGCAGGCCGAGTTCGGGAAGATCCTCGGGTGCGATGCTCGTCAAGATCGTAATCGCGAAGATCTGCGGCGCGTCGATGCCGAGTTCGTTCGCCCGCGAGCGCGCGCCCTCGACGGCCGCCTGCAGCATCTCGTTGCCGCCGAGCGCGTGCACGGTTAAAATACGCACCCCCGGACGCACGAGCGCGCGCGCGCCGGCCTCGACCGTACGTGGAATGTCGTGCAGCTTCGCGTCGAGGAATACGTTCGCGCCGCACGCCTCCAATTGCGCGCGCAGTGCATCGCCGTAGCCGTATAACGCTTCGTAGCCGACCTTGAACCAGACGCCGAGCGGTGCGAGCCGCTCGATCAAGTGCGTTGCGGCAGCATGCTCGGCGACGTCGAGCGCGACGATCAGCTTCGGTTGCACGCTGCGGCTCATCGGCCGGCGAACCCCGGATTCGCAAGGCCCACGATGTCGCTCAGTGCGGCGTGGCCGTGGCGCGCGAGATAATCCTCGATGCCGCGCGCGACCGCGATCGGCGCGCGCGGATCGGTAAAATTTCCGGTGCCGATCGAAACGGCCGAAGCTCCCGCCAAGATAAACTCGAGTGCATCGCGCGCCGTTTCGACGCCGCCTTGACCGACGATCGGAATCCGCACGGCGCGGGCGACCTCCCAAACGGCGAGCACGGAGATCGGCCGAATCGCCGCACCCGAAAGACCGCCCGTCACGTTCGCGAGCGCCGGCACGGCGCGTTCGACGTCGACGGACATCCCGCGCACGGTGTTGACGACTGCGAGAGCGTCGGCGCCGGCGGCCTCGACGACGCGCGCGATTTGCGCGATATCGGTCACGTTCGGCGACAGTTTCACGATGAGCGTCTTGTCCGTCGCCGCGCGCGCGGCTCGCGTCGCACGGGCGGCGAGATCGGGATCGCACGCGAATGTCTCACCTTCGTGCGCGACGTTCGGGCAAGAGATATTCAGTTCGATCGCGTCGATCTCGTCGCGTGCCGCGAGCCGTTCGGTAACGTAGGC
>JALYUE010000182.1 GCA_030853925.1 Vulcanimicrobiota bacterium | reverse complement strand
CGCAAGCGCTCGGCGGCGCCGGGCGTTGCGGCGGGCTCGCGGCCCTCGAAGAGATCGCGCAGTCGCGCGGCGAGCCACGGATTTCCCAGAACCGCGCGTCCCAGCATCACGCCGTCGACCCCGCTCTCGCGCATGCGCCGCAGCGCCTCGTGCGGGTCGGCCAGATCGCCGTTGCCGATTACCGGAATGGCGACGGCCTTCTTGAGCGCGGCGATGTGCGTCCAGTCCGCGCTGCCTTTATAGAATTGCTTTGCGGTGCGCGCGTGCAACGTCAGCGCGCGAACGCCGGCCTGTTCGGCCCGGCGCGCCACTTCGAGATATGCGAGGTCCGACTCGCTCCAGCCCAGGCGCATCTTCACCGTCACGGGACAATCGACGGCCGCCACCACGGCGCGCATGATCGCCTCGCAGCGCACGACGTCGCGCAGACACGCGCTGCCGCCTTCGGTCTTCGTGACCTTCGGTGCGGGGCAACCGAAGTTGATGTCGACGATGTCGGCGCCGCATTCGCGCACCACACGGGCCGCGCGCGCCATGACGTCCGGGTCGTTGCCCCAGAGCTGCGTCGACACCGGCTGCTCGACGCCGTGTTGGTCGATCATCTCCATCGTACGCTTCGAGCCGACTTGCAACGCGTTCGACGACACGAATTCGGTGACCGTAAGGCCGAACCCGAACGGCTTATACAGCGCGCGCAAGGTGCGATTCGTCACGCCGGACATCGGCGCGAGCACGACGGGCGGCCAGATCGCCACGGGGCCGATAACCAGAGGCGGGCAGGCGAGAGGCGGAGCGACGGGAGCCACGATCCCCGAGTATACCATGCCTGCCAAGCGTGGCCGGATCACGGCGCGACCCGCAAGAGCGCGAGTGCCGCGGCCAACTGCGGATCGCGCTCGGGATCGCCGAATTCGCTGCCCTCGGTCTCGGCAACGGGGACGTCGGGCGCGATGCCGACGCGGTCGATGTCCCGACCTTTGGCCGTCGTGTAACGAGCGGTCGTGAGTTTGAGGGCGCTACCGTCGGGCAGCGGAAAGATCGATTGTACGAGACCCTTGCCGAAGGTTTGCGCCCCGACGAGCGTACCGCCGCGGGTATCCTGCAGAGCGCCCGCGACGATCTCGGCGGCAGAGGCCGTGTCGTGATCGACGAGTACCGCTAGCGGCAACCCAAACGCAGCGGCGCCGTTCGCGCGCGCCGTCACGGGAGCCGCATTGCGCTCGAGCGTCGTGAAGATGGGACCTTTTGCGATGAAAGCGGAAGCTACGGCGGTCGCTTCGTCGCCGTAACCGCCGCCGTTGCCGCGCAAATCGAGCACGACGCCGCGCACGCCTTGCGAACGCAGGCCGGCGAGCGCCTCGCCGACTTCAGCCCCGGCGTGGTCGCCGAAGCGCAAGAGCCGTAGGTACCCGATGGTGTCGAAGCGCCGCACTTGGACTTGCGGGTCGCGCACGACGGCGCGCACGAAAGCGTACGCCTGCGTCGTTTCGCCGCGCAACACTTCGACGCGCACGACCGTACCGACGGGCCCTCGCAGCGCGCGTACGATGCCGTCCGCTCCGAGCGTCCGGGCGGGCGTGCCGTCGACGGCGACGATCGCATCGCCCTCTTGCAACCCGCCGCGCTGCGCGGCGCCCCCGGGCAGGACGCGGCGCACGAGCGCCCGTCGCAACGTCGCATCGTACGCGAGTAGCGCGCCGATACCGCCGAACTTCGCCTTGCCGAGATACGCGTCGAACTTGACGAATTCGCGCGGTCGAAAGAGAACGCTGTAAGAATCTTGCAGTGCGGCGAGTTCGCCGCGCACCGCCGCTTCGACCAAGCGGTGTCCGTCGAGCCGTTTACCATAGCGCGCGAGCGAGCCGAACACTAGACCGTCGACGAGATCGCCGCCTAAGCCCGCCCCGACGCGCACGGGAGTGTACGGCAATGGCGCGTCGGGAAGGCCGCGCGCGTAGAGTTCGGCCGCGATTCCGGTGCGCGCGCCATCCACGAGACGCCGCGGCGCGATTGGCCGGTAATAACGCGCGAGCAGCGTCGTGTAAGCGATCTGCAACTCGATCAAGTCGAGTCCCGTGATCGAAGGCGCGGAGGTTACGGCGGCGTCTCCGGGGCGCGTCAGCGCAATAAACGCAGCCGCGCACAGCGCCGCGCGAGCGAAACGCCTCACCCGCCTCCCGCTGCGTGCCACAAAGCCAACCCTTCCAGAACGAGATGCGGTTCGACCGCTTCGATCAGCGGCGTATGCTTTGCGATAACGTCGGCGAGGCCGCCCGTCGCGATCACGCGGGCGTCGTCGCCGATCGCATGGCGCAAACGCTGCACGATCGCTTCGGTCTGACCGACGAAACCATACACGATGCCGGCCTGCATCGCGGAAACCGTATCGCGGCCGATCGGGCCGTTGGGCGCTTCGAGCGCCACTTGCGGCAATTTCGCGGTGCGATCGACCAGGGCGTCGATGGAGATGCGTATGCCCGGCGCGATCGCGTTGCCGAGATATTCGCCTTCGCGCGAGACGGCGCCGAAGGTCGTGGCAGTGCCGAATCCGAGGATGATCGCAGGCGTACCGTACTTGGCTTTGGCGGCGACGGCGGCAGCCAGTAGATCGGCGCCGAGTTCCTTGGGACGCTCCGTCGTTACTTCGATGATCGTCTGCGTCGCCGCCGCAAAGAACGATGGTTCGACACTTAAGTACTCGACGCACGTCTGCGCGAGCACCACATCGCTTTGAGGCACGACGCTCGAGATCGCGATCGCACGCACGCGCGCGGGGTCGATGCCGCCCGAGCGAAACAGCGTCATCAGCAACACGCCGAATTCGTCCGGCGTGCGGCCGCGCGAGGTTTGAACGCGCCACGTTTTCGCGAGCGCCGGAACGCCGCCCGGAACCGCTTCGAAAAATCCGAGTTTGGTGTCGGTGTTTCCGACGTCGATCGCGAGCAGCACGCGTTAGTGGGCGGAGTTCGCCGAGCGCGCGCGCACGAGCGCATCCCACATGCGGCGCGCGAGTTCGCGTTTCGGCGCGCGCCCCAGCGCCTCGCGCTCACCGTCCGGCCATAATAATACGAGTTCGCTCGTGCCGGTTCCGAAGCCGGCGAGCGGCGTTGATACGTCGTTGACGGCGATCGCATCGAGCCGTTTCTTCGCGAGTTTCTCGCGCGCGTACGTTTCGATATCGTGCGTTTGAGCGGCGAAGCCGACGAGATACGTGCGGTTCTTACTACGCCCGAGTTCTGCGAGAATATCGGGCGTGCGCTCGAGCGCGAGCGTCGCATCGATCTCGTCCTTGCGAACTTTTTCGGAAAATGCGCGCACGGGACGCCAGTCGGCCACCGCAGCCGTCGCGATCGCAACGTCCGCGCCGGGCGCGCGCGCGAGCGTCGCGTCGTACATCTCTTGGGCCGACACCACGCGCTCGACGCGCGCACCAAAAGGCGGCTCGAGCAGCGTTGGCCCGAGAATGAGATCGACATCGGCACCGCGCGCGAGCGCTTCGCGCGCGAGCTCGATGCCGATCGTGCCCGTAGACGCGTTCGAAAGGAAGCGCACGGGATCGATCGCTTCGCGCGTAGGCCCCGCCGTGATGAGCACGCGCCGGCCGGCGAGATCTTGCGTTCGCGCGAGCGCGCCGTCGAGCGCGGCGAGGATCTCGTCCTGTTCCGCGAGCCGCCCGATGCCGAGTTCGCGTTCGGCGAGAAACCCGACGCCCGGCGCAACGAGCGTGACGCCGCGCGCTTCGAGCGTCGCCAGATGCGCCTGCGTCGCGGGATGTTCGTACATCGCGCCGTTCATCGCGGGGGCGACGATCAAGGGCACCCGAGCGGCCAAAGCCACGTTCGTGAGCAGATCGTCTGCGATACCGAGCGCCAGTTTCGCGACGACGTGCGCGGTTGCGGGTACGATCGCGATCGCATGCGCGCTGCGCGCGAGCGCGATATGCGGGATCGTTTCGGGCGCATCCCACAAGCATTCCAAGACCGGCCTGCGCGTGAGCGCGGCGAACGTCAGCGGACCGATAAAGCGCCGCGCAGCGTCGGTCAGCACGACGTCGACCTCGTCGCCGCGCTGCACGAGCGCACTGCACAGCGCCGCCGCTTTGTAGGCGGCGATCCCTCCGGCGACGCCCAGCAGAATCCGGCGCGTCACCGCAGGGCGCGCACGGCCGCCGGAGCGGCAATCAACCCGGGGCGCGACGGCGTGACGATGGGATCGGGGCCGCCCGGCACGGGCACCGTCACGTTGTCGAGCAAACGCGTCTCGCCCGCGAAAACGACACCGATGACGAGGGCCGGCGGCTCGCAGCGAGACGCCTCGCGAAACGTCGTGGGGTCGACGATCGCCAAATAGTCCCAGCGCAGCGGCGACTCGAGGCAGTTCGCGCCGGCGGCGCGGGCGCGCTCGGGATCCGTCTCACCGCCGGCAACGGCCGCGGCGACGGCGGCAAGCGCCCGGCGGAAGCTCGGCGCGGCGGAACGTTCGTCCGGGCCGAGATACACGTTGCGGCTCGATAGCGCGAGGCCGTCTTGCTCCCGAACCGTCGGCACGACGACCACGTTCGTCGGCATGTCGAGGTCGCGCACGAGCATCCGCAACACGAACACCTGCTGCGCATCCTTTTGGCCGAGGTATAACGACGTCGGCTCGATTGCGTGCAGCAACTTCGACACGACCGTCGCCACACCGGCGAAGTGGCCCGGGCGGCGCGCCCCTTCGAAGACGCCGGCCAATTCGCCAACGTCGATCGACGAACAGAATCCCGGCGGAAACATGCGCTCGGGGCTCGGTGCGTACAAGAGATCGACTCCGAGCGCTTGCAGCGCTTCGGCGTCGCGCTCGAAGGTGCGCGGATACGTTTCGAAATCCTCACCGGCCGCGAACTGGCGCGGATTGACGAAAATAGAGGCGACGACCGAGGCGTTCTCGCTTTTGGCACGCTCGACCAGGGCGAGGTGCCCCGCGTGCAGCGCTCCCATGGTGGGAACGAAGCCGACCGGGCGCCGCAACGTGCGCGCGATCGCTCGGGCGGAACCGGGGGTCCGAACGGTCTGCATACTACGGAGCCTACGCGTCTCGCAGGACGCGCAGTAACGTACGTCCGACGATAAAGCGCTGGCCCGGTAAAATTGCGGTCTCGAGTGTGACGGGCAAACCGCTCAACTGAGTTCCGTTGCGGCTTTCGAGGTCTACGAGCACCAGCCGATCACCCTCTCGGCGAATTTGTGCGTGCCGGCGCGAAATATACCGATCAAGCGTTATGCAAGCGGATGCGATCGTGTCGTCGCGGCCGATAGTAATCTCGCGCTCGAAGGACCACGTTTTGCCGTCGAGCGGCCCGTTTAAGACCTCGAGGATATACATTTCTGTCAGTCGTTACCCCAGGCGGCCCAAACTTCCCCGGTGAATTCAAAACGAAAGGAACGAGCGCCGTCGACCAGGCGCCGAAAGTGTGAGCGCTATAGCTACGGACCCGGTTGACGAAGGTTCGATCGAGGAGCTTTTTCGAGAAATCGAAGGCTTGGATTTGCAAGATATCGACCCGGAAGCGCTCCGCGAGGCCGAGTTTGCTCAAATCCAATGGATCCTCGACGAACTTACCGGCAAAACGATCGAAAAAGCCGTCATCGAGAATAACCGGATCGTAATCGAAACGTGCGACGGCAACCGGTACTTCTTCTACGGATTTATGGGAAGCGGGCCGCAGACCTAACGGAGCGCCTGGCGCTTCGTTTCCGTAACGACGAACTCGACGATCCGATCTTGATCGCGACGGTCGATTTGCGTAAATGCGACGCCGTGCATGAAGCGCCGATCTTCGGCGTTATAGAACGACAGAACGATGCGACCGCGCGCGGCGATTTCGCGTTCGGCATCCGGCACGCGGAAGCGCAGCCACAGCGTCGTTCCTAGTGGTAGATCTTCATCGGTCGAAAGGCGGAATCCACCGCCGCCGAGATCGCACGAAAAACCGTTCCGTACGACGTCCGAACCTTCGGGCGCGTACGTGACGTCGATCGCTACGTCGACGCGGACGTAACGTCGTTCGTACTTCTCATCGGCAAGGCTCGCAGGGTCGCTTCGATCGCTCACAAACCGCTTACCTGCTCCATAATCGTACAGTGTTCTGCGCGCCCGCTCAATTGCTTTCAGCATTGAGCGAATCGGCCGCAAATAATGCGCCGAGCAGCACGTGCGCGCGACTCGTCCCGCCTTGCACGTACACTTCGAAAGGCGGGCGCAGCGGCGCATCGCATGAAAGCTCGATCGTCGCACCAGCGACGAACGCGCCGCCGGACATGATGACGGGCTCGCGATAGCCGGGAACGCTGCCCGCTTCGGGGACGAAACGCGCGTTGAGCGGCATCGCGCGCTGCAAGCCGCGTGCAAAAGCGGCTATGCGCGCGGGCGACCCCATGGCGATAGCTTGCACGATGTCGCGCCGTACGTCGCCCGGCGCCGGATCGACGCGTTCGCCAAGTTCTTCAAAGAGTGCCGCTACGAAATCGAGTCCGGCGAGGCATTCGGCGACGACGAGTGGCGCCACAAAAAGACCTTGAACGAACGCGCGCCCGAAACCCAGGGTCGGTCCGACGCCGTCGCCGAGGCCCGGCGCGTAATGCCGTGCCGCGACGCGTTCGATCACTGCGGCGCTCCCGATCACGTAACCGCCGCCGGGCGCCAGGCTCCCGCCCAAATTTTTAACCAGCGACCCCATCACCGCGTCGACACCGTGATGCGTCGGTTCGGTCGCCTCGACGAGTTCGCCGTAACAGTTATCGACCAGAACGAACGCGCGCGGTGCTATGGCGCGCACGACGTCTGCGATAGCACCGCATTCGCGTGATGAGAGCGAACGGCGGGAAGCGTAGCCGCGCGAACGCTGGACGAACACAACATCGACACCGCGCGCGCACGCGTTCGTCAATCCGCCGAAGTCGATTCCTCCTTCCGGCAACAGCGGAATTTCCTCGTACTGCACGCCGCGCCGAGCGAGCGAATGTGGAGCGTCGACGAGGGCGTTGCGCAACGTATCGTACGGCCGGCCGGCGGCGCACACGAGCCGGCCGTCGTGCGGCAGACACGCGTCGAGCGCCGTAACGATCGCGTGCGTTCCGCTGACGAACGAGAGACGCGCCATGGCGCGCTCGGCGCCGAAAATGCGCGCCAGCAGCGACTCGTAGCGCGCGCGCGCTTCGTCGTCGTAGCCGTAGCCGTACGCGCCCGTCAGGTCGCCGTCCGCAATGCCTTCGCTCGTGAAGGCGTGCAACACGTTCGCGTGTACGGTTGCGTTTACTCCGGCCCGCGTCGCGGGATCGCAGCGTGCAAACGCGCGCCGCGCCGCATTCGCCACGCGCGGTGCGACGGGAAAACGTTCGAGGAACGTTTCGATCACGTCGCGCCGCGCGCGCTGCGTTCGCGTTCGTGCCGCTCGTAGATCGCGACGAACGGCGCGTAGATCGCCGCGCCGAGCGCCACGTTGACGAGCACCAATACCGCGGCGCGCCAATCTTTAGTCGCTAGGAACGCGCCGATCGGCAGCGGGATCGACGACGGTACGTAATACGCCGGCCGCGCGACCAAGCCGAGCGAGATGGCGAACCACGATACGACGCCGAGCACGAGCGGCGTCACGACGAACGGCACCGCGAGCACGGGGTTGAGTACGAGCGGCAACCCGAACATCAGCGGTTCGTTTGCGTTTGCAAAGGACGGAAGCAGCGACGCGAAAGCTACGTTGCGCACGCGCCGCACCGTGCTCCGCGCGAGCAGCAACACGAGTGGAAACGTCGCGCCGGAACCGCCGGGGAACACAAAGAGAAACGTCGACACGGTAACGATATGCGGCAGCGGCTGATTGTGTGCGAGCGCATCGGTATTTTGTAACTGCAGATTCATATAGACGGGCACGACGACGGCGGCGAGCAACGCCGGCCCGTGGATGCCGAAACTCCAGAGCACGGTTTCGATCAGCGTGATGATCAGTAGCGCGCTCAGACTATCTCCGAGATCGCCGAGCGGCGCGATCGCCTTATCGAGCAATCCCGTGAGCGACACGCCGTATGCCGCGAGCGCAGCCGCGGCCGCAACGAGCGAGGCAGCCGCTACGACGGATCCGGCGCGCGCGCCCAGGCGCAGCCGCGCTAAACGCAGAGCCGTGACCGACAGCAGCGCGAGGCCGATCGCTAGAAACAAACCACTCGAACCGACGGCCTGGGCGAGCGACGCGATCGACGTCGCTCTGGAGTATGGTAACGACAAGATAAAAGCCGTCGCGGCGACGCCTGCGGCGAGTAGCGGCGGAACGCTTCGACGCGCGCCGAGATCGTACGCGAGCAAAATTACGAGCACGGCGGACATCGCTCCGAACGCCGCGCCGAACGAATGCGAAAAACGCTGCAGCAGCGTCCCACCGTGCTGCAACGCCATGAAAACGGCGAGACCGACGCCTAAACCGATGAAGCTCAGCGGCAACGCGCGTCCGATAGCGCGCATTTCGGGCGATTCGGCCAGCGCGGCAACGCGCGCAATGAGGCGTGCGGGTAACGTCGCTCGCCGTACGGCCGGCTCAGAGGGCACCACGGTGAAGTCCCATTCGTCCGGCGCCGTGCAACATCCGGCACTTGCCGGCGGAGGTTACAGAGTTCGGAAGACGGCGCCAACCTTACCGAGGATCGTCACATCGTCGGCGTAGATCGGTTGCATCGTACGGTTTTCGGGTTGCAGACGAATGCGATCCGCTTCTCGGAAAAAACGCTTGACCGTCGCTTCGCCGTCGACCATCGCCACGACGATCTCGCCGCTCGCGGCGTCGGGCTGCGGGTGCACGACGATGAGATCTCCGTCGAGAATGGCCGCTTCGATCATCGAGTCGCCCGCAACGCGCAGCATGAAGGTGCCTTGACGCCGCGCGAACTCGGCCGGCAGCACGAACTCGCCTTCCAGATTTTCAGTCGCAGTGATAGGCTGCCCGGCCGCTACCTTGCCCACGATGGGAATGACACCGTATTGCGGCGGTCTGGCCGCACCGGCTACGCCGGCAGCGGTCGTGATCAGAGCTCGCGGCTTCGTCGGATCGCGGCGGATGAGTCCGCGCTTTTCCAGCGACTTCAAGTGCGACTGAACCGTCGAAGACGACGACAAGCCGACGCGCTCGCCGATCTCGCGTACGGACGGCGGATAACCGTGCTCGTCCGTAAAGTCGCGAATGACTTCTAGAATGTGCGCTTGGCGCTCCGTCGGAGCTCGCTCCGTCATGTGTTTCCTCAGCGGACGGCGACGCAGATGCGCCGCGGATTCCACTAAAGGTAGCACATAAAGGTCCTGCAATGCAAACATATGTTCGCATTTTTCTTGACACGCTATATGCCTAGGGGTACAATCTTGGGGACGAACGCGCGTTTGGCCCAATATATGGGCTTCGAGCGGAAGGAGAGCGATGTTCACGTTAAAGCGCAAACGGATGTCTCTAATGCCGGCCGTGTCGCTCGCTGCCCTGAGCGCCCTCATCGCAATCCCCGCTCTGTCGCAGGCCCGCCTTTATGCCGCGGCGCCGGCGCATTACGCAAAACTCACGGTTCATCGGGGCGAGAACCTCTGGACGATCGCGGAACGGTACACGGCAAACGGCGCCAACGTGCAAGACACGATCGACGACATCATGGCGCTAAATAAGTTGCGCTCGGCTACAATCGTGCCGGGTCAAGCGCTGAACGTTCCGCGTTAAAACGGCGCGCGGCGCTTAACTGTCAACTACCGGCGCGAAGAACGCTGCGTAAATTCGCTGCATAACGCTCGCCGCGAAGACCCGGCGGGTCAAGGCCGGCGCGTGAGTACGACGCTGTGGCCGGCATGATGGTCGAGGAACTCGAGGCCCTCCACGATCCACGTATCGAGCCCGGCTTGAACGTGCTGCGCGACTTCGCGCACGATGTGGTTGCGGTTCTTGAGCCATTGGAGTTCGTTGCGCGTGGTCGCGGGCCAAACGGCCTCCTCACATTCCTCACAATGATATCCGTACCTCAACTCCGGCGACGCATCGTTTAGACGTCCGCCGGTAAGCCGTCGTCGAGGCCGGACTCGGACGGTCGTTGCGCCGCCGGCGCCGCGGCCGCAACGTAAGTATCGATTCGCTCTCCGCAGTGCCGGACGCATGCGTCGCCTGCGCCCGCCGTGACGTAGCCGAAGGCAGGCTTACCGTATTTCGTCGTCCGGCCGTTGTGAAGTAAGCGCTCTCGCCTGGTGCCTTGGACGATGATTGTTACAACGTTATCGAAAGAGCCGAACACTCCGACGCGCTAGGCAGAAGCCCGCGCGAATTCGACCGCCTGAAGCGCGCCTTCGTCCATCGTTTCGACCGGATTCATGCCGGCGGCGGCTAAAATTTCACGGCCTTCTTTTTCGTTCGTTCCGGTCAAGCGGACGATCAAAGGAACCTTGCGCACGTCATCGCCTTTGAGCGCTTCGACGATGCCTTTGGCAACCTGATCGCCGCGCGTAATGCCGCCGAAGATGTTGATGAACATCGCCTTCACCTTCGGATCGCTCGTTACGAGGTTGTAACTTTTCTTCACGAGCTCCGCTTGCGCTCCGCCGCCGATGTCGAGGAAGTTCGCGGCCGCTCCGCCCGCGATGCGAATCGCGTCCATCGTGCCCATCCCGAGCCCGGCTCCGTTCGCGATCACGCCGATATCGCCGTCGAGCTTCGCATAATTCGACATTCCGAGGCCAATGGCGACCGCTGCAGCTTGGTCTTCGTCGGCCGGGCCGTCGTTGCGCCACGCGGCAAGTTCGGGATGTTTGAACGTCCCGTTGTCGTCGAGTTCTACTTTCGCGTCGCTGGCGATCACGTCGCCCGACTTCGTCAACACGAGCGGATTGATCTCGACGAGATTCGCGCCGTAATCCATGAAGAGCTTATATAATCCGCCGAGGATTTTAGGAAAGGCCTTGTGATAACCCGTCGGAAGTTTGGCGGCAAATGCGAGCTGCCTCGCTTGATACGGCTGGAAACCGACGGCGGGATCGATCCAGAGTTTGCTGATGGCGCCCGGGTCGTGCTCGGCGACTTCCTCGACGTCCATCCCGCCTTGCGAGGTGACGATAACGACCGGTTTTTTCGTCGCCCGATCGACCGTGATCGATACGTACGCCTCGCTCTCGATCTGCACTTTCTCCTCGACGAGCAGCGACTTCACTTCCTCGCCGTCGGGGTTCTGCACGTTCTTTAAAACCTTACCGATCAGTTCGCGCGCGAAGGCTTCGCCTTGCGCCGCGTCGTCGGCAAATTTGATGCCGCCGGCCTTGCCGCGGCCGCCCATCATTACCTGACTCTTGATCACCCACGAGCCGGGATTTTTTTCGATAAACGCCGTGACTTCGGCCGCGCCGGTTGCGTGAACGCCGCGCGGCGTCGGAATCCCAACGCGCCGGAACAGGTCCTTGCCTTGGTACTCCATCAATTTCACGACGTATCTCCTTTTTCGATGCGCGAAAAAAACTTCAGAACGAACTGAAGACTTCTCTGAGCTTTTACTTTATCGCGAGAAACCCTCGGGCTAAGCGCGCTCTACCGTAGACGCCCGAGTAACGAGCGAGCGATGATCAGTTGCTGAATTTCGCTCGTCCCTTCGTACAATTCCGTAATTTTCGCATCACGATAGTATCGCTCGACCGGAAACTCGGTCGTGTATCCGTATCCGCCGTGTATCTGCACCGCTTCGGACGCATGCTTGCGCGCCGCCGTTGAAGCGAATAATTTGGCTTTGCTCGCATCGACCGCAAACGATACCCCCCGGTCGCAGCGTGCCGCGGCGCGAAACACGAGCAGTCGAGCGGCATCGAGATCGGTCGCCATTTGAGCGATCTTGAACGACACGCCTTCGAACGCGCCGATCGGTTTACCGAACGCTTCGCGCTCCTTCGCAAAATCGACCGATGCCTGCAGACATGCCGCCAGGATGCCGGTCGCTTGCGCCGCTATGCCGATGCGTCCGGCTGCGAGCGCGCCGAGCGCTACGGAAAATCCGGTGCCTTCGGCGCCCAGCAGTGCCGCTGCGGGCACGCGCACGTCATCGAAGGCGATATCGCAGGTATTGCTCGTATGAATGCCCAGTTTTTCCGTCACGCGTTCGACGACGAATCCCGGCAGCGCGTTGTCGACCAGAAAGGCCGAAATGCCTTTGGATCCCGGTACGCCGGTGCGAAACATGCCCAGGGTGACGCCTGCGACGCTGCCGTTCGTGCACCATTGTTTGCGCCCGCGCAGGATGTAGTCGTCGCCGTCCTTGGTCGCCGTCGCGACGAGCGCGGCGGCATCCGAGCCGGCGCCCGGTTCCGTCAACGCAAACCCGGCGATGACGTCGCCGCCACTAAGCTGCGGGAGATACCGCTTTTTTTGCCGTTCGTCGCCGAGCCGCAGAATCGCCGAGGCGATCATCGCGTGCACGGAAACGGTCACCGCCGTTCCGGCGTCGACGCGCGCCAATTCTTCGATCGCGAGCGCGAACGAGACGTAGTCGGCTCCGATACCGCCGTAGTCTTGCGGAATGACGATTCCCATGAGACCCGCTTGCGATAGAATGCCGTACAGTTTTCGTGGAAAACGGTGTTCGCGATCCCACGCCGCGATGTGCGGCGCGATTGCACGCTGCGCTATTTCCCGGGCGGCGTCGCCGATCGACCGCTGATCGGCCGTCAACTCAAACGCGGCCGACGCCGCTGCGTCCATCAATGCGCGCTGAAGTCGGGAACGCCGCTCGCTCCGAGATCGGCGCGCCGGGCACGCGTGCCGCCGCTCCAATCGTAAAAGCCGAGGCCGCTCTTACGCCCGAGCCATCCGGCGGCAACGTATTCGCGCAACAACGGACACGCTCGATATTTCGGATCGCCGGTTCCGGTCAACAGAACGTCGAGAATCGCGACGAGCGTATCGAGCCCAATAAAATCCGCGAGCTCGAGCGGGCCCATCGGATGGTTCATGCCGAGCTTCATGACCGTATCGATCGACTCGACGGTGCCGACGCCTTCGAACAATGCGAAAGCCGCCTCGTTTAACATCGGACACAGAATGCGATTCGATACGAAGCCCGGATAGTTGCGCACTTCGACGGGCGTCTTACCGTGCTGGAGCGCGAGCGCCCGGACCGTATCGAACGTCTCCCGGGACGTCGCAATGCCGCGAATAACTTCCACCAATTGCATGACGGGAACCGGATTCATGTAGTGCATGCCGATCACGCGCTCGGGCCGCCGTGTGGCCGCTGCAAGCTTCGTAATCGAAATCGACGACGTGTTGCTTGCAAGGATGGCGCGCGCCGGCGTGTGGACGTCGAGGCGCCCGAAGATCTCGCTTTTGAGCGCTTCGTTTTCGGTAGCGGCTTCGATCGCAA
Organism: Vulcanimicrobiota bacterium; assembly: GCA_030853925.1. GTDB lineage: Bacteria > Vulcanimicrobiota > Vulcanimicrobiia > Vulcanimicrobiales > Vulcanimicrobiaceae > JALYUE01. Next base: position 12,470 of record JALYUE010000182.1, on the reverse strand, counting down.
CGTCGACCTCGAAATCGCGCCAATCTGCCGCCGGAACGATCCGCGCGAGCGCTGCGTTCCGATCGTCCGCGCTCAAGCGGCCTTTTTCGACGCTGCGCGATAGGTTGTTAGCGATTGCAGCCACGCCTCGCGCGACGTACGACGCGTCGCGGTCGAGCAACACGACGGTGTCGCCGGACTGGGCGGCGACTTGCGCGATGCCGCCGCCCATCTGTCCCGCCCCGACGACCAGAAGATGCACTCGGTCGCTGCTAACCGACCTTTACTAGAACGGCATCCCCTTGACCGCCGCCGCTGCAAATCGCGGCGATGCCGTAGCCGCCGCCGCGGCGACGCAACTGGTGGACGACCGAAGCGACGATACGCGCCCCCGAAGCGCCGACGGGATGGCCGAAGGCGACCGCGCCTCCTTGCAGGTTGAGCGCGCGCGGATCGACGCCGAGAAGATTGGCCGTACTCCAGGCGACGGCCGCAAACGCTTCGTTCACTTCCCAAACGGCAATATCCGAAGCTCGCAAACCATTTTTATTCATCAAAATTTGCGCCGCCATCGCCGGCGTGAGCGCTAAGTAAGCCGGATCCCACGAAGCATCGGCGTGATCGACGATCGTGCCGAGCGCCTCGTACCCGTGGCTGCGCGCGTACTCTTCGCTCGCGAGCACGACCGCGGCGGCGCCGTCGTTGACGCCCGGCGCGTTACCCGCGGTGACCGTACCGTCTTTGTCGAGCGGCGAAAGTTTCGCCAGTCCTTCGAGCGTCGTCTCGGGGCGAATCGGTTCGTCTTTGTCGACGAGCGTCGAAGGCACGTCGCCGCTCACGTAGGAGTTGTAACGCGCCGTTTGCGCCTGCATGTTTTCGGGCGGCGCGTGGAACAGTTTGTCCGTCGCGCCGTTCGCGCCGGCATGAACGGGGACGCGGGCGCGCGCGGGCTCCGGAAGCTTGTCGACGACGAGCTTGCCCTTCGCCTTCGTGGCGATGCGCAAGGCGACGATTTCCTCCGTCAAGTTTCCATCGGCTGCGGCTTTGGCCGCGCGCTGATGCGACAGCGCGGCGAACTCGTCTTGAACCGCGCGCGTAATGCCGAGGTCGGCGTTGACGCGCGTCTGCGCTTGCGCCATCGTCCAGCCCGAAAACGGGTCGAGCAGCGCGTCGTAGTTCATCAGATCGACGAGCGCGCCGTCACCGAAGCGATAACCGAAGCGCGCGTTGAGCGCGGCATACGGAGCGTTCGACATCGACTCCATGCCGCCCGCGACCGCGACTTGCTTTGCATCGTCGTTGATGAGGCGCGCGGCCTGCACGATCGCGATCATGCCCGAAGCGCAAACCTTGTTGACCGTTTCGAAGGTGGCCGTTTTCGACAGCCCGGCTTTGAACATCGCCTGACGCGCAGGGGCCTGTCCGTTGCCGCCCTGGATGACGTTGCCCATAATGACGTGCTCGATCTCTGCCGGATCGACGCCGGACCGCTGAACGGCAGCGCGGATCGCCTCGCCGCCGAGCGTGGTGGCCGAGAGCGACACGAGGGCGCCGCCAAGCTTGCCGAATGGTGTGCGTGCAGTTCCAAGGACGACGGTCTTCGATTTCATGATTCCCTCTCAAGAGACGCGCGTACGGACGTTACTCCTTCCGGATACGGATGGGCGGCACCTAGAATAACGCGCCCCGCGAAAGCGCCCCGGGCCACTAAGGTCTGCGAACGACCCGCTGAACCATCGCGTAGAGGACCGACATTTGCGTGCCGCTGCGTAGCGAGTAATTCGCGTCATCGTATCCCCACCAATCCCAGCACCCGTTAGGATTATAGGGCGACGGCCCCGGCGATTGAACGGCGTAGGGATACAGGACGACGATACCGTTGCTATCCGCCCATTCGTCGATGCCGCTTTCCGTCACGAACTTCGTGCCGATGAGCGACTGATTCTGTAAGCAGCCGTGCAGCGCCAGCACGAAGCCGCAGCGGCTCCCGGCTGCGCATTGTTTCGGCACGAAAACATACCCGTTCGTGTCCAACGAATTGCCGGCCTTCGCTCCGAACTCAGTCTGGTCGAACCGCCGTAGCGTGCCCTTTAAGGCCGCGTCGTTCCGCGGCTTGAGCGGACCGAAGAATTGCGTCAGCCACGTTTTTACCGAATCGTAAGGCTGCGTACCTTGCCGGCACGCGATCATATACGGCGTCGCCGCGGTACCGCATGCGACTTCGCCGTCGGGCGACTCCCATCCATGGTTTGCCGGAAAGGTACTATCGAAGGTGACGCGCGCACCATAGTGCGCGTATTCGGTCTGGAGGTCGGCCATCTCGAGCGGATTGACGACCGAATCGTTCGTTCCCGACCAGAGGTACACGGGTTGCCCGGAAAGGTTGCTCTTCGGATCGATCGTGCCGAGTGACGATTGCCGATCGAAATATTGCTCCGATTGCGCGAGCGTGCTATGGTACGACGCCTGACCCGTCGGCAGCGTTTCGCCGCCGCAATTCAACAGCGCGAGTTCCACGCTGCCGGTCGCACAATAATACACGCCGCCTGCGTAGATCGCGGCGCCTTTAAACGTCGCCGAATGTGCGACGTGCATCTGCACGCCGAAGAATCCGCCCGAAGAGATCCCCGCGACGAAGACTTTGTTGGGATTGACGTTATAGCCCGTGAGGCGCGTGGGCGTCGTTGCGGAGAGCGCGGACGATGAGAGGCCGTCGGCAGCGACGATGCGCGGCTGCGTCGCCACGGCGCTCGCGCAACCACTCGAGAGCGCCAGCGCGCAGGCCAGAAAAGCATTGATCAGTCGTAGCACGTAAAACAGCTCCTTCGCGCGGCGGCGCGTACCTTCGGTCGCTGGTATCCATTGGCTTCGCTCGGCCGAAAGAGCAGCAGTGCGCCAAAGCGTCGGGTACGTTTCGGAAGAAGATTGACCGTTCCGCTCGCGCAGATCTTCACGTTTCGGTCTTCCGGCAGACGAACTTGCAAAGATGTTCGTAGACCGCAATTTAACTCCCAGACACCAGCGCGTGGCGATCGCCGCATCGGCTCGCCGAGCGAACTCGGAAAGGCGAAGATGTATTGTTGGCCAGTGAATACGACGCGTATGGCTCATGCGACGTGCTGCACGTTCGCAACGTCGCCGAGCCCCGAGCGCCGCAGGCGGATGAGATTCGCATCCGCGTCGCTGCGGCCGGCGTCAATCCGAAAGACACGTTCGTGCGAAAGGGTCGCTTTCGCGCGCTGAGCGGCGACCGTTTCCCGAAGAGCCCGGGTTACGACTGGAGCGGAACCGTCGATGCCCTCGGCGCGAGCGTGACGACGCTCCATGCCGGGCAGCGTGCGTTCGGCATGGTCAACGGATGGGAAGGCCAAACGTGCGCGCAGTTTATTAACGTACGCGCGGCCGAAGCGGCGCCGGCGCCTTTGCGAGCCGAAGCGCACGAAGCGGCCGCGCTGCCGCTGGCCGCACTGACGGCCCTTCAGGCGCTCGAAGATGTGGCGCGCGTGCGCGCGGGACAGCGCCTTTACGTTAACGGCGCGTCGGGCGGCGTCGGTCTGTTTGCGATCCAACTCGCGCGCAGCCTCGGCGCGACGGTAACGGCGTCCGCGAGCGCCAAGAATGAAGCGCTATGCCGCACTTTCGGAGCGCAAGAGTTTGCCGACTATCAAACGCGTCCGCTCGAAGCGCAACGAGCGAAGTTCGATGTCGTATTCGACGTCTTCGGTAACCTTGCGTTCGATGCCATCGGGGAGCGGCTCGAGGACCAGGGGATTCTCGTTACAACCGTTCCGAGCGCCGCCGCGTTCGCAAGCATCGCGGCGACGCCGAGCGCAAGCGAACGACGGATGCGATTGGTCGTCGTCGAGTCACGCGCCCAAGACCTGATCCGCCTCGGCGACATGTTCGATCGCGGGCAGCTCGCCGTTCACATCGATGCGATATATGCGCTGAAGAACGTTCGCGACGCGCACGCTCACGTAGAGCGCAAACACACGCGCGGCAAAGTCGTCGTCGCGCTCGAATAATGTTGCCGAGCGGTTCCGCATGGCGCCTTCGCATTATAACGCTCGACGCTCGAGTCCGCGCGCCGTTGCGCGAAAGCACGTCGCGCGGTGATCGTCGCGGATGCCGCAAGCTTGCAGAAACGCCTGAATCGTCGTCGATCCGACGAAGCGGAAACCGCGCTTACGCAGATCGCGGCTTACGGTTTCCGAAAGATCGGTCGTAGCGGGAACGTCGTCGTCGAGCGCCGGGCGAGTGACGCGCGGCCGACCGTCGACGAAGTTCCAGAGATACGCGTCGAACGAGCCGAACGCGCGTTGCACTTCGAGCACCGCCGACGCATTGCCGACCGTCGAAACGATTTTTCCGCGGTGACGCACGATGCCCGGATCGAGAACCGTCGCTTCGATCGCAGCGGCGTCGAATCGAGCGACGATCGACGGCTCGAAACCGCTAAAAACGCGCCGATAGCCTTCGCGCTTGCGGAGAATCGTGTCCCAGCTGAGTCCGGCTTGAGCGCCTTCGAGCGTAAGCAACTCGAACAGCATGCGATCGTCGTGGACGGGAACGCCCCATTCGTCGTCGTGGTACGTGAGCGCGGGCTCTTTGAGCGCCCAAGGACAGCGGACGGCGGTCGCGATCACGCACGTTGCGGGCGGAAGCGCGCGACGAATTCGGCGACGTCGCGAGCGGCCGACGTGCCGACGTCGGTCAACCCGCTGACTACGCCGTCGATGTCGGCCGCGGGCCGGTTTTGACTTAATTTCCATTTGCCGACGAGTTCGTCGATCGGCAGTTCGAAAGCGACGATGCCGTTCAGCATCGATTCGATGTAGTCGTCGGGAGCGTCGGAGATTTGCCAGTCGCTCCCAACGGACGCTTCGTGCTGCGCCGTCAGCGCCGTCAGATGGTCGCGAACTCGAGCGCGGTCGTCGATCGTGCGCAAGCGACCGCGGGCCTGAACGACGACGTAGTCATAGGTGGGCACGACTTTCCCCGTGCGGCGCTTCGTTTCGTACCACGACGGCGTGACGTAATGCGCGGCGCCTTGGAAAACGGCGAGCGCTCGCACGTCTTCCCGGCGTCGTCCGAGCTGTCGATTCGGTTTCGCGAGATGACCGCGCAGAATACCGAACTTGCTTTCGTCGCTCGCATCGAGTACGAGGGGCACGATTACCGCTTCGAGCTCGTCGCCGAGCGTAATGAGCGTGGCGATGCCGATCCGCCGCATTGCTGCGTGCATCTCTCCGAGATCGTCGATCGCGAAGTGCGGCGGCACATACATGCCGGGTTGGGACGATTCGGAACGCATAATCTGGGATTTCGGCAACACCACACACGGGCACCCGGCCCGCACACTCGATTGCGGGCCCGAGCCGCGCGAGGGGTCGCTTGGAAACCGGCTGCAACCGCCGTTGGGTTGTAAGGAGGACCATGAGTACTACGACCGTCCGTTCACCCATTTTTACCCTCCAGCGCGCCGCCGAGCGTTTCCATGCACGGCACGGCTGGCTCGATGCTCACCACTCGTTCAGCTTCGCGGATTATTACGACCCAAGCAACATGGGTTGGGGCGCACTGCGAGTTTTTAACGACGATACGGTTGCGGCCGGGCAGGGTTTCCCGCCCCACCCGCATCGCGATATGGAGATCGTGACATACGTACTCAGCGGGTCGCTCGAACACAAGGACAGTCTCGGAAACCACGGGGTCGTCGGGGCGGGCGGCGTTCAGTTCATGAGCGCCGGTACCGGCGTGAGGCACTCCGAATTCAACGCTTCGCAGCGCGAGCCGCTGCACTTGGTACAGATGTGGGTCGTGCCCGGCAAGCTCGGCATAACGCCGCTCTACGGCCAGACCGACTTCGGCTTGGACGACCGGCTCGGCAAGTGGCTGACCGTTGCGAGCGGCGAAGCCGCGGTTTCCGCACCGATCGCTCTGACGCAGAAGGCGACGCTACGCGTGGCCCGTCTGGAAAGGTCGGAACTGCAGCACGCATTCGGACGTAACCGGTATGGCTTTCTGTTCGTAGCCGACGGCGAGGTCGTCGTAAAAGGCGGCTCGCAAGGCGAGCGGACGCTCCATGCAGGCGACGCCCTGCGCACGTACGACATACCGGACATCGCACTTCAGGGAACGGGCGAAGTCGTGTTCTGGGACGTTCCCGGCGTCGACGAAGGCTAAGCGATCCCAGGCTGCCGCGGTTACTGTATCGAGCGTTCGAACGCGCTCACTCAGCGTAACTCGTAATAAGTGCCGGCCTCGCGCGACGCTTTTACAAGCTTGCGTTGCGGCGACGACGGTGAAACGCCGGCAAATGCGTCCCGGACATCGCCCGCAATTCGCGTGTCGCTCTGATACGCATGTCCGAGCTTGTCGGAGCTTTTGTAGTAGCTTACGTCGATCGTGTCGACGCCTTTGCACAGCAGCATCTCACTGGCTGCTTGTCCGGCACGTTGATGACCGTGTATTCGCTGCGATTGACGTAGGGCCACGTCCTTGTTGGAGACGTAGAGCGTAACCGGCGCCGACACGTTTGAAGACGCGAGCGGTCGCCCGTTACAACGTCCCGCTGCCGCCAGTCCCGTTCGCAGCGTATCGGTGTCGACATCGGGCGCGAACAGCGCAGTTCGTCCTACGCAGGTAACGCACCGCCCATGGTGGATGAAGTCGAGAGCATCGGCTGCAAATCGCGCCCCCAAGCTGTGCGCGGCAAAAGAAATCGGCATGCCCGGAAACGTCGTCTCGAGCGTCGCCAGCAGCTTGCGAAAATGGACGGCGGACCAACCGGCATTTGCTTCATCGTTGACATAGGTGAGCCGGCTGGTCACCTTGGACGGCCAAGAATACACGATGACGGGCCCCGGAAAACGTAGCGTGCGCTGCAATGTCAGCGCATCGCCCACGGCCTGGCGGAATGTCGTGTAATAGCCATGCACGTAGAGGAGCACTTGTCTTCCGCGTTGCGAACTGAAGCCGCTCTTGAGCGCCGAAAGAAACGATTTCTCGGACGCACAACTCCGAAGCGTCTTGCGTTCGGCGGCGTTCCAAATAATGCCGCGCGATACGATCGCGTCCCGCGTCTTCGTCAAACCGCGTTCGCCGCTGAAGAGCTGCGCGTCGCTTACCGGTTCGCGATCGGTGATGAAGAATACCTCAGCGGCATTCCCCGGCCGCGAGCAATCGGCCAGCGCCGCGCGCCCGGTCGCACACAAGGCGAACGCACCGAGCGCGAGAGCGGCCACGCGCCGGCACCACGTCGTCAGTGTCGTCTTATGCTTACGCCGGTGCAAGGACGTGGATGACGCGGCTTGCGAGCGCGTCTTTGGTTTGCGAGGCGTAGGCCTTCATGTGCGGGGCCACGGCGTGCGCCTTGAGCGCTTCGACGCTCTCCCACTTTTCGATCACGGCGAACGTATCGGGACCGATCGGCGCTTGAAAACCGCCGAGGCCTTCCGCGTCGACCGCAGCGGCGTACTCGATACAACCTGTTTCTGCACGCACCGCCGGCACGTTTGCGCGAAACGCGGTGAGCGCTTCCTCCAGCCGGCCGGGCTTCGCAGTAATAATGGCGACGACGAAAATCAATGCGGATACTCCTTGCGGCGTTACTTTCCGCGCCGTTTCGGCGCGCCGTTGCGAGGTCCGCTTGGCTCCGGGCCGTCGCTTACCGAACGATCCGTTCGCGGACGTATGCGCACGGCGCTTCGACCGGCCAGATATTGCGACGTCGAGCGATCGGCGGCGACCAAGATCGTCGCGGAACGCGCTTCCCATTCGTCCAGATAGTTCATTATATCGCTAAGCCGCTTTCGCTCGAATCGAAGTGCAGGCCGCATTCCACTTTACCGCTACCGGCCCAGCGGCCGGCGCGCGCATCTTCACCGGGAAGGACAGCGCGCGTGCAGTGCGTGCAGCCCAGACTCGGAAAACCGCGGTCGTTGAGCGGATTATACGGAACGTCATGACGCCGGACGTAGGCCCACACGTCCGCACTACACGCGTCGGGATCGCGGGTCCAGAGCGCTTCGCCGTAGCGGGCGTTTTGCTCGTCGACGGTCAACTTCGGCCGCACCGCGATCGGCCCCACGCCGTAGCGCGTCCGCACGCGTTCCACGAGCGCGTACGACTCTGCGAATAACAAACCGGTATCGAGATAATACACCGGAACGCTGCAGTCCAGCGCTACGACCATATCGAGCAAGACCATTCCGCTCGGCCCTCCAAAGGAACACGCGAGCGCAATCCTACCGCGATACGCGGCGAGCGCGGTGCGTAACACCTGCGTCGCTTGAGCGGCCTTTGAGTCGGCGGCGATCATACTAACCGCACTCCGGCGAACACCAGCACGCCGAGTAACATGGCGACGATGAAGCCGCCTAGCGAAAAGCGCGAATCGAACGAAGTCACGTCGCTCGACCCTAGGTCGTTATGCGAAAAAAATGCACGACGGCGTGCACGAGAAGTGAAGCGGCGGCGAAGAGCAACGCACAGGCGAACCAGAGACCGTCTTCGCGGAAGAAGTCGTTCACGGAATACCTAAGACGCGATTGTCTCGACCCGAGCGCGCACGCAGAAATCGCCGAACGTTTCGTCCGCGAGCTTTTCGACCGCATACGTCCGAAAGAGCGGCGCGAGCGCCGGCGCGAGCTGCCGCCGTTCGACTTTTTCTCGAAAGAGGACGTTCAACCGGGTGGACGCCGCATTGCCGCCGACGTACACGTTGTAACGGTCCGCGCTGACGCCGACGAAACGCACTTCGCCGAGATACGGACGCGCGCAGCCGTTCGGACAACCGGTCATGCGGACAACCGGAGCGCCGCCCGCTAATCCTGCCGAGCGCCACTCGGCACGCAATTCGTCGAGCAGGGACGGTAACGCGCGTTCCGATTCCGCGAGCGATAAACCGCAGGTCGGCAACGCCGGACATGCGAGGGCCGACTTTTCGAACGGGTCGATGTCCGTGGCGCGCGCGACGCCGCAGCGCGCCAGAATCTCGTCGACGACGGCGCGCGCGCGCGCGTCCACGTCGACGATCAGGATGTTTTGATTCGGCGTGGCGACGAGATTTCGGCCGGTGCGCTCGACGATCTCGCGCAGCGCGCGCTTGACGTCCGCGCCGTTCGCATTCCCGATGCGGCCGCTGAGAATGCTGAGCCCATAGAACCAGTGGCCGTCGCCTTGCGCGTGCCAACCGAGAAAGTTCGGAACTGTCCAACGCTCGAGCGGACGCCACGGCTCCAGCGTGAAGCCGGCTTCCGTTTCGACGGCCGCACGAAACCAGTCGAGTCCGCGATCGTCGATGAGATATTTCAGGCGCGCGTGTTTCCGATTGACGCGGTCGCCGTGGTCGCGCTGAACGATAACGATCGCCCGCGCGGCCGCAAGCAGTCGATCCGGCCCGACGAAGGCGAACTCGTCGGCTAGACGCGGATAGGTCGCAACCTGGCGGTGCGTCATGCCGAGCCCGCCGCCGACGGCCAAGTTATACCCGAGCAGCGTTCCGGCGCCATCGACCAGCGGCACCACGCCGAGATCGTTCGTGTAGAGATCTACCGAATTATCGCCCGGCGTTGCGACCGCGACCTTGAACTTTCTCGGCAAAAACGTCTTGCCGTAAATCGGTTCTTCTTGCGGCGCCCCGGCCTGCACGACTTCGCCGTCTTGCCAAATCTCGTAGTATGCCGTCGCGCGCGGAGTCAATAATTCTGCGATGGCGCGGGCGGCGGCGCGCGCGGCGGCGTAGGGCGCCGCGGCAAATGGAAACGGCGGCGCCATGACGTTCCGATTGATGTCGCCGCAGGCCCCGAGCGTCGAACCCAGATGATCGTTGATCTGCGCGATGACGTCGCGCAAATTCTCTTTCGGCACGCCGTGAAGTTGCAATCCGCCTCGAGTGGTTACTCGAATCGTTCCGTTCCCGAAGCGATCGGCGAGATCGTCGACCGCAGCGTAAAAGCGCGCGGGCAGGAAACCGCCCGGGTTTTTGGTGCGCACCATGAACCCGTAGGCTTTAGCGCCGCCCCCGTCGCGCCCCAATCTGCGCGCGTCGCGATCGTCTTGCTGATACACGCCGTGGAACTTCAAAAGCGAAGCGGCTTCCTCGCTGAAATGGTCCGACGCGAGCGCGAGTTCGTCCGGGATCGTGCCGCGCAATCCGCCGCTATTACCTTTGAGCGTTTCGACGTCGAGCTTACTCACGACGTTAGCCGGTCATTCATACGATCTCCAAATACCGAACGATAGAAAGAAAAAAAGGCCCCCGCGTTAGCGAGGGCCCCTGTAACGAACGAACTTGCGGTTCGGTCAGTCCAGTGCCGCGCCACGCCAAGCCCGAAGGGCAAGACGGCAACAAGATGGCGGACAACAGACGAACGGAAGCATTGCGAGGGTTTGTACCATCTTTTCGTTGCTCATGTCAACTAGCGAACTTGGCGTGCTAGCGAGGTTCGTGCAGCATGGCGTCGTGCAACGAGAGCCAGCGTTCGGGCGTTACCGACACATCGCCACGAAACGGATAGTCCAGTTCGATAATCAACCCGAACAGCACGCCGATCATTGCGGCGGTCGCCGCCGTCATCAGCAGCTGCACCCTGAAATTCCTCAACCCGAAGAGATACAGGAAGCCGATGACGGTACACGCGCCGAGCGTCAAGCCAACCCAGATCACGGCCGGAACGGCGCTCGGCACCGAGTAGATGCGGCGGCGGCGCAGATCGGCCATGACTTGCACCCGGCCGAACAGGTGATTCTGTAAATTCGAGCTCCGTGGGCCCGTTAACGCGATACCGGCGACGTCCCCGATCAGAGCGACGACCAGGCGCTGCGCTTCGGTGCTGCTTTGGCCGTGCGTCATCTTCGGCCACTCATCGTTCGCAACGGCAAGCGTGTAGCGATCGAGATCGTCCGTGATGCGCTTGCTTTCGACAGGCGGCAACAAGCGCCCGAAACTCCAGACGTCGGTGGCCGCATCGACTTCTTGTTGCGCGCGCTCTTCGGTTTGCGTGTACGCTTCCCACACTACGATCGTGATGAACCCGAGCAGCACCGCGTACAGAATGCCGACGATGGCGATGATGAAACCGGCAACTTCGTTGTGACCGATGAAGTCGGTGCCGGAGAACGAGCGATGCACGAGGATGTGCCCGCCGCAAGCGAGTCCGACGCAGACGGCTACGACGAACAGGAGACCGAGCCACGCAGGCAGGGCGTAGACGAATGTCATGAAGGTCGGGATTACGCGCGAACCGGACCGCTCCCCGCGGAATGCAGACGCGCCGCGCTGACCGCCGTCGCGAGGAGCGCGCACGAGGACGCGATCCACAAAGCGGCGTGCGTCGGCCCCGCGAGCGCCGCGGAAGAGGCACCGGCGCGCGATGCGGCAGAGGTTCCGATCGCGATCGCCACGAGCGCGGCACCCACGGACTGTCCGGTCAAGCGCACGGTCGCGAGGATGCCGGAAACGCTGCCGCTGCGCTCGCGCGGAGCGGCGCCCATGATCTCCCGATTGTTCGGAGCTTGGAAGAAGCCGAAGCCGAGCCCGCAAACGACCGCGCGCCACACGATGTCCGCGGTAACGGGGTGCGCGGGCAGGGCAGCAAGCGCCGCGAGTCCGAGCGTGAAAACGGCTAGCCCCGCAGTCGATAACCGCGGCGGCGGCATGCGATCCGCAAGGCGCCCGGCAAAGGGTGCGACGCAGGCGATCGCGAGCGGCCAGGGCGTGAACAGCAGTGCCGACGCGAGCGCCGAATACCCGTATGCTCCCTGCAACAGGAAGGGCAGCGCTACGAACGCGATGCCTTGCGCCGTGAACGAACACAACGACGTTCCAGTGGCGAGCGAAAAACGGCGCATCGCAAACAGATCGAGCGGGAGCATCGGCGAAGACAAACCGCGCTGACGCCGCAGGAATGCGACGGCCAGAACCGCGCTCGCGAGCAGCGCGGCCGCGACTTCCCAGCGCGGCACGCCGCGCGCAACACCGTCTAACGCCAACACGAACGATGCGAGCGCCGGTCCCGACAAGAGCGCGCTCGGTACGTCGAAACGGCCGCCGCGATGCGGGTCGCGCGGAAGAACCTGCAGCGCGAAGAGCGTGTCCGCGACGCCGAGCGGCACGTTGATCGCAAAGATCCAAGGCCACGGCGCGACTGCGAGCATCGCGCCGCCGAGCGTCGGACCGGCGGCGGAACTGGCGGCGACCGTCAAGGCGCTGATGCCGACCGCGACGCCGAGCCTATGCGCCGGAAAAATCGTGCGGATCAGCGCGGGTGCGATACTCATCACGGCCGCCCCGCCGACGCCCTGCACGACGCGCGCGAGTACGAGCAGCGGCAGCGAGCTCGCCGACGCGCACGCGAACGAACCGAGCGTAAAGACGGCAATCCCAGCCGCATACACGCGGCGGTAGCCGACCACGTCGCCGAGCGACGCGAACGGAAGCAACAGTACCGTAACGGCGACTTGATAGGCGTTGACGACCCACACCG
>JALYUE010000176.1 GCA_030853925.1 Vulcanimicrobiota bacterium | reverse complement strand
GCTCGGGACGCAACCTCGGAACCGAACTGACGGGACCGGCTCGCGCGGCGTTCGATCGCGGCCAAGGTTTCGCAGGCAAGAGCGCGGTTGCGGGCCGCAATTTCATCAATCGCTACGACGCGCTACGGGATGCGCGAGGCGACGTCGTCGGCGTTATGTATACCGGAGTTCCGTTGACGACGATGGACGCCGCCGCAAGAGAAATCATGCGGGTCGTCGTGGCGGGAACCACTATCGCGCTCTTCCCTTCGCTCTTTGCGCTGTATCTGATCACGCGACCGGTCGGCCGGACGTTCCTGCGCGCGGTGGCCGTCGCGCAAGGCTTGGCGCGGGGAAACGTCGATCAATTGACCCGCGATTCGTCCGATCGCGCGTTCATGAACGACGAGTTCGGCGACGTCAACAAAGCGTTTAACGAGATGATCGCCTATCAGCAGCGCATGACCGTCATCGCCGATGCGATCGCCGGCGGCGACCTGTCGAACGATGTCGCGCCCGCCTCGAGCTTAGACCGCTTAGGCATCGCCTTCGCGCGCATGACCGAGAATCTCCGCACGCTCGTTCTACAGCTGGAAACGACGGCGCTGACCGATAACTTGACGCAGCTCGGCAATCGCCGAGCATTCGACCATCACATGATCGCCGAAATCTCGCGCGTGGCGCGTCACGGCGGCGTTCTATCGCTTGCGATGATCGACATCGATCAATTCAAAGCCGTGAACGATCGCCAGGGCCATCAGGGCGGCGATGCGGTGCTTGCGAAACTAGGCGAATTACTGAAGACGGTTCGCTTGGAAGACGCCGCATACCGAATTGGCGGCGATGAGTTCGCGCTCATCATGCCCGACACGTCGTCCGCCGAAGCGCAGATCATCGCGGAACGCATACGGAGCGCCGCGCAAACGCAGCTATCGGGCGCCACGATCAGCGTCGGCATCGCCTCGTCCGCCGACGGCCTGCTGGATGCCCAAACGCTGCAGCGCCGCGCGGACTCCGCATTATACGCGGGCAAACTGCACGGCCGCAACGTAGTAGTGCTCTACGATGCCGTCGCGGCCGCCACCGCCGCAGGCGCGGTCGTCGCCGGCTAAGACCTCCAGGCCGGTGTGCGGCGTTCGAGGAACGCGCCGACTCCTTCGCGGGCGTCCGCGTCGAGGGCGTTCATGCTCATGACTTCTTTCGCATACGCATACGCTTTGGCTTGATCGAGCTCGACCTGAGCGTAAAAAGCCGCTTTGCCTAGACCGACGACGAAAGCACTGGAAGCTGCAATTTTGCGGGCGAGCGAAAGCGTTTCCGCGCGTAGGGCATCGGGCGCGACGACGCGGTTGACGAGTCCCCAGTCCGCTGCCGTCGCGGCGTCGATGAAGTCGCCCGTCAGCAGCATTTCCATCGCGCGCTTGCGTCCGATCGCACGGGTGAGCGCGACCATCGGCGTCGTGCAGAATAGACCGATCTTGACTCCGGGCGTCGCGAACTTGGCGTCGCTCGAGGCGACCGCCAGATCGCACGTCGCTACCAATTGAGCGCCCGCGGCCGTCGCGATGGTCGCGACTTCGGCGATGACGGGCTGCGGGATCGTTTGTATCTGCGTCATCAAGCGTACGCACGCGTCGAAGATTTCCCGGAACCTCGCGACGTCGGCTTCGTCACCCGCGCACTGCAATTCGCGTAAATCGTGACCCGCGCTAAACGCCGGACCGATCGCGCGCAAGACGACCACTTTGATGCTTCGGTCCGCGCCGATCGCCTCGAACGCAGCGTGCAATTCGCGCATCGTCGCAAGCGACAAGGCGTTGCGCTTTTCGGGATTGGCAAGTTCGACGACCGCGACGCCGTCCGCCGCGTCGAGGGTGATGAACCTGTACGGCTTTGTCTCGATCATTCCCGAACGTTCGCCACGCCGACGAGAAAGCCACCTAGCCCGCGCTGAGAGCGTCTACGCTTCGCCGGCGGCGCGGCTCGAGCGACGCGCAAAGCTGTCCGCCACCAAGTCACCGATGTGCCGGGCCGTTTCGTCGTCAGTCGGGGTGTAGAGCATATAGCGCAGTCCGGGAGATTCGACCACCGCATAGAGCGATGGCTCGATCGATAGGATGCCCGCCACCGGATGATTGAGTTGTCGAATCGCGTGCGGTGAACGGCGCACGCGATGCCGTTCCCAAACCGCCGCAAAATCCGGGTCTGAAGCGCGTAACTTTTCGACGAGAGCCAGCGGGCCCGGTTCGTCGGCGTATAGTGCGTAATCGTATCGGAACAGCTCCACGACGCTGGAAGCGACCTCGCGCCAATCGACGAAAAGCGACTTTCGGTTTCGATCGAACGTCGCTTCGAGCAGATTCACTTCCGGTGGAAAATCTTCGTCGATGCGAAACACCACGTGCGCCGCGCGATTATATAGCACGACGTCCCATTTGTGGTTGAGGACGAATATCGGGTGCGTTCGAAGCGACGCCACCATGCGTTCGAGCGCCGGTGTGATCTCTTCGTTTAAGGCGCGGCTCTCGTGCGTCGCGAGCGCATAGATGTGATCGCGCTCGCTCGGGGTGAACTGCAGCGCCGTCGCGATCGCATCGACCGTCCGTCGCGAAACGGGGACGTCGCGTCCTTGCTCGAGCCACGAATATAACGCCGTGCTGATATCGGCGAGCTCCGCTACCTCCTCGCGCCGCAAACCCGGCGTGCGCCGGCGGCGCGTGGTCGGCAAACCGGCCATTTCGGTCGTGAGTTCCGCGCGGCGCCGCCGCAGGAAGTCGCCCAGCTCCGCCCTGCGCCCGTCGCCGCTGAGCTCGTTAGCAGCCCGCATCTCCGGTTCTCCGTATCCTATAAAACATTCTTAGTGGTTGGTTTCCCCAGAGCACTCTATACTGCCGAAAGACCTCGATCGAAAGTCGATCGTTGCAAGGAGAAACCAACAATGTCCAACCGAATCATCGAATTAACGGCAGCAGCAGCCATCGTGATGGCCCTTCCGGTCGTCGCGGCAGCTCAAAACGTCGCCTATACCACGTCGCCCGTTGCGGTCACGTCGTGCAGCGTCAACGAAACGTATCTCGGCGGCTTACCCTATGGCGGCGCCCCGCAGCATTACGTCACCAGCGGCATCAACTTGAGCTACGTCAATAAGAGCAACGTCGCGGCGAAAACCGTCAAGATCCTCATGAATGACGGCGACCGCACGCAGACCCTCGTAGCTAGCGGCACCTTCGCCCCGGGCGTCGAGATCGAGCGCAATTTCTCTGCGAACGGCGCGACGAGCGCGCAGCAGAACGCAAACTGTAACGTTGCGGAAGTCGACTTCGCCGACGGCAGCGCCTGGCACGCGGCACCGCGTAACGTCGCAACCCGCTGATCGCTACCACTGGCGCGGACGGAAGAGGACGGCGCAGCCGCCCTTTTCCGTTTAGGCCAGCACGACCGGCAACGACGTCGGTCCTCGGAAAACGACGTTCGCGACATATGCATATTCGTTGCCGGGAACCAAATCGAGGCCGGGAAACCGGTCTGCCAATAACTCGAGAACGATTGCGAGCTCCAAGCGCGTCAGCGCGGCCCCGAGACAATAGTGAATACCTTTACCGAATGCCAGATGCGACTTTGCATCCTTTCGAAGAATATCGAACGTCTCGGGATCGGCATATTTCGACGGATCGTGATTGGCGGCTCCCAAGAGCAGCAGCAGCCGCGCTCCGGCTGGAATCCGTACCCCGCGCAGCGTGACGGCACGCGTCGTTACTCTGCGCCAGGCGATGTTCGAAGAGTCGAAACGCAGCGCTTCCTCAACGGCGCCCGCGATAGAACTACGATCGCCTACGATCCGCATCCATCCGCCGTCGCGATTCTCGAGGAGCCGTCGAACGGTATTCGAAATCATGTTCGTGATGTTTTCATGTCCGGCAAAGCTCAAACCGTAGATGATGGAAACGATTTCGGCGTGCGACAAGGTGCCGTCTTCGAGGCCCGTCGCGAGCAAATCGCTCGTTAGATCGTCGGCCGGATGCTCGACCCGCAGTTGCACGAACCGCTCGCAGTATTGAAAATACGCGACCATCTGCCGCGCGATCCGTTGCTGATCTTCACCTGGAGCCCGGCCCCACGTCATGATCAAGCGATTGCCGCACCACGACTTGAGTACTTCCATGTCTTCGTCGGGAAAACCGATCATCTTGAAAATGGTCACGGCCGGAAGCGGAAACGCGAGTTCTTTCACGAGATCGATCCGGCCCGAGGCCGGCAGGGCGTTTACGAGCAGGGTCGCTCGCTCGCGAATCAGCGTTTCCATCTTCGAGATGCGGCGCGCCGAGAACGCGCGCGACGTATGCGCTTTGATGCGGGCGTGCTCCGGTAAGTCGAGGTTCGACATCACGGCGAGCGGCCGAAAGCCGCCTTCGTCGAGAATCGCTTGCGCTCGCGGATCGATCGGGTCGAGCGGCGCTTGGGCGATGCGCGCAGAGAACGAGTGCGGGTCGCGGAGGATCGCGTCGATGTCCTCATACTGTGTGACCGTCCACATGTCGATCGCCGGCGCGTACGCCACGGGAGCTTCTCCGCGCAGGTGCGCGAAGATCGCATACGGGTCGCGCAAAAATTCGGGACCGAACGGATCGTAAGAAGTAGCCGGCGCCCGCGCGATCGCCTCGCGCGCCATGGGGCACGAAACAGTCGGAGGCACGACCGCCGGAATGAGCGTCGTCATAAGGCTTTATTCGCCGTTTTGCCGCCGGGCCCGCTCCAAACACACGGCGAATGGATCGGCGTGCCTCACATCGTCATCGAGTGCTCGGAGAACATGCGCGCGCGAACCGACTTGCCGGGACTCGTCGGCTGCGTACACGCCGCCGCGTTGAGCACGGGCGTCTTTCCCGAAGGCGGCCTGCGGACGAGGCTCGCAGAGCGGCGCCTTTATCGTATCGCGGACGGCGACCCGGCGAACGGCTTCGTACACGTGGTCGTGCGGATCGGCGCCGGGCGCGATGCCGCGACGAAGCGACGCGCGGGCGAAGAAATTTTCGGCGCGCTGTGCGCGTATCTGGGGCCGGCTATCGAAACGACGCCGCTCGGCGTGTCGCTCGAAGTACAAGAGATCGATTCGGCATTGAGTTTTAAAAAAAATAACCTGCACGAGTACGTGCACCGTCGCAGGCCGGCATGAAGCTCGTGTCGTTTTCGGTCGCCGGACGCCAGTCGTTCGGCGCGGTCGTCGACGGCGGAATCGTCGACCTCGGAGCGCGCGAGAAGGCGTCGTCGGCGTCCGTCGTCGCTCTGCTCGACAGTGGAAAGCTCTCGACACTGGAGCACGACATTGCGGGCGCATCGCCGGATTTAGACATCGGCGAGATCGCGTTCTTGCCGCCGATTCCGAAGCCGGAAAGTATCTTTTGCATCGGCGTGAATTACCTTAACCGAAATCAGGAATACGGCGACGGTTCGGCGGCGCCGGCGTATCCCAGCATCTTCATGCGCACCGCGGGCTCGCTCGTCGGCCATCGCGCACCGATCGTTCGACCGCCGGAATCGGAGCAGCTCGACTACGAGGGAGAGATCGTGATCGTCATCGGCAAAGGCGGCCGGCGCATTTCCCGGGCTCGAGCGCGCGAGCACATCGCGGGGCTCACGTGCATGAATGAGGGCACGATCCGCGATTGGGTGCGCCACGGAAAGTTCAACGTCACGCAGGGTAAAAATTTCGCGCGCTCGGGCGCGGTCGGTCCCTGGATCGCGACCGCCGACGAGTTCGACGACTATGCGGATCTGCGTGTGACGACGCGCGTCAACGGCGACGTTCGGCAAAACGACACGACGGCCAGTTTGGCTTTCACGTTCGAATATTTAATCGAATATCTGTCGACGTTCGCCGAACTCAAAACGGGCGACCTGATCGCTACCGGCACGCCGACCGGCGCGGGCGCCCGTTTCGATCCGCCGCGCTATCTCGCGCCGGGCGACGTCGTCGAAGTGGAAGTCGAAGGGGTAGGCGTACTTTCGAACACGGTCATCGACGAACCGTCGGCAACGGTATGATCGTCGAGCAACGCACGTACGCGCTCATTCCGGGGAAGACCGCGGCTTACTTCGAACTGTACGCGCGCGAAGGCATGCAGATCCAGCAGCAGTACCTCGGAAAGATGCTCGGCTACTATTCGACGGATATCGGCCCCGTGAACGAAGTCGTGCACATGTGGGGGTACGAAGATCACGCCGATCGCAAAGCGCGTCGCGATGCGTTACAGGCGGACCCTCGCTGGCAAGCCTACGTGGCGCAGATCGTGACGCTTCTGGTGCGTCAAGAGTCTCGCATTCTCGTACCGGCTCCATTCTTTTCGCCGCGCGGCGCCGCATGACGAACTTGCGCGCCAACCATCGCGTCTTGCTTGCGTCACGGCCTACGGGTGAGCCGACGCTCGAAAATTTCGCGTTCGTCGAGGCAGCGGTGCCGACGCCCGCGCCGGCGGAACTTCTGCTGCGGACGATCTATCTCTCGCTCGATCCGTACATGCGCGGCCGGATGAATGCGGCGAAGTCGTATGCCGCTCCGGTCGAAGTCGGCGAAGTGATGGTGGGCGGTGCGGTCAGCGAAGTCGTCGCGTCGAACGTCGCCGGATTCGACGTCGGCGCGATCGTCGAAGGCCGCACCGGCTGGCAAGACTACGCGCTCTCCGACGGTTCCGACGTTCGTATCGTCGACAGGACGCTCGGACCGCTTTCGACAGCTCTCGGCGTCCTCGGCATGCCGGGGATGACGGCGTACACGGGGCTGCTGAACATCGGCCGCCCGCAAGCGGGTGAAACGGTCGTCGTTGCGGCGGCTGCGGGACCGGTCGGTTCCGCAGTCGGTCAAATTGCGAGACTCAAAGGTGCGCGCGCGGTCGGCATCGCCGGCGGCGCTGCGAAGTGCGCCTACGTGACGGGCGAACTCGGTTTCGACGCGTGCATCGATCACCGAGCGCCCGAATTCGCGGAGCGGTTGCATAGTGCTTGTCCGCGCGGTATCGACGTCTACTTTGAAAATGTCGGCGGTGCCGTGCTCGAAAGCGTCGTACCGCTTCTCAATCCGTTCGCGCGCGTTCCGGTATGCGGGCTGATCGCATGGTATAACGCCACGACATTTCCCGGGCCTGACCGGCTTCCGGGGCTCATGCGCGCGATTTTGTCGAATCGAGTGCTCGTGCGCGGTTTCATCGTAAGCGATTTTGCCGCGCAGCATCAGCAATTCTTATCGGAAGTCGGCGCATGGGTCCGCGCCGGTACGATGCGCTATCGTGAAGATTTCACCGACGGGCTGGCGAGTGCGCCGCGCGCGTTCATCGGTATGCTACGCGGAGATAATTTCGGCAAAGCCGTCGTCCGCGTAAGCAGCGAGTAACGCTGAAGGTCTTCGGACGATTGTCGATTGTATTCGACGGCTCGAAGCGTCGTCTCGGCAGTGCGTACCGCAAGTAAGCCGCTCGCTGCAATCCGCAAGCGATCGGGCCGCGTTCCAATTGAAGTCACGGAGGCTTACCATCGAACATACAGCCAGTCGGAAACGATTTTTCGCGTCGGCCGCGGGCGCGCTAGCCGCTTCCGCGTTCGTTCGCTCCGGGTCGGCGGGTGCCGCGGCGTTGCCGATGATGGCACTGCCGGCGCAGGACGAACGCGCCGATGCCGATATGCAGCGCGTGCTCCAGCAACTCGCCGCATTCCATGCTCCGCCGCTACCGACGCTGACGCCGCGCGTCGCACGCGAATTGCCATCTTTCGCCGACGCATTGCAGGCGACGTTGTCGGCGCAAGGCAAGCCGTGCGTGGAGCCGGTCGCCAAGGTCGCGCATAAAGTCATCGAAGGTCCGGGCGGTCAGATTTTGTTGCGCGTCTATACGCCGCAAGGCGAGGCTCCGTTTCCCGTGACCTTGTATTTTCACGGCGGCGGATTCGTCATCGCAAACCTCGATACATACGATGCGGCGCCGCGTTCGCTCGCCAACGGCGCCGGTACGATCGTCATATCCGTTGCGTATAGGCAAGCGCCCGAACACCCGTTTCCGGCAGCGGCGCTCGATGCGTTTGCCGCGTACAGATGGGCGCTGGCCAATGCCGGATCGATCGGCGGCGATCCCAAGCGCATCGCGGTCGCAGGCGAGAGTGCGGGCGGAAATCTCGCCACGGTCACGGCGCTGCAGGCACGCGACCGCGGCGTCAAAGCGCCCGTCCATCAGTTGCTCGTTTACCCCGTGACGAATTTCGTGAAAGGACCGCCGCCGCCGTCGTACCGGCAGAACACGAACACGATACCGCTCTCGACGCCCGCACTCGCTTGGTTCGGCAAGTATTACCTGAGCGATCCTTCCCAAGCCGCAAACCCGCTCGCTTCACCGCTTCATGCGAAGCTCGCCGGGTTGCCGCCGGCGACGGTCATAAACGCCGACCTCGACCCGCTACGCGACGACGGCATGGTGTATGCCGCCAAACTCAAAGCGGCGGGCGTGCACGTGACGCATTCGCTTTATAAAGGCGTGACGCACGAATTTTTCGGCATGCGCGCCGCCGTCGGGAAGGCAAAACTCGCGATGGAAGAAGCGACGACCGCTCTCAAAACGAGTTTTAGCGCGTAGGCTACCAGGTGTCGATCGTGCGGCGCTTCGCTCGGAGGGCGCCCGGGAGCGGCGCGAGCCGAAGCCCGCTCACGATCCAGCGGCGTGAATCTGCCGGATCGATAACGTCGTCGATTTCGAGGAACGTCGCCATATTGAGCGCCTTCCCTCGCTCGTACGCCTCGGCGACCATGCGCTCGTACACCGCTTTGCGTGCGTGCGCATCTTCCACGGCCGCAAGCTCTTTGCGGTAGCCGAGGCGGACGGCGCCTTCGAGTCCCATCGCGCCGAATTCGCCCGTCGGCCACGAGACGGTAAACGCGCCTGCATGAAAGCTTCCGCCTGCCATCGCTTGCGCGCCGAGTCCATAGCCTTTACGCAGCACGATCGTAAAGAGCGGCACGCTTACGCTCGCGGCATTGGTAAAGAGTCGCGCGGCATGGCGCACGAGCGCCGTTTTCTCGGCGTCCGGGCCGACCATGATGCCCGGCGTATCGCACAAGAAGAGCAATGGAAGATCGAACGCGTCGCAGAGTTGCATGAAGCGCGCCGCTTTGTCGGCGCCGTCCGAATCGATCGCGCCCGCCAAGTGCATCGGATTGCTCGCGACAACGCCGAGCGCACGACCCTCCACCCGGGCGAGCGCCGTAATCATTCCGGGTGCGAATGCGCGCCGCAACTCCAGAACCGAATCCGCGTCGAGCAGCGTTTCCAGCACGTTGCGAACATCGTAGACGCGCAACCGATTCTCGGGAACGATCGACCGCAGCTTGCGCTGATCGGCGCACGTCCAGGCATCGACGGTTCCCTGAAAATAGGCGAGATAGCGTTTCGCTGCGGCGACGGCAGCCGCTTCGTCCGTCACGACAACGTCGACGACGCCGTTACGGGACATGACGTCGATCGGCCCGACCTCTTCGGGTGTATAGACGCCGAGACCGCCGCCCTCAATCATCGCGGGGCCGCCCATGCCGATCGTCGCATTTTCCGTTGCGATAATGACGTCGCTGCAACCGAGCAGCGCGGCATTGCCCGCAAAGCAGCGGCCTGCGACGATACCGATGCGCGGCATGCTGCCGCTAAGACGGGCGTATTTCGCAAACGTCATCACGTCGAGGCCCGCAACTGCCGGCCAGTCCGTATCGCCCGGCCGGCCTCCGCCGCCCTCGGCGAAAAGCACGATCGGCAGACGATACTGATGCGCGAATTCGAACATCCGATCGGTCTTCTTGTGGTTCATCGCTCCTTGCGTGCCCGCGAAAACCGTGTAATCGTACGCCAGCACCATACACCGCGTACGCTCGGCATCGAACGAGGCGCCGTTGATATCGCCGACGCCGCAGACGAGCCCGTCCGCCGGGTACTTCGCGATCAGTTCTTCTACCGAGCGCCGGCGACGCTGCGCCGGTAACAGCAAACCGCCGTGTTCCACGAACGTACCGGGATCGCAGAGGTCCGCGATGTTTTCGCGCGCCGAACGCTGCCGCGTCGCATGTCTGCGAGCGAGCGCACCCGGCCGCGCTTCGTCGAGCGTCGCCGCGCGGCGTTCGAGCACTTCGACGAGATCCGGCCGAAGCGACGCGGGATCGCGTATCTCGGCTTCGAGCGGTTGGGCGGAGCCTGCAGCGTCGTCGTCCGCCGGCGCCTGCACGACGAGCAGCGCTTGGCCCGGCCCGACGACGTCGCCGGCACGCACGTCGACGCGCATCACCAAGCCGGCGCTCGAAGCGGCGATCACGTGCTCCATCTTCATTGCGGAGAGAACCAGCAACGGCTGCGCGGCGCGCACGACATCACCTTCGACGACATCGACGCTCACGACGCTCGCCTGCATCGGCGCACGCGTCACGATGGAGGCGAAATCTTCGAGCACGGACTCGTCCGCGACGTTTGGTACGACGTCGAAATCAGGTACCAACTCCGCTATATGGTCTTCGATGAAACGCGTCGACAGTCGCCCCATGCGCACGACGGGATGTTCGGCCAACTTCGAGAGAAACGGCACGTTCGTCGCGACGCCGGTCACGCGACATTCGGATAAGGCCCGCGACAGACGCGTAAACGCGGCGGCAAGATTCGGTGAATCCGAGCGCACGATGATTTTGGCAAGCAGCGAGTCGAAACTCGGACTCGTCGCGTACCCGCCCAAACCGAACGTATCGACGCGCACACCCGGGCCCGACGGCATCTCGAAGACCTGCAGCGTGCCGCCCGACGGGAGCGCGTCGCCGCTCGGCGTCATCGTCTCCATGTTGACGCGCGCTTGCACGGCAAATCCGCGCGGCTCGCGAGCCGACGCTTCGAGCCATCCGAGCGTCTCGAACGGTTCGCCTGCGGCGATGCGTAGCTGCGTCTGCACGAGATCGATTCCCGTCAACTCTTCCGTCACCGTGTGCTCGACTTGCAAGCGCGGGTTCGCTTCGATAAATGCGTAGTCGCCGTCGTCGCCGTCTGCATCGATCAAAAATTCGAACGTCCCGAGATTGCGATAGTCGACGGCGCGCGCCAACCGCAGCGCGGCGTCGATCAAACGCTCGCGCGCGTGCGCCGTAAGACCCGGCGCGGGCGCGATCTCGACGAGTTTTTGATGCCGGCGCTGTAGGCTACAATCGCGATCGAAGAGATGCGCTACGCGGCCGCGCCCGTCACCCGCGATCTGCACTTCGACGTGCCGCGCGCGTTCCAGCAAGCGTTCGACGTACACGCCTGAGTTGCCGAACGCCGCGAGCGCCTCCGAACGGCAGCGCGCGTACGCGTCCTCGAGTTCCGCCGCGTCGCGCACGGCGCGCATTCCGCGGCCGCCGCCCCCGTGCAGCGCCTTGATCATCATCGCCGCTCGCGGCCCGAGCCCGGCGAAGAAGGCTTGCGCCTGCGCGAGACTCGTCGCCCCGAACGTTCCCGCCGCTAGCGGAACCGCTTGTTCGCGCGCGAGTTCTCGCGCACGGCCCTTGTCTCCGAACGACTCGAGCGTCTCCGCCGTCGGACCGACGAAGGTCAACCCCGTATCTTCACAGTGCCGTACGAAGGCGGCGTCTTCGCTCAGAAAACCGTAGCCCGGGTGGACCGCATCGCAGCCGCTTTCGAGCGCTACGCGTACGATCTGCGAGGAATCGAGATATGCCGCGGCCCCACGCCCCACGAGCGCGCGCGCACTATCGGCACGGCGCACGTGCGGCGACGCTGCATCGTCTCGTGCGAACACCGCCACCGACTCGAGCCCGAGATCGGTCGCGGCGCGCGCGATACGGATCGCGATCTCCGCCCGATTGGCGATCAAAATTTTTTTCATCGCCGTTTACCCCTTCTTCTCCGCAAGCGTGTCGGCGCGCGCCAAGCGCGCGATGGTGCGGTCCAAACGCTCGAGCAGATGCGTCGCGCTCTCGAGCGCCGGCGGCGGCGGTCCGTCGAAAGCGATGCTGCGGCGCATGTCGTTGAACAACGTCGGCGTATCGACCGTCGGCGTCTCGTGTTTACCGTCGATGCGCTCCGCTGCCGCGCGGATGTTGCAGGCGATCGCATCGTCGAGCCGGCGCAAAATCGTCGCGCCGCGTCCTTCGGTCGCGCCTTGCGAGCGTTCCACCACCCGCGCGAGGGTGCGCGCATAATAGCTGCACGCACTCAGCGATACGATCCAACGCCGCAGTTCGTGACCACGCCCAGTGAGCACCGGCGCTCCGACCGACGGCTTGGCTCGGGCGACGAACTGCTGCACGCTCGTCTCGAGCGTACGTGCCGCGTCTAGCGGCCTCTCGACCGCTGCCGGATCGAGCAGTCGCGCGATGGCGGCATGCACGACGTCGCGCGCCGCAGCGAGCGCGTCGGCCGCACGCGCGCGCGCGACGTCGCGAGTCCGCGTCGGAAGGATCAGCGTCGCCGCTAAGCCGCCGCATGCGGCGCCTATGGCGGTTTCCGCGAGCCGGATCCCGAGCAGACCGTCGCTGAAGCGTCCCATTTCGGTGTATAGCAGCGCCAAGAGCGCCGTGATGAAAAACATCATCAACGCAAGCGAAATGCGTAAGAAATAGACGCCTAAAAACAAGCAGACCACGATCAGCACTCCCGCGAGCAGCGGACGGCCGCCCGCGATCTCGCCGACGAAAAGGCCCGCTCCGACCCCGAGCGCCGTGCCGATGATTCGGGACCACGCCTTGGCGAGCGTATCGCCGGACGACGCCGTTCCGTTGAAGACGAAGAACGCGGCGAGTACCGCCCAATACCAGCGCTGCGGCGACAGCGCTTCTCCGAGCACGATGGCCGCGGCCGACGCGACCGTGATCTGTATGGCCTGACGCAGAGCCGGAAGCTGTTCGGCCGCCGTCGCGTTTCCCCAAGGGATGTCGGAGACGACGAGCGCCGCCGCGGTCGCATCGACCAGGCCGATCGTCTCTCGCAGGTCGACGATCGCAGCGGCGACGGCGGCTGCTTCATCGCTAACGCTCTGCTCGTGCAGCAGCAGCCCGGCGATGCGCGCGCCGCGCGCGACCCGCCCGTGCGTCAACGCTCGAAGCGCGAGCGACAAGGCGCGAGGCACATCCGCGCCGGTCGTGCGCAAACGCAACGCTGCGGCCGCCAAGTCCTCGGCCGCGAGCTCCGCGTCGAAAACGATGCGGACCTCGTCGCTCGCATCGCTCCCTAGCCGGCCTTCGATAGAGGCGGCCGTTTCGTTCAAGCGCTGCACCGCGGCCATCAACTTGCGCTGCGCCGGCTTCAAATCGCGCGAGCTTAAAACTTCTTGCACCGCCACGACGACCAGGCGCGTGCGCGCCTCGAACGCGGCGAGCATCCGGCCGGCCGTCCAGTTCGGCCGATCCGGCAGAATAACGAACCGAGCGAGATAACTGAACGCTGCGCCGACGACGACGGCCGCGGTCAACGCCGGGAGTTGACCGAGCTTCGCCCCAAAGAACAACGCGAAGAAGTACGTCATCGTGGCGACGATACCGAACGCGGTCCAGCGCTTGCCGAGCGCGCGCACGGCTCCGGCCGCGAAAAGCACCGCCAGAAAGACCAATTCCGCGAGCACCAGGTGGGGCGCGAACAGCGCGCCGAGCGCGATGCCGAAGACGCCCGGGAGCGGGACAAGCAGCGTCGTCACTTTTGGCGCCGGGTCGTTGACGGCTAGCGACGCCTGCATGGCGACGATCGCGCCCAACAATGCGACGCTGAGCGGCAGGTGTTCCACCGCCGCGAACATGTTGACGACCTCGACGGTCGCCAAAACGGCGAGCGTCGTGCGAATCGCAAGCAGCAGTCGCGCGAGGCCCGGGTCCGAGGCGATGAGCCGGTCCCAGAAGGTCGCTACGTCCAAAGACACCGCCATGACTCGACCGACCGACCCTTGCAAACGGTTAATGAGAAGGGTATGCTCTGAGCGGCCTTATGGCCATTTGGACAATCTGGGGTACGAAATGTCATTTGATCAATGGATCGACGCGGTCAACGCCGGCGTACGTACGCGTCTCGGTAACCAGGTCCGCACCGAAGAGCTGTCTTGGGATTCGGCAATGTGGGTTACCTCCGCGGGGACCGCAGTTGCTTCGGTAGCCAACGACGAGTCGACCGCGAAACTATTCTTCGACGGCGGCGAGCGTATGTCGGTCGACATTCGCCAGCCCGAAGCGAGCCCTGAGATCATCAGCGAGTTGATCGTCGGCCGGATCGTCGCGACCTAGTTCGACATTTTGGCAACCGGCGACGGGCGGCTCTAGCCTGTTGTCGGGTGCGCCGGGGCGTGCCTGCCGTTACAGTGGAAAGATGCACGGTTCTGCGTCCGCCTACTCGCTCGCCGATTACATGACGCCGCTGGCCGCCAAATTCGGCGATCGTCTCGTCCTGCAGCGCGACGGCGCCGTGGCGCGTTGGACGTTCGAGCAACAATCGGTCGTTGTGGAATTGGGGCCGAGCGGAGCGATCGCGGCGACGTTCGTCGAGCGTCCTTCGATCGACTTCGTGTCCGCGCAGAGCGTTAGCAGCGTCTACCGTAGCCGAGCTTCCGCATATCCGCCGACACACGTCGGTTGCGCGCGCATGGTTTCCGATATGGTCGCGTTCTTCTCGGGGGCGCGCGAACCGCGTTTTATTTTCTCCGACGCGTACGTTGAGCGCTAAGCACTAAGCGCTGCCGCCGAACGGGGCGGCCGTGCGCCGCGACAGGGCCGCCGGCCTCATCGCCCGCAAGTACGTGCGATGAACGAAGGCGACTTGCTGTGGACGCCCGATACTGCCGTGGCCGCGAACTCGAAGGTCGCGGCTTTTATGCGCTGGCTCGCAGAAAAGAAGCGCCGGCCGCTCACTTCGTACGATGATCTGTGGCGCTGGTCGGTCGGAGATCTCGACGGTTTCTGGTCGGCCGTGTGGGAGTACTACGACGTGCATTCGACGCAGCCGTACGAATCGGTCGTTTCCGGCCGTTCGATGCCCGGCGCCGTATGGTTCCGCGGATCGCGGGTGAATTACGCGGAGCACATGCTGCGGCACGAGGCCGTTGCGGCGCCGGACGAAGCGGCGCTCGTGCACAGTTCCGAGCTGCGGCCCCTCGCGAAAATGTCGTGGCGCGAACTCGGCGATTGCGTTCGCGTCTTAGCGACGCAACTGCGGGCGCTTGGAGTGACGCCCGGCGATCGCGTCGTCGCATACATGCCGAACGTTCCCGAAACGGCGATCGCGATGCTCGCGACGACGGCCATCGGCGCCGTGTGGGCGTCGGCCGCGCCCGAGTTTGGCCCGCGTACGGTCATCGAGCGCTTCGGTCAGATCAGTCCTAAAGTGCTATTCGCCGCCGACGGCTACCGGTTCGGCGGCAAAGATTTCGACCGCACTGCGGAGACCCTGGCGATCCTAGCGGAATTGCCGACGGTGGAACACGTCGTTTGGCTGCGCTATCTCGCGCCGCAAACGCAGACGTTGCCGGTCGACGGCGCGATCGCATGGTCGACGCTGCTGGACCATCCACGCGCCGCGCGCAAAGACTTCGCTTACGAATATGTCGCGGAAGATCACCCGCTATGGGTGCTTTTTTCCTCCGGAACGACGGGCTTGCCGAAGGCGATCGTACACGGCCACGTCGGGATGCTCGTCGAGCATCTCAAGTCGGTCGGACTCGCCCAAAATCTCGGTCCGGGAAAGCGTTCGTTCTTCTACTCGACCACCGGGTGGAT
The DNA here is from genome assembly GCA_030853925.1 of Vulcanimicrobiota bacterium. Lineage (GTDB taxonomy): Bacteria > Vulcanimicrobiota > Vulcanimicrobiia > Vulcanimicrobiales > Vulcanimicrobiaceae > JALYUE01. Next base: position 11,345 of record JALYUE010000176.1, on the reverse strand, counting down.
GATGTGGAACTCGCTGTTGTCGGCGCTGCTCGGCGGTGCCTCCGCCGTGCTCTACGACGGTCACCCGGCGCATCCGACGCCCGGCTTATTGTGGCAACTGGCGGCCGACGCCGAAGCGACGTCGTTCGGCGCGAGCCCGACCTACGTCCAGATGATGCAGAAGGCGGGCCTCGTTCCACGCGATCTCTACGACGTATCGCATCTCGATAGCGTGCTATTGACGGGTTCGCCCGTGACGCCCGAATCGGCCGCGTGGTTTTACGCGAACGTCAAAAAAGATCTGTGGGTGTCTTCGCCGTCCGGCGGGACGGAGCTCTGCGCGGCCATCGTCGGCGGCAGTCCGTTGCTGCCGGTATACGCCGGCGAGATTCAGACGCGGCTGCTGGGCATGGACGCGCACGCTTGGAACGAGGAAGGCCGGGAGGTCTTCGATGAAGTCGGCGAGTTGGTCGTTACCAGCCCCTCGCCGTCGATGCCGCTGTCGTTTTGGAACGACCCGAACGACGCGCGTTATAAAGAAACGTACTTCGAGCGTTTCCCCGGCGTCTGGCGACACGGCGACTTTATTAAGATCAACGCGCGCGGCGGCGCTTACATCTACGGCCGGTCGGACTCGACGCTCAACCGTTTCGGCGTGCGCATCGGCTCGGCGGAAATCTATCGCGCGGTGGAACAGTTAGAGGATGTGGCGGACAGCCTGATCGTGTGTTTGGAGCTTGCCGGCGGCAATTTTTACATGCCGCTATTCGTGCAAACGAGCGGAGGCGCCGCACTCGATGAAGCTCTGCAGAAACGTATCGTCGCAAAGCTGCGCGGCGACTGCAGCCCGCGCCACGTACCCGATGAAATCCATCAGGTGCGAACGATCCCGTATACGCTGACCGGCAAGAAAATGGAGATACCGGTACGCCGGATTCTCGCGGGCGTCGATCCGGAAAAAGTCGCGAGCCGGGACGCGATGCAGAACCCAGCATCGCTCGACTGGTTCGTCAATTTCGCGCACGAACGATCGCAGATTTTACAAGGCGTTCGCTAAGCGCGCGCGACGCCGGAGCCCCTGAAAATGAAGAGGCGGCTCCGGCGTCGAGGTTTCGTCAGTGGAGACGCTGCGTGAGCGTCAACGTGACCGTACGCGGCGGAAGTCCATACATTTCAGACGTCGCAACGGTACTATTATTGAACGAGTTCACCGCAAACGGGACGCCGGCTCCGATTAAGCCGTACCGTTGATAGGCACTGTTCGTAACATTATTGATGCTAAGACCGACTTCGCTTCCCGTGCGCGGCACCGCGTACTGCAACGATGCATTCGCAAATCCGTAGGGGGGGCGATGGTAACCGTTGTTCGTGCCGAAGTAGTAGCCGTCGATGCGAGCATTGAATCCGCGATGATTGTCGAATTCCGCGCCGAGCGATCCCTTATTGAGAGGAACTCCGGCGAGTTGCCCACCGTTAATGGCCGTCGCATTAGCCATAAGATCGGCGTCAGAATAGCCGAACACTTGAGCGTGCTGGAGATCGTACGTGACGTCGAAGGCCAGATTGCGCGTCGCCTGTATCCGGCCCGTTAATTCTATCCCGCGATACAATCCGGAAGTCGTACTGTTCGTAGCCTGGCTCAAAGCCAGATCCTGCAGCGTTCCGACATAGGCCGAGCCGCACGCCGTTTGTATTCGCGTGTAAACCTGTTGAAGCAGCGCGTTCGGAATTAAGCCGTTCGGAACTGGTACGTTAAGCGATTGAATCAGGTTTGCGGCCCGCTGGATATAACCCGCAATCTGAAATTGAGAACCATTCGTAAACGAATGCCCGTACGTCAGTTCGAAGTCGCTCGCCGTTTCTTGCTGGAGATTCGATGCCGCAAGCGTGCCGACGCCGATTTGCCCCGGCGTTGGACTCACGTTCGAGCTCAGGCCGACCAGGTTCCCGCAGGCGCTATTGGGATTGATATTGGACGGCGTATTATTAAGCTGCGTCGACGCGAGGCTCGCCGACGGCTCGCCGTCGGTTTTGCCCGCGACCAGGCGAATTACGTCTTTAGGGGTCGGTCGCAGGAGCAGCGTCGCGCGAGGATCGAACGTATCGGCGCCCGTCGTCGAAAGTACTTTATAATAGGCGTTCGTGTACAGCGTCATCCATGGCGCCGGCGAATACGTATCGCGCAGAAACACGCTGTCGGTCGCGAGGAACAGCTGCGCGTTGGGAACGATGACGTAATTCGTCGTATCGAACTGGTTGCTATCGTACGTTTGATGCTGCGTAAAATATCCGAAGGCAAAATCGTTTCTGCCACGCGGGAGGTCGTCCGAGATCAGGAAGCCGTTCGTCTTATACAAGTTTTGGCTGAAACCGCCGGTGTACCGCCCGTCGGGCAGCTGCGAGGCTTGATTACGGTTGTATAAGAGATTATAGGTGTCGACGTAGCCGTCGATCTCGATTTGATTGCCGAGATAGTTCGTAACGAGTCTTCCGTGATAGTCCTGATTGACGATATCCTGAAACGGGTTAGGGCCGCCACCGGACGGCCCGAAACTGGTTTTCGCCGCTTCTGCGGGCGTTTCGCACTGCACGGCCCCGGCATCGGTGATTTTTACCGGCACGAGAGTCGCCGCGCAGCCACCGGTGCCGAGATTGCCTTGCGCGTTGACGACCGCGAGACCGTACGGCTGATAATCGTTATCGCCGACGCCGCTCTTGTCGTCGCGCGAATGCGCCGTGTATCCGGTAATGGTCGCGACGGTGCCCGGCGCGAGCGTGTACTCAACTTTTAGCAGCGCATCGCGCAGCGAATAGTTTCCCGATACGAGATGAGTATTTGCCGCCAAGTTCGACGGTGAAATGTCGAAACCGAGGTTGCCGCTTTGTAAGATTTGCTGGGGCGCGAAGTTACCGTACAGCCCTTGCGTCGCGCCGGCGACGGCGTAGCCGAGCTTGCCGGTCGTCCCGGTCGCCGTCAGCGCGGAGAACAACTTCCCTTGAGAGCCGAAGCCCTGCGTCAGCGCGATTTCGCGCGTACGCGTCGGCGACAGCGTTTGCAAATCGATCGCGCCGCCGGTCGCATCGGTTCCGTACAAACCGAGGGCTCCGGCTCCGAACGTCACTTGGGTGTTCCGCAAAGCGTAAAACGGCGAAACTTGGTAATTATATCCGCCACCACCGACGCCGATCGGACCGATCGGATGTCCATCGAGTAGCGTCTGCGATTCGGAGGGGTCGAACCCGCGCAGCGAAATCGAGGTATCGTCGCCGACGGTAGAACTATGTCCGGTGTTATTGACGCCGGGCAACGTCGTGATGCCCTCGCCGACGTTTACGAATCCTTGGCGCGATAGTAACTCCGTCGTGATATCTTGAGAAACCGTCGACGTACGCTGTAATCCTCCACCTCGCGTGGACGACGCACTCGTTCTGCCGATCGTGCGAAGCGCACCTTGTTGGGACCCGCTCTGCCGGCTTAGAGCGATGTTTACGGAGGCCTGTGTCGCGCCCGGAGCGACTGCGATGTCATCCGATACGGCCGAACCGAAACCGCTGGCGCGAGCTTCGACGCGGTAGACCGCCGGAGTCTCGTTCGGAAAGCGGAACGAGCCGTTTTGGTCGGTGATGGTTTTCGCCACCACGCTCGTACCGCGGTAAAGCGAGATGCTCGCGTTCGACACTGCGAGGCCCGAAGCGACGTCGATGACCGCTCCGACGATCGCCGTCGTCGCGCTTTGGGCGCCGGCTCTTCCCATGAATGCGAGGCCGATGATGATGATGATGGCTGCAATACGCTTTGCCGCAAAGAAACCGGGGCTCAATGTGAGTCCTTTCCATTGTAGGCCTTCGGTGAAGCCAGTCTAGTAAGGGAGTGCCCCGAGCCGTCCGACGGCTGCCGCAAACCGTTCTGCATTCGCGTCACATCGAACGCACAAAACAGCGGTCCGCACGTCTATGACCGGGCCATCTCTACGATAGAAGAACGAGCTTAACAACAGCTAAAGGTCATATTAACGATGCTCGGGCGCTTTTGCGAGTGCGCCTCTCATCATCCCGAGACGAGCAAGATATGCGCGGTGAGCGCCTAGAGACTTGCGTCCGCGTACGGCGACCCATTCTTGGTCGGGTATGGCTGCCGACGCCGGGCCGTCGACATCGATTCGCAGCACTCCGGCCTTGCCGGGATTCTTCGTCAGTCCGATCGATTCGGGTAGCGCATCGTACGGCAACATATTCGCACGCGGTGCAAACACATCGAGAATCGGTGCGCCGGCGGCGTCTTCGATGTTCAAGGGCTGCAAACCGAAAAGCACTTCAACCGTGCGCAAAATCGACGGAAAGCCGTACAGCGTGCTGTCGACCCAGGCTCTCCGCACGAGCGGGCCGACGGCAATAACGGGCATGCGCTTCGAATCGACATGATCGCCCGTTCCCTGCGCGTCGTCGGGGGCGACGAATACTACCGTTGATTTCCATTCCGGCCGGCGCGAGAGTGCCGCTATGATCTTGCCGAGTGCGAGGTCATTATTGGCGATGTACGATTCCGGCGTATAGAACCCGGGCGCTGAGCCGGCCGTGTGATCGGTCGGAAGCGTCAAGTACGTGTAGTCGGCGAGTCCGTGCGTCTTCAAATCTTCTTCGAATAAGCGCGCGCGTTCCGTATCGAGGATGTCGAAATCGATGTGGGCACCCGGGTACGCGCGGTCCGCATGCGCGGCTAGGCCCGGCGCGATGCGGCCTTCCGGCGTCATCGTCATCTGTTCGCCGTAGACACGGAACGAGACGCGTCGCCGAGCGAGTTCGTCGATCAGTTCGCCGCGCGGGCCAAAAATCGCACTGGGATTCGTGCGCGGACCTTCGGGCAAATCTGCCAGATCCTTATACCAATCGAAATCGAGCGCCGAGACGGGAACGTTGTCTTCGCCGCGATCGGGATACGGCCAAATGGAATACGGCACGCGATGCGCGACACTGAGGGACGATTCTTCACGCACGCGCGCGTTGCGCTCGTGGTAGTCGTTCGTGAAGCCTTGAACGGTCCACGCGTGCCCATAAACGCTCGCATCGCCGTTGCCCTTGAATTCATCGAAGATCGTGTAGCGTTCGCCCAGTGCGTGCAAGTTCGGCGTAAAACGACGGCCGTACACGAGCAGCGACGGGTCGGCGTTCGCCCGCGGCTCGTCGCCAAACTCCTCATCGAAGTGCTTGTTTTCGACCACGATGAAAACGACGTGGTGAATCGGCGGTAAGCCCCGATGTGCGGTCGCAACGCTGCCGAAGCGATCGTTACGCGCGACTTGCGTCGACCAGCGTGAGAAGAGCGTCGGATCGATCGTAATGTGCTGCACGAGCCCGGTCATGTGTCCGTTCCATTCGCCGCCAGGGTCCGGCTGCTGGCCGAGCCCACGCGCCGACGCGATCCACAACTGCGGCTTCTTGCGCGGGTCTTTCTTGCCGACCGTCGGACGCTCGACGTACGCGACCGACATCGGATACCAAGCCGCCGGAATGCGCGTGCGGACGCGGCCGGTGCGTACGTCGACAACGGCTACGTCGTTGAAGCCGGACTCACAAACGAATAGCGTCGCGCCGTCCGAGGACAGCACCATTCCGGAAGGCGTCTGGCCCGGCGGTTGCCCGTGCGTGAGCCCGAGCTCGTAACGCCGCGCGATCGTTCGAGAAGGAACGTCGATCAGCGCGACGTCGGAACCGTCGGCATCGGCGACGTATGCACGCGTGCCGTCCACGAGCATGCGAGTGGGGTGCGCTCCCGTCATAACCGGCGTCGCTGGACCCGAGCCTTCCGGCCACACGTCCACCCGATCGCCGTTGTAATCGGTGGCGAGCACCGTCGTTCCAACGAAAGCGACATCGAATGGCTCACCGCTCGCATGCAGTGTCGAAAGCAGCGCGCCCGTGACGTCGTCGAGAACGAGCACCGTCCGGTCTGCCGTCCGCGCAACGGCGACGCGATGCGTCCCCGGATCCTCGACGATCCCGTTGACGAGTCCCACCCCGCCCGCGCTCAGTTCGTCACGCTTGACGAAGGTCGGGCCACCGCCTTTTCCTGCAGCGCGTGCGTACGTAAAGCGCGAGACTTTTCCCGTATAGCCGCGACTGACGTACAAGCCGTCGATCGTCCATGCGAGGTTGGTAGCAGATGGAACGGCGAGCCGCTCCGCGAGCATCGACTCGCGTGTATCGATAACGTCGATCGCTCCGCCATCCTGCGAGAGTACGGCGAGGAACTCAGCATCCGGCGAGAGCGCTTCGTTCGTCGCGAAGCCTTCGACCGGAACCGTAAACCCCGCGGGTGATAAAGTCCGGCCGTCCGGGAGAAACACCGTTGCTGCGTCGCCGCGCGATACGATCGGCAACACTAACATCGACATGGCAAGCGAAAGTAGCGCTCGGCGAACGTACATTCCGCCTATGCTACACCACGCACATTAAGCTTTCATGAAGTCGCGCGACGCTCGCGTCGCAACGTTATTGCGAGAGGCGAAGCGCTTGGACGAAATCTCCCTTTTTTGCGGCCCAAACGATCCATAGACGCATCGACTTAAGCCCGGCCGATCACTTGCGGCGCGGCATTCTTCCTCAGACGCAGAACCTCGATGCCGTCGTCGCCGGCGCACGCGAGCGTATGCGACGTCGGCTCGAGGCTGCATTGATCGATCCCCGGCTCGACCTTAACGCGGCCGATCAGCGCTCCGCCCGGCGCGTACGAAGCCATCACGCCATTCTTGCCGGCGACCACGATCTGACCGAGTCCGGCATCGAACTGCCTGCGTGCGGATCGACTGCACGTATGGCCACGCGTACGAAGTAGCGATCGGCGACGTGGAACGCGCGCGTTCCGGCAGACGGAAAGGTGAACGCTGCGCTATCGCTTCCGCGTCACGCTCCAACCAAGCGGCGTACCGACATGTCGGCGTGTTGGCGGTCTGCTATCTGTATGGCCGACGAAGGTTATCGGACTGTCGGACTCGCGCTGGCTCTTATTTCAAGTGCCGGTAGACGGCCGTCTCGAAGTCGTAATAGCTCGGGACCGACGTGGGATCGGCGAACGGGAATATCTGCGTAGCCCAGAAACCACCGACGCCGTTCTTCCGGTCGATCCAGTAAAAAAGATTTGCGAGCCCAGCCCACGCAAGTTCGCCTGCCGGACGTCCCGTCGGCGCCTGCTCGTCGTTGATCATGAACGTCAGGCCCCACGACTTGGGCATCCCGGGAAAAAACTCGGCGTCGTTCGAGAGTTGTGGAATCGCGCCCGGCAACGCCTTGATCTTGAGATTGCCGAGATGATTCTGCGCCATCGTTCCCACCGTTTCGGCGGAGAGCACGCGGCCGTTCGGTCCGCTACCGTCGCTCAGAATCATGCGAATAAACTTCATGTAGTCGCCGACGGTTCCATATAGCCCGTGTCCGCCCATATGCTGTTCCGGTTCCGACGTGAGCTCGAAATCGGATAGCGGCGTCATCGCGCCGTCATCGCCGCGCTGATGGATCGTCGCGCGCCGGCCACGCATTTCTGCGGTCATGACGAACGCCGTTTCGTTCATGCCGAGCGGAGCCAGGATACGCTCGTGCATAATGTCGCCGAGCCGTCTGCCATCGACGGCTTCGGCGACCTTGCCCGCCCAGTCGATATTGCAGCCGTATTCCCACCGTTCGCCCGGGTCGAACAGCAACGCCGATTTGAGCGACGCGTTCGTCGCCGAGACGACGCTCGGGACGTTTCGCTTCTCGTTATACTTTATGAGATCGTAATTGAAAAAATCATACCCGAAGCCCGCCGTGTGCGTGAGCAGCTGGCGTATCGTAATGTCCGCCTTCGGCGCCCGCAACTTCGGTTCGCCGGCAGCATCAAACCCTTCGAGTACTTGCAGCTCGGCAATCTCGGGCACATACTTTTTTGCCGCATCGTCGAGCCGCAGTTTGCCTTGCTCGACCTGCTGCATGACGACCGCGCCCGTAATCGCCTTCGTGGTCGAAAAGAGAGCGAAGACGTCGTCCGTAGTCATGGCGCGGCCCGTGGCGAGATCGGCCTTACCCGCCGCTCCTTCATACGTGTTGCGGTCGCGGTTCGTCGCCATCGCGACGACGCCGGGGACACCTCGCTCTACGGCCTCTCGCAGCACTCCGTCGGCGGCATCCTTGAGATCCGACTTCGTCATCGTGCTCATTAGCCCGTAACCTCCGCAATGGTGCGACTGAGCCGCGTTCGCAAACTGAAAGCGGCGGGTCCTTGTAGTGCGAAGAGGCGTTGAAGTCTCCTGCAATTATGCGGCGCCGACGACCAAGCTCAGAGAGAGCAACTTAGCGCATTTTAGCGCGCATCTCCTAGCCGTATCCTATCTCGACGCTTTTAGGAGTGCCCCTTACGCGTCGGCGCCGGATTTCGGGGCAAACTGGGCGATGCCGAAGCGGCGGCGTGAGCCGGCGCCGTCACGTTCGGCGGCCCCGTGAGATCGAAGCAGTCCTCCATTCCATCGGACGCTGCATCGCGTGCGTTGATCGACGGAAGACCGAAGACGTTCTCGCAAAACTTTAATAGACTCACGTGCGTGTGCTGCGATTTCGAAATATAGCCGCGCTTGGCGTAAGGACTAATGACGAGACATCCGACGCGCCCGCCGGGAAAGAACTGCGATCCGTCGGTCCACTGCTCGAGTGCCGGGGGGTCGACGTGGTCGGCCCAGCCGCCCCAGTCGTCCCAGGTAATGAAGATGGCGCAATTTTTCCAATGCGGGCCTTTTGCGACCGCATTGACGAGTTGTACCGTCCAGTTCATGCCGTCGGTCACGTTACCGAGCGGATGCTCGTCGAGGCCGTGCGGTCCATAAATCCAGGATACCGACGGCAGCGTGCCAGCGGCGGCGTCGGCGACGAATTGGCTTTGAGGTTTTCGATTGCGACCGCCCAGCTTCGTAATGAGATCGAACGGATAGCCGGTCGTGTAGCAATTCCAGCTGCGGCCGGCTTTTTCCAAAAGACCCGGCAGCGATGGCAGATCGAACGTTTGCTGCGGCTTACCGCGATACGTGTGAGGATTGTCGATCACGGGCGAGTCCGCCGCAATCAACATCAGGTGATTGGGCGTGGACGGTCCGGCGACGGCGGTAAAATAATTGTCACATAGCGTGAACTCGCGAGCGTACGCAAAGTAAGCCGGGATATCGGCCTCGAGGTACTGCAGGCGCGCCGCAGTGGTTTTGCGGATGAGCCACGACTCGTGCGTGTGGCTCGGATCCGACGTCGGCGGATTCGGCGCATGCGCGAGTTTAGTGTCGCCGTTAGCTCCGGGAAAGGTGCCGAAGTAGTTATCGAACCCGTGGTTCTCCTTCACGATGATGATAACGTTCTCGATTACGGAAGCAGCTGCTGACTTTGGCATGACGGCGACCTCACGGCGTAACGGTTGGATTACAGCTAGGGACGCGCGGCGCGTCGGCAAGTCCCCGACCCCCGCAGACACGCAATGCAGCACCGAAAAGCTTAAAGTAGCGTTATGCCGACTTTAAGGCATTCGCGCCTTTACAAAGCTTTTGCATTGATATAGCTTCACGGGTGCGGGCGTCCTGAGCGTTGTTAACGTAGAGATTGCCGCTCGCCGGAGCCCAAAAGACGGACACGGCGACTTCAGAGTCTCGGCTTCGCCGAGCTTTAATCACGTCTTTTTGGTTTGAGCGATGACGCCGATGGCGGAGGCGTACCAGGCGGCGAACGCAGTGAGCAGGCCCAGATATCCGCCGATGACGGTCCAGCCGGATGACGAGGTCCACGCACCGATTGAAAGGACGAAGAACGTCGGCGTCAGCAATGCGAACACGATAAATACCGGCCGCGATGTCGCGCTCGCAGCGACGGTCATGTACGCGGTAAATATTCCCCACGCGAGGAGAAACATGCCGAGCGCAGCCGGGACCGCGGTAGGCGGAATCTTTCCGATGTAGACCGTGACGAGCAAGGCGAACGCGATCCAAAACCCGCCGTACGAAGAGAAAGCGGTCGCGCCGAAGACATTATTGCGGCGAAATTCCCACATTCCCGCGAGAAGCTGCACGAGCCCCCCGTAGCCGAACGCGAGCCCGAACATGACGGCGTCCGCGCCCTTGGGTATCCAGCCCGCGTTCGCGGCGGAGAGCACGAATGTCGTGAGCGCGAAGGCGGCGAGCCCAAGCGGCGCCGGGTCGGCGACGGTAGCAGCGACGGGGAGCGAACGCTCGGCACCGTCGACGACGCTTGAAGAGAAATCGTTAGTTACGGTCATGAAAGACGGCCCTCATTTTAGTGCAGCCGCTTGCGGTGAGCGGGTCCGCAACGGACAGCGAGCGATGTTGTATATGCGCCCCAGGGAAGTGCCTACATACCCGCCACCGAACGGCGATGATTGACGGCTTCGGTAGCGCTCGCAGTGTTCCGCCACCTGGCCTGCAAATGCGAACATCGCCGTTTAGCAAATCCGGCGTCTCGCCAAAACCAAAAGCGCGGGCGTTAATGCGCGGCGCGCACCAACTCCTCGATCGCATCTTCGAGATGGCGCAAGCTGTTACAGGTGCGCGCGACGGCGCAAAGCGGCAGATACCGCAGCATCTCCGAATCGTCCGTTCCCCACGACCCGCGCGGTTCGGGGTTTAGCCAAACGACGCGTTTTGCGCGATCGCGCAGCGCTCGAACGACATCCACCCGCGGGTCGCCGTAATTCGTGCGCGCATCGCCAAGAATTACCACCGTCGTTTTGCGATCGACCGACGCCAGGTGACTGCGTTCGAAATCGGCGAGTGCCTGCCCGTAGCTCGACGAATGGAAACCGATGGAGCGCATAATGTCTTCGCCAGCTTGCTCTATGGATCTATGCGCCAAAACATCCGTCACTTCGATGAGCGAGTCGGAAAACGCGAACGAGCGCACGTCCGCCACGACGCCGGCCAGTTCCGACGCGAAGAGCAGCATGAAAGACGCCAAGCGCGCGACCGATCCGCTGACGTCGCATAACACGACCAGTCGCGGCTTACGGATCTTTCGCCGTTTCCAGACGATGTCGAAGGGCACGCCGTCGAAGGCGACGTTGCGACGCATCGTTGCGCTCATGTCGAGCTCCCCGCGCCGGGCGCGCGTGCGGGTACGCCCGTAACGCGTCGCAAGCCTCCGAGCCATCGCACGCACGAGCACGCGCATCCGCTCGACGTCCCGGCGCTCGATGTTCGCTAGGCGTGCCTCACGCAAGAAGCGATCGTGCAAACGCTCGGCTTCGGCGGGTCCTCGTGCGGCCAAGCGGCGTTCGACGAGATCGCGAGCGAGCGCAACCACGGCGCCTCGCCGCTCCGCAAGGAAATCCGCGGCCGACGACTGCTCGCTAG
>JALYUE010000168.1 GCA_030853925.1 Vulcanimicrobiota bacterium | reverse complement strand
GCTCGGGACTCGGCGACTCGTCGTGGGCGTGACTCTTCATCGGGATGAGCAACGGCGGAGACGTATACGTGCTGTCGCGTGGCGGAGCACTCGGCGTGGGCGAAGGCGTCGGTGACGGCGACGCCTTCGGTGCGGCCACGATGGAACGGCGCGGCCGCGCCGTCGCTTCGGGCGGAGGTTCGGGTGTAATTCGGGGATCCGGAAAGGCGGGATCCGTCGCGACGCTGAGGACCTGACGCCGCTTCCAAAGCACTTGGCGCGCGGCGTCCTCGCCGCCGGTCGGCGTGGCCGTCGGCAGCGGAGTCGTCGTGTAACTCGGCGCGTGCCCCTTGATCTTCCCGAGTACCCGGTTGCCCATGCCGTTGCCGATCGCGATGGCGATGACGAGCACGACCGCGCCCGCGATCAGTACCGTCGAAAGACCGGCGCGCGGCCCCATCAGCGCGCCTCCTCGAGTGTGTCCGCGGCGCGCGGCACAGCGTCGCTCGCGTCGGGCGCAGCGGGGTACGCGAGGCGGTCGACCGGATCGCCCGAGAGTACGACTTCCACGATTTCTCCCGCGCCTACATAGCGTCGCATGGAAGAATCCCGAAACTCGAGCGCAACGTCGCGAGGAGCATCGAGCAAATTACAGATGAACGCACGCACGGCTCCTGCCTCGTCTTCGAACGCGACGACGCCGACTTCGATCGGAGAGACGCCGACTTCGCCGCTGACGTCGCGGCCGGCGTACACGCTGCGGTACGGTTCTTCGGCCGACGCTTCGCGCATGTCGCCGTAAATCGTCCGGCGCCGTACGTCGATCACGTAGGTACAGCGCCCGGCGCCCCAGCGCACGCTAACGCCGGCCGCCCAGTTCCAGCCGGCAGGCACGAGCGGCGCCAGATGCGGGCGGCCGCTCGTGCGATAGCCGTCGAGTCCGCAAACGGTCTCGGCCACGGCCCACAAGTATTTCGCGGCCGTCCAGGGCGACATGTACATGCCGCGATTGGTGAGCGACCCGCCGTCGAACCATTCGGCGAACTGCCCCGGAACGGTATTGCGGCGCGACCCTTCTTCCATCGTCGCGTAGATCGCTTCGAGCCAATGCGCGCACTCGTCGACGAAACCGTTGCGCGCGAGGGCGACCGCAAACCACAGCGTCAAGTCGGGCCAAACGCCGCCGAGTAAGCCGAAGCCGTGCGAGGGAAAATACCACGCGTCGGCCGTCGAGATCGTACGCAATCCGACGGCGGTCACGAAATCCGATTCGGAAAGCCGCTGCAAGATAACGCGGCGCTCCTGCGGACCCGCCACGTCGAAGAGCACCGGAAAGATCTCGTCCGCCGTAAAATTATCCTGGAAGTTCCCGTCCTTATCGTAATTCAGCACGAAGGCGCCCGTGTCGTCGTTGAAGAGATGTTGCATCATCTTTTCGCGCAGCACGCGAGCTTCGCGTTCGTAGCGTTCCCACAAGCCTTGCTCTCCGGCGACCGCGCACAACATGGCGGCCGCTTCGAGCGCGAACACCGCTTCGGCGTTGATTTCGGTTACGGCGCCGTCGAGGGTGTAATACGGGATGATGTTGCGCCACGACGTGATGCCGTACATGTCGACGCCCTTGGCGTTGCAGAACACTAGGCCGTTGGCATCGCGCTGCGTCAAGAGATAATCGGCGACCTTTACGATCAGCGGGACGAGCGTCTTGACCCAGGCGTCGTCGAGCGTCGCATTATAATGGTGCAGGATCGCGATGAGATGCAGCGGCGTGTCGTCGTTGATGTTCAGATCGTACGATGTGCTGAAGCCGCTCGCGCCGCGAACGTATTCGACCACTTGCCCCGACTTCTCGAGAAAACGATTGAAGACGTCGATCGCGTCGCGGCTGAAGTCCGGCAAAAAATAGTCGAAGCCGTGAACGAACCACGACGTGTCGCGCGAAACCAAGATGTCGGAGGGCGGCGAGTTCGTCGAGCCCCAACCGTGCGGGTAGTCTTTGATGATGCGCAGCATGTTGGCTTTCGCCCACGCCGTCCCGCGGCTGATCACGGGCGACGGCGTCATGAAACGCGCGTCCGCGAGCGCCTTGCCATAGTAGCGCTGCGTCGCACCGAGCGCTTGCGGGTCGGCCAGCAACGAGTCGAACGTACCGCGCGCCGCGGCGAGGCCGGCGTTGTCATATACCACGGCGACGCGTAGACTTTCGCGCGCGCCGGGCGCCACCAGGATGCGGTATTCGAACGCGCCGTAGATGCGGCCGCTGACATATTCGGCGAGGGCGGGCGTCACTTCGAGATGGCCTTCGTCGCGCAGCGTGCCGCGCCGGATCGCCTGCAGCAACAACTGCTCGCGCAAACCGACGATCGCGGCGTGCGGCTCGCGCGAAGCGCCATACCAGCGCGCGGAGCCGTTCTCGACGTTCCACGCCTTGACGTACGGGCCGTCGACCGCGGCGCGAACTTCCTTTTCAGGTTCGCCGTAGAAACGCTGACCGACGAGCAGCGCCCAGGGAAACACCGCAGCATCCACGGGTTCCGCACTGGAATTGAACAACGTGATTTCGACGACGAACGCGACCGCGCGTTCGTGGCTCGGACCGTGCGGAACGTAGAAGCATTCGGTGACGAGCAGCCGTTCGTCGAGTGCGAACTCCGAGATCTGCGCGTACGTCAAGAAGGTGAGCTGACGCTCGATCTGATGCGGGACGATCGTACGCCCGCGGTCGCGCAGGCGATACGCGATCTGATGCGTTCCGAAGATGATGCGGTCGGAATCCGCGTCCCATAAGCCGCGCACGCCGCCTTTCGGCGTACTGGTCGCGTACGTCTTAAAATTACCGAGAGTCAGCCCGAAGGGCGTTTCCGACTCGGGCAGCACGTAGGCGCAGAATTCGTTATGCTGGGCATCGTATGACGGGGTCACGTTCGGTCATCTTGTACGGCGCGGGGAGAGAGCCCCGTTCCGCCAGAACTAGCGAAGCCGTGCCCACGCTCTTCGCGCCGGCGAAAATCAACGCTACGCTGGAAGTTCTGACGCGCCGCAGTGACGGGTACCACACGCTGCGCAGCGTGATGCTGCCGATCGGCCTGTACGACCGGATCGAGCTACGGGCCGCCCACCGCGGCACCTTCAGCGCGAGCGATGCGGCACTCGTAAGCGATAATCTGGTCTCGCGGGCCCTCGCCGCGGCGGAGCTTGCAGACCGCTTCGACGTCGTGCTGCAAAAAGAGATTCCCGTCGGCGGCGGCCTCGGCGGCGGATCGAGCGATGCCGCGGCCGTGTTGCGCGCCGCGATGAACGGGGAGCTCGGCGAGCGGGTGGAACTCGATTGGCTTGCGGCGGCCGCGCGCCTCGGCTCGGACGTGCCGTTTTTCCTGGGCGGGACCGCCGCGCTCGTCGAGGGGACGGGCGAACGCGTGACGCCGCTCGGTGCGCTGCCCGCGTGGTGGGTCGTGATCGTTCGGCCGAGCACCGCCGTGGCGACGCCCGACGCGTATCGGCTGCTCGACGAGTCGCGCGAACGCAGCGGTGCGCCACAGAGCCGTCCACGCGCCGCGAGCGCGTCGCTCGCCGCCGTCGATGCCCTGCAACGGGCCGACTTCGCGGCATTTTTATCGGCGCTCGGGAACGATTTTCACGACGTTATCTGCGCTTCGCATCCGGAGGTCGCCCAAGCTGCCGCGGCGCTGCTGGCAGCGGGCGCGTCGCGAGCGCTGCTGTCGGGCTCGGGCTCGTGTCTGTTCGCGCCGTGTGAACTCGAGTCCCAAGCGCGCGACATCGGCCGGCGGCTCGCGCCGTGCGACGCGATCGAGAGCGTCTTCGCCGTCCCGCTGCATCACGACGACGCATGGCGCTAGAAGCACCGCTGACCGCCGTCGTGCTGGCGGGCGGGCCGCGCGACGAGCTCTCCGACCGCGTGCCGGGAGCGCCGAATAAGGCGTTCGTGCCGATCGCCGGCGTCACGCTCGTCGAGCGAACGATTGCGGCGTTGCGCCGGACCCCGCGGGTCGCAAACATCGTGGCCGTAGCGCCGTTAGAGGCGCACGCGTTCGCCGCCCTGCGCGGCGCGGGCGACATTCGCCCGGGCGGCGCGACGATGGCAGAAAGTTTGCGTTCGGGCTTGCGCGGCTTGCCGCCGGACGACCTCGTGCTCGTTTGCGCGTCGGACCTGCCCGTGTTGACGCGGGCCGCGCTCGAAGAGTTCATCGCGCTCGCGCAGCGTCGCGAGGCCGATATCGTTTACGCGTGCGTCGAACGCCGGACGCACGCGGCACGATTTCCCGACGTACCGCATACC
>JALYUE010000149.1 GCA_030853925.1 Vulcanimicrobiota bacterium | reverse complement strand
CGCCGGAGGCGCGGGAGCGAAAAGTGAGCGAGTAGCATTTTCGCACGACGCGAAAATGCGGGCGTCCCCGGCGGGCTCGGTAACGAGCGACCCGCCGGGCCAACGCGAACGCAAAACGCAATGAATTTTACGCCTTAGCAGCGACCGCATCGTCGATCGCATTCGACAACGCCTCCAACCCCGTGCTGAGCGGCACCGTAAAATGCACGCGCGCCCCCCGTCGCGAGCGCGAGTCGAGCGATTCGAAATCTCCAAGCGACTGTGCGCGGATAAGCGTACCAAACGTCACCATGCCCGGAATCTGCAAGTCGTTCGCTTTCTCCGTATCGGCCGTCAACTGTATGAAGACGCCGGTATTGGGGCCGCCCTTGTGCAGCTGCCCCGTCGAATGCAGGAAACGCGGTCCGAAACCGACGGTCGTCGCGACCTTCAGCGCGTTACGGACCTGCATGCGAATGTCGTGCATTTCGATTTTGTGTTCTTCGTCCATCTCGAAATACGCCGTGAACGCGACGTAGTCGCCCGGCTTGACTTGCGCGAGTATCGCCGTAAGCGCCGAGCCCAGATCCGGCCCGAGCGCAACGTCTTTCGACCCCGAGATCGGGATCACGAGCGCGATGCCGCCGCTCTGTTTCGGTTCGGGTTCCGTGAAGCTCCCGCTCTCTTTGTACTGCGCGAGAAGCCGCTTCGTGTTGTCTTTAGATTCTTGCACGTTGGGCTGGTCGAACGCGTCGATGCCGAGGACGCTGCCCGCCGCCGCGACGGCGATCTCCCACAGGGCGAATTGTTCGCCGATGTCGAGGCGGTCGCTCATCCGCAAGCGGATGACGGGCTGCCCGGCCGCTTCGAGCATGTGCAGGCGCGTTTCGATCGCGCTGCCGTCCATGTCGCCGAGGATGTGTTCGTTCGGCGGCAGACCGTCGCCGACGTAGACGAAGACGCGGTCCTCACCGTACTCGTGCGCGAAACCGAGCGTCTCGCCTTCGATCGGCACGATGCCCCTGCCGTTCTTGCCGGTCGATTCGGCTATAAGCTGTTCGGCCCAGGCGCCGAACGCCGCGATCTCGGGGTGGCAGACGATCGTGAGTTTGTCGCGGCCCGCTTTCGCGAGCGTTCCGATCGCCGCGCCGAAACGCAGGCCCGCGGCGTCCTGAGGTTTGGTCGTGCGGGAGTTCGCTTGCAGCGCGCCGAGTCCGCGGTCGAGCAGCGCCGCAACGTCGTAGCCGGCGAGTGCCGCCGGAACCATGCCGAAGTACGAGAGCGCCGAATAGCGGCCGCCGATATCGGGATCGTTCTCGAAGGTGCGGCGAAACGCGGCGCCCTCCGCTTCTTTACCGAGCTGCGTATTGGGATCGGTAATGGCGATGAACTGCCGCCCGGCGTTGTCGGCACCTACCGCTTTTTGTACTCGCTCGTAGAAGTAGCGAAAGAATGCCTCGGGCTCCGTCGTCGTGCCGCTTTTGCTCGCGACGATGAAGAGCGTGTGCGGGATGTCGAGCGACGCTTCGAGCGTTGCGATCTGCGCAGGATCGCTCGAATCGAGCACGTGCAGTTCGGGGTAGCCGCTGACGCGGCCGAAGGTCGCGCGCAGCACGTCCGGCGCGAGCGAACTGCCGCCCATGCCGAGTACGACGACGTGCGTATAGAGTTTGGCCATCTCGGCCGCGAATTTCTTGAGTTCGTCCGCGCGCTCGTGGATGGTTCGCGGAAAGTCCAGCCAGCCCAGCGCGTGTTTGATGATGTCCGCGTGTTGCGGATCGGCCGACCACGGGGAGGGATCGTGCTTCCAGAGCTTGCTCAGGAAGTCGTCTTGCGCGAGCTTCGCAAGCGCGCTCTCCGGGTCGGCCTCAGCTTTTCCCAGGGCGATCCCGACGCGCTCGACGCCGCCCGCGAGTTCTTGCTGCTTCTTGCCGATCGCTTCGAGCATCGCGTTGTACGAATCGGCAAACGATTTGACGCCTTCGACCTGCAGCGCATGCGTCACGTCGAAGAGCGATATCTGCGTCTTCGTGAGCGCGTCGATGGTCGCGTGCGCGCCGCCCAGATCGCTTTCGACGGCGTCCGGCTTGACGTTTCCGTGATCGACCAGAGCGTCGAGCGTTGCCGGCGGCAGCGTGTTGACGGTGTTCTTACCGACGAGATTCTCGACGTACAGCAAATCGGAATACGCGGGATTTTTCGTGCCGGTGCTGGCCCACAGCGGGCGCTGCACGCGCCCGCCGAGCGCTTTGAGGCGTTCGAAACGCTCGCCTTCGAAGAGCTTTTTGTAGCGCTGATAGATGAGCTTGAGATTCGCGACGCCGGTCTTCCCGAGCAGGCTCTTTGCCTGCGGGTCGCCCTTGGCGACTTTGTCCTCGAGCAGTTTATCGACCGCGGTGTCGATGCGGCTGACGAAGACGCTCGCGACCGAGCCGATCTTGTCGATCGGCTCGCCCGCCGCCGCGCGCTGCTCGAGACCGGCGATGTATGCGTCCGCTACCGCTTCGTAGGTTTCGAGCGAGAAGATCAGCGTAACGTTGACGTTAATTCCCGCTGCGATCGTTGCGGTGATGGCCGGGATCCCTTCGGGCGTCGACGGTATCTTGATCATCACGTTCGGTCGATCGACCATTTTCCACAGCCGCGCGGCCGCTTCGGTCGTGCCCGCCGTATCGGCGGCGAGCAGCGGCGATACCTCGAGACTGACGAAGCCGTCGCCTCCGCCGCTTTCGTCGAAGAGGCTGCGAAACTCATCGCACGCGTGACGGATATCGTCGATCGCGAGCGCTTCGAAAAGGTGATTCGGATCGTGTTCGCTGCCGATCAGCGACGCAAGTTGTTCGTCGTAATCGTTGCCGCTGCCGATCGCCTTCTCGAAGATGGTCGGATTCGAAGTCATGCCGCGCAAACCCGCGGCGACGAGCCGTTTGAGTTCCCCCGACTTGAACATGCTGCGCCGGATGTTATCGAGCCAGATGCTCTGCCCGAATTCCGTAAGCTGACGGAGTTGCGTACCCACTGTAGTGT
>JALYUE010000039.1 GCA_030853925.1 Vulcanimicrobiota bacterium | reverse complement strand
CCGCCATGCGGCGCGAGCGCGATACCGCGGAGTCGCGCGCGCGAGAACTCGAAGCGGATCTGCGGTTAACGCTCGCGGCCGAACGCGACGCCGGCGCCGCGAGCGAGGGTGGCCGTTTACGGCTCGCGGAAATCGACGCGGAACTCGGAATGCTCGCGGCGCAATTCGCGCGCAATCCCGCGACGGCGGGCGACTGCGCCGACGTCGAGGCACGCTATGCCGCCGAAGACGCCGAGGTGACGGGCGACATCGCGCGTTTGCGCGAAGATCTCGCGCGCTTGCAGAACGTCAATCTCAACGCCGAAGCCGACATCGCGGAAGTGACGGAGCGCGAGCGTTTCCTCAAAGAACAGCTCGACGATTTGGCGCGCGCGAGAGAGACGCTGCTCGCCTCGATTCGCGAGATCGAAGCCTCGTCGCAGGCTCAGTTCAACGAAACGTTCGCGCTCGTCAAGGCGGCCTTCGAAGACGTCTACGAACGGCTCTTCCCCGGCGGCCAAGCAAAGATGTGGCAAACGTCGCCCGACCTTCTTTCCGAAACGGGAATCGAGATTTCTATTCAACCGCCGGGAAAAAAGATGATGGCGCTCGCGGCGCTTTCCGGGGGCGAGCGCGCCATGGCGGCTTCCGCGTTGATCTTCGCGCTCATTCGCGTCAAACCGTCGCCGTTTTATCTCCTCGACGAAGTCGACGCGGCGCTTGACGATGCGAACGTCGAGCGGTTCTCGCATCTCGTGCGGGAAGTCGGGGCGCAAGCGCAGTTGCTGCTCGTCACGCATAACAAAAAAACGATGGAGCTCGCGCAGCGCATGTACGGCGTAACGATGGCCGAGCCCGGTATCTCGAGCGTGATCTCGGCCGACCTCGCGCAGGCAGTTCCGGAAGCGGTCGCAGCGCCCGAGCCCGTCCTTGCGTGAAGCGGCGCTCTTCTCGGTGTACGACCGCACGGGCGTCGTCGAGCTGGCGCGCGAACTCGAGGCCGCCGGAACGCCGATTTATGCGACGGGTGGAACGCGCGCGCATCTTGTCGATAACGGCGTGGACGCACGCGATGTCGGCGAACTGACCGGTTTCCCGTCGCTCTTCGGCGGGCGAGTCAAAACGCTGCACCCACGCATCTTCGGCGCGATTCTGGCGGACCGCGACAATGCGGAGCACGTCGCCGAGGCGCGGCAGCACGGCGTACCCTCGATCTCTACCGTGGTCGTGAACTTGTACCCGTTCGAGGCGACGGCCGCCCGCGAGGGCGCTACCTTCGGCGAAGCGCTCGAGCAAATCGATATCGGCGGCGTGGCGCTCATTCGTGCGGCTGCGAAGAACTTCGAGTTTGTCACGGTGCTCGTCGAGCCCGAACAGTATGCTGCGGTGCGCGGGACCGGCGGCGAGACGGATATCGTGACGAGGCGGCGGCTCGCGACGCGCGCGTTCGAGCGCACCGCGGAATACGATTCGTCGATCGCACGATATCTCGAAGCGGGGCTCGTCGCAAGCGAGCTGCCCGGTTCGCTCGCGCTCACGCTGCCACTCGCGACGCCGCTGCGCTATGGAGAAAATCCGCAATCGCGCGCCGCCTTTTACTTGTCGCGAACCAAACATCTACCGGAGCAGCTCGGCGGCAAAGCGCTGTCGTACAACAACCTGCTCGACCTCGACGCCACGCTGCGCCTGCTCGTGCGCGAAGTGCCGGAGGCGGCCGAGCGCGTCACCCGCGCCGCCATCGTCAAGCACACGGTGCCATGTGGCGTCGCCGAGCGTCCCACGGCGTTCGCCGCGGTGAGCGCCGCGCTCGAAGCAGATCCCGTCTCAGCCTTCGGGGGCATCATCGCCCTCGACGGCGAGGTCGATCTCCCTACCGCGGAAACGCTCGCGAATTTCTTTCTCGAAATCGTCGCGGCGCCCGTCTTCGACGATGCGGCGCTCGCCCGACTGCAGCGTAAGAAAAATTTACGCATCATTCGCTACGACGCGCGTCTGCCCGAACGGTTGGCGCGCGAGCTGCGCGTGCGTAGCGCCCTCGGCGGCGTGCTCGCCGAAGACGACGACCCGGCCGCTCCGGCGGAAACGTGGCGCTGCGTTTCGTCACGCGCGCCCAGCCCGGCCGCGTGGCGCGACATGCGTTTTGCCTGGGACGTCGTGCGTCACGTGAAGTCGAACGGCGTCGTGATCGCGCGCGACGGTATCACGCGGGGTATGTGCGCCGGACAAACCAATCGCGTGAGCGCCGTTCGCATCGCCTGCGAACGCGCCGCCGACTTCGCGGCCGGCGCGGCGTGCGCGAGCGACGGCTTCTTCCCGTTTCCCGACGGCTTGGAGGCGGCGGCGCTAGCGGGCTGCACCGCGGTTATCGCGCCTGAAGGTTCCATTCGAGACGCGGAGGTCGTGGCGGCCGCCGATCGTCTCGGTGTCGCGCTCGTCTTCTCGTCACACCGTTACTTTTTGCATTGAGCGTCTCGCTCGCGTGCGATCGACGGCCGATTATATTGCGATGCCGAGTTCGTCGTCCGCGAGCCCTTCGTTTTGTTCGACGTACCATGCAAAGTCGTCGGGCCGCATCGGCGGACTGAAGAAGTACCCCTGCACTTCATCGCAACCGCTGTCTCGTACGAAGGTCAACTGCTCGAGGGTTTCGACGCCTTCGGCGACCGTGCGAAGATCGAGCTGATTCGCAAGATGCACGACGGATCGGACGATCGCCGCGTCGCGCTCGTTTTTGAGCGCACCCTGCACGAACGTTTTATCGACTTTGAGCAGCGAGAGGGGCAATCGGTGTAAATACGCGAGCGACGAGAAGCCCGTCCCGAAGTCGTCGAGCGCGATGCCGACGCCGAGTGCACGTATCGCAACGAGCTCCGTGATGAGCCCGTCGCTGCAATCCGCGAGGGTGCCTTCGGTAATTTCGATTTCGAGGCCGCCCGGCGGCACGTCGAACTCAACGAGCGCCTCCCGGAGAGTTTGCAGCACCTGCGAGCGAGCGAACTGCACGGACGACACGTTAACCGCGATCGGGACGCCCGCCATTCCCGCGCGGCGCCACCTTTGCGATTGCCGGCAGGCTTCGCGAATGACCCACTGGCCGATCGGCACGATCAATCCGGTCCGCTCGGCGATGGGAATAAAGTCGGCGGGCGATTGAAATCCAAGCTCCGGATGATTCCACCGGATCAGCGCTTCGGCGCCGATCACGCGCCCCGACCGCGCTTCGACTTTCGGCTGATAGTGTAGCGCAAATTGCCCTTGATCGGCAGCGGTGTGCAGGTGTTCTTTCAAAACTAAGCGTTTCAAGAGTTCGCCGCCCGACTCGGCGGAAAATACTTTGAAAATACCGCCGCCCGCTTCGCTCGCGCGCTCGAGCGCGCCGTCGGCCTGCGCGAGCAGCTCGGCGGCGTCGCGCGTCGCGTCGGTGCCGAAAGCGATACCGCCGCTCACCGAAATCCACATCAGTTGCTTGCCGATTTCGAAGGGTCGCTCGAAGCAGCGTGCGATCTCGTCGGCGACGGATACGGCGTCGGTTCCCTGGGCCGCGTCGGTCAACAGCCCGAATCGATCGGCGCCCAATCTTCCGAGAATCGCGCCGGGTGCGATTTCGTCGGCGGTGCGGTGCCCGTAGGCTTCATTGATCTCGTGAAAGTCGTCGAGATCGAACACGACGATTGCGAAGGGTCGGTCGACGTGTTGGTGTCGCTCGACCGCGTCGCCGATGGCGGCGATGAAATGCGTCCGATTTGAAAGGCCCGTCAATGCGTCGTAATCCGCGAGGCGGCGCAAGCGTTCGGCCTCGGCGTCCAGATAGCCGATGTCGAACATCATTCCGACCGAAGCGATTTCTCGTCCGCCACTCGTTTCGATATCGATGAAGGTGCGCAGACGCCGCATGCGGCCCGTGCGCGACACGATGCGGCATTCGCTCTCGTGCACGCCTCCGCCGTTCGCGACCGCCGCGGCGTAGGCGTCGACGATGCGTGCGCGATCCTCCGAATGGATGAAAGTGAGATTGAAGCCGTCGCGCGTTGAAAAAACCTCGGAGGTATCGCATCCGAAGAAGTCGCTCACGCACCCTCCGATAAAGGCGTAGCGCCAGCTGCCGTCTTGGCACGTACGGCGATACGTGACGGCCGGCACTATTTTCCCGATCGAGCGCAGGACGTCGGCGCGCACGCCCCGGGCGTCGACGTCTCCTATCACGCCCGTCCGACTATGGGCCCTGCGCGGCGCGGGAAAATGGAACCGGCCGAGCGACGGCGTCGCAGCTTGCACATCCTTACACATTCGGCCGCGGACGTCGCGAAATGCCGCTACGCAGCCTGGGCGGCTAAGGGATGTGACGCCCGTCCCAGGCGAGCCGTCGGTTCAGACTTAGTGCACGCCCCAGTAGGCGGTTTGCTCGTATTGAACGCGCTGCGTCGGATCCGTGGGCGCGTCCGGGACGCTCGAGCCGGCGGACAGACGGCCCTCGAAACTACGCCAAGCGGCCAGCACCTTGACGACGTAGTGCTGCGTTTCGCGGCGCGGTGGAATGCCGCCGTAATTTTTCACCGCGTACGGGCCCGCATTGTAGCCTGCGATCGCTTCACGCAGTGCATAGCGAGACGACTTGAAGAGCGCGAGAAGCTGCCGCAGATACAGCGTTACGCCGCGCAGGTTTTCCCGTCCGGAAAACGGCTCGACGCCGAGTTCGCGTGCCGTCGTGGGTTTGAGCTGTCCCAGACCCTGCGCGCCGTGGATCGACACGGCGCCTGCGTCCCAATGCGATTCAACGGTCACGACGGCCATGACGAGTCGCGGATCGACGTGCATGGCGCGCGCGTCGCGCAGCAACGCACTCGCGTAGTCGCGACTCTGCCATGCTTGAATGCGGGGATTGATCGTGCGGATTTCAGCGGCGTACGCGCTGTTCGAACCGGCTCGTTCGTGCGATTCGGCCAGAGCCGGCGCCGCAAGCGAAACGCACGACACAAATACGAGCGTCGCTGTAAGCGCTTGCAAGACGAAAGGCATGAGCGCTCGACTTCGAATCCCCGTCGAGCTGACCTTTCGGCATTAGGCAAACGTTTAGATTTCGTTTAAAAGTCGCTCTATTGGCAGGTATTAACGAAGCCGCGGCGGCGCAGCGATGGCGTGCGATTCTACGCGTATGGGTGTCATCGCATGCTGGCCTTGCACGCTCGTTCTTGCCGGCCGGTCCGGCTGCTCGCGGCGCGGCTGCGCAAACCCGCCCGCGTCGGGCATCGAAGAGTGCGTTGCGCTGCTCGCGGGAGTCGAACCGAACAAGCTGTTGTCGCGCGAGGCGTATCTCGCGTGATCGAATCGGTCGAAAGCGGACGGCGTCGTCGCATGCATACTTTCGTTGCGCAGCACGGGCGCAGCATGCAGAGTGCCCTGCGCGCCGACCAGGTGTGCTGTCGTCGCCCCTCCCGACGTTCTCGCGCGCGGCGGCACTACGCTCGGCGGATGATCGAAGCGATCCCACGGCGACACTGCCGTTTTCGTAGTGCCTTCGATGCGCTCGATGCGCTCGATGCGCGTCGGCACCGGCACGCCGACGCTCTTGCGCTCCGGCACGATAGGACGTACGAAGGCTGGCTCGGCGTGAGGATACGTTTTGAACGTGAGGCGTTTAATTTCGGCCTGCTGCTCCACGAAGGGGCGGGTCGCGACGCTCGGCGGACGGAATCCGGCGAAACGCCGCTCGAGCCCGCTCGCGGCCGCGCTCGGCGTGCGGTCGGAGAACGCCAAGTTCCTGGCGGTCGGTACGATGGGAAGAATGCCCGCAATCGGGCTAACCTTCGTCAGTTCGCCGGGCTGCAATGCGGCCACATGCTCGAATCGGCCGGCGGCAAAGTTGTCGGCCTTTACACCGACGGCGCCACCCGGAGCGGCGGCGTTTCGATACAGCTTCGAGACGGTCGCGGTTCCCGAATTGGCGTAATAATTGTTGATGTTCGTGACGTTGGTGATGTTGGAAATGTTCGTAACGTTGTTGACGGTCCGGTTCGCGTAGCCCGAACCCCACCATGGGCGGTAGGTCTCGTACGGGGCGAGCGGCACCCAGCCGATGTTGCCGAAGCCCAAACCGCCGAAACCGCTACCGAACGAAAAGAACGCGACCAGCGCCGGCTGATAGACGATCGGCGTCGCAAAAATGACCGGTGCGGAGTAGACCACGGGCCAACGTGCCGCAACGCCGGGCGACCAAAACCAGCCGTTTGAAGCGTAAAACCAGCGGCCGTAATGATATGGTGCCCAACCCCAGGGTTCGGCCGCGACCCAGGTCCATCCATAGTATGGCTGCCACGTCCAGCGGCCGTCGTTATAAGGAGCCCAACCCGGGTTGACGTCGGGCCGCCAGGCGCGGCCGTAGCTCGAGTCCTCCCACTGTCCATAGCGGTCTAAGTCGTCGGCGCCAACCATGCCTCGATCGACGTATCCGAAGTCGCGCGCGCGTTCGACGTACGCGTCTCGCTCGTTATTCCAACGGTCGAATTCGTCGCTTGCGACTTCGGGGCCCGAGCCGATCCGGGCAGCCTCCCCCGTGCCCGTGATGGACAGCGTCGTACCCGGGGACAGGCTACGCGTTCCCGACTCCGTGATGACGTCGGCGCGACCCGAACGAACGGTGATCGCACTATCTCCGTCGGCCGCTACGGTAATGCGGTAGCGGCCGTTTTCCGTCGGGCGCACGGTCGCGGCGGGCGTCGCTACTTCCGCATGCGACTCGAGCCCGCGAAAGAGACGCAGTTCGACCGTGCCGAGGGCCAATTGGGCGACATGATCCTCACGGTCGAGGCGTGTGAAGCGTAATTGTGTGCCGCGCGCAACCCGCAGCGAAGCGCCGAACGGGTACTCGATTTCGGCGTGCGCGTCGTCACCCGTCGTGACGTAATCGCCTGCCGAAACCGGTGCGTTTACGGCCGCGGCGAAGCTGTCGCCCGAATCGGCCCGTTTGAGATCGACGGCTCCGCGCAGAACGCTCAGACGCGCGACCCCCGGATCGCCGGGGGCATCGTCCGCTCGCGCCGAGGCACCCGAAGCGGCAACCGAAGCGACCAGTGCGGCAAGGACCGCGACGCGTACCGAACGACTCGCCTGCATACGTGGAATCTCCGTATTATAGTGGTGCACCCTCAACAACGTGTTTCCGCACACAATAGGTGCGCGCGGCGTGCGTTTTAGCCGGTACCCTTGTTCGTTCCGGCGCGTGCGGAGCTCAGCGATACACGAACGGGTCGCCCGGCGCCGGTAGCCTGCGCCAGTTCGTCGCCCGCAGCACGAGACTGCCGTCCCCTCCACGCACGAGCGCGCCGGATGCCGCGACCCAGCTGCCGTTCGGTACGCTCAGGCGCCGTGAGAGCCGTACGGCGACCGCGGTAGCGTCGATGCGGCAACAGGTGATTGCGAAGCGCTCGAGCGTCGTTGCGCCGCCGGCCGTCGTGCTGACTCCGGTGAAGTCGAGCTGCTCGCCTGGAAACGCGCCGGCGAGCGACGTCGGATCGGCGCCGTATGGCGGCGCCGGAGTGCCCGCGACGAGCGCGGCGAGCAGCGCTCCCGGCAGGAGCGCGGGTTGCGGTACGCTCGTCATGCGCCGACGGGCACGAACCGCGGCGGCGAGCGAACCGAGCGCAATACACGGGATGAGCCGCGGATTGACGAGGCCCGATGGGCCGCGCAGAGCGAGCATGGCGAGG
>JALYUE010000033.1 GCA_030853925.1 Vulcanimicrobiota bacterium | reverse complement strand
CGCTCGTGAACATCGGCACGCTTTCGGCTTTCGCGATCGTCTGCGCGGGAGTGCTCGTGCTACGCTATAAACAGCCCACGGCGCGACGTCCGTTTCGCGCGCCGCTCGGGCCTGTGGCCCCGATCCTGGGCTTCGGCATGTGTGTGTATTTGATGATCGGCGGTTTGTCGGGCGGGACGTGGTTACGCTTCGTCGCGTGGTTCGCCGTCGGCGCCGTCGTCTATGCGGCGTACGGATACCGTCATTCGCTGCTGAGGGATGCGCGCGCCGACGCGCCGTAGGCCGCGCTCGCATTTCGTCCTGCGGCTTTGGCAGCATACATGGCGCTGTCCGAGTGGCTCAGCAACCCTTCGAAGTCGGTCGCGTCCACCGGAAAGCGGCTGACCCCGATGCTCGCAGTGATATGAGCGAATCCGTGATCGAGCCGCATCGGGCGCGAGATGTCCGTCAGCAACCGGCGGGCCGCGGCGCTCGCCTGATCTGCCGACACTAAGCCGGGCATGATGACGATAAACTCGTCGCCCGCAAGGCGTCCGACGACGTCTTCCGCCCGCACGCTGTGCTTCATGCGCGCGGCCACGATTTGCAGGACGCGGTCGCCGGTCGCGTGACCCCACGCGTCGTTGAAGTTTTTGAATTTATCGAGGTCGATGAACAGCACCGCGAGCTCCGAGCGGTCCGCGGAAGCCTGCGACAAACAGCCCTTGAGCTGGTCTTGGATCGAGCTTCTATTGGCGATCTCGGTCAACGCATCGTAGTGCGCGAGATAGCGCACGCGCTCTTCCGCCCGGAAGCGTTCGCGCGCTTCGCGCACGCGCAGGAATTGTTCGCGTAGCAGGCGCGCGTTGGCGAGTTCGAGTTCGGTCCAAGGACGGCTCTGCCCGCGGACCGTTTCCTGCCAGGCGGCAAACGACGTGCGCGGCCGTAGCACGTTTCCCGAACCCGCCGGTAGCGCGGCGTTCTGCGGGTCGCCGGCCCACGTCACCGTTGCGATGAGTTCGCGCCGCAAGAGCAGGATGTAGTCGTCCGTCGTTTCGGAGAGGCCTATGTAGAGCGCTCCGCTCGCTTCGCTGCGAAACGCAGAAGCGGCGGGAGCGAAGACCTCGAGCTTTTCGGAACTCGCGATCCCGCGAACGGCGAGCGCGCGCAAGGCGGCGAGTACGGGCGCGAAAGTCGCTTCGTCGACGACCGTGCCATGTACGATCGCGCCGCCGCCGCTGCGCGCCACGAGGCCGTCGGCGTCGAGCAAGTCGAGGAGACGTTCGTTAACGATCGGCTGATTCTCGACCGGCGTCTTGCCGCGTTCGATCTCGCTCATGTACTCTTCGATGAGGTCGCGCGATCGTAGACGGGCTTGCAATTCGAGGTTGTCGGTTCGGGAGACGATTTGCGATGCGAGCATCACGGCGACGAGGTCGCACACCGAACGCGTTTCGTAATCGAGCCGGCGCGGCGTGCCGTGATGGCACGCGATCATACCCCAGAGCTTACCGTTGACGACGATCGAGATGGTCAGCGTAGCGGCGGCGCCCATGTTGCGCAGGTACGCGATATGGGTCGGCGACGCGCTGCGCAAAATCGAATACGAAAGATCCAGCGGCGAGCCATTGTGGGGACGCACTGCCGGTACGATCGGGACCGGTAGCGATTGCACGTCGGCGATTAACCGCAGCGTGTTCAGCAGATACAGCCGCCGCGCTTGCGCGGGAATGTCGCTCGCCGGGAAGCGGAGATTGAGATACGATACGGGCGACGGAGCCGAGGCTTCGGCGATGACGTCGCCTTCCCAATTTGCGGCGAAGCGGTAGATCATGACGCGGTCGAAGCCGCTCAGTCGCCGGACTTCGGCCGCTGCTACGCTCGCCAGCCGCACGAAATCCGGCGCGCGTTCCATGCGCGTCAGCGGCGCCTGAAGGTGCGCCGCGACGTTGATCGGTTTGAGCGAGTCGCCCGCATGCACGGGCTCGAATTCCAACACGAGCATCCCGGCATGCCGGTGCGCGATGCAATCCAGCGCTCGCGCCGGAGCGCCGAGAAGCACGCGAAACGGGTTCGCCGCAAGTAAGTCGCCGGCGAGCACACGCGATCGCAGCGCCACGAATTGCCGCGCCCCTAGGAGCGCCTCGAGGGATCGCTCGAGCAATTCTTCGGGGAGCGTGCCGACGATGTCGAACGCATTTGCGCTGATGTGATGAACGACCAGATCCGGTTCGGAAACCGCGACCAACAGGCCGTGCGCCTGAACGCTGCCGATGATATGGATCGGTTCGCGAGCGCATGCTTCGAGGTTCAACATACCGCAAGCCACGCGGTGAACGCGTCGAACGTTGCGATCGCGCCGGCACACGTCTCGTCTACATCGCCACCGCGATCGTCGAGTTCCGTACAAAAGGACGTCCAACGCGCGTCGGCTCGGCCGTTGCCGTCGGCGTAGAAACGAATGCTCGCGGCGTCGCCGAAGGCGCTTCGCAGACGTTGCGCGATGATGCGGCCGCCGAGCATCGATCCGAGACTTACGTACAGATATCCACGCACGCGGGCCGCCGAGAACGGCGCGATGCGGCATCGCGGCACGCCGCCGATCTGGGCGCTGCTCGCTCCCATGGCGCTAAGATCTTCGCATAACCGCTGCGAGCGGCGGGCAAAATGGGGCGCGAGCGCAGCGTCGATCGACCGCTCGGCCGCGCGTTCGAGCGGCTCGATGACGCCGAGCATCGACTCGAGG
This sequence comes from Vulcanimicrobiota bacterium, assembly GCA_030853925.1. Classification (GTDB taxonomy): domain Bacteria; phylum Vulcanimicrobiota; class Vulcanimicrobiia; order Vulcanimicrobiales; family Vulcanimicrobiaceae; genus JALYUE01. The sequence continues at coordinate 9,392 of JALYUE010000033.1, read as the reverse complement.
TGCGTTCGATATTCGGCCAGCGCGTAGTCCGCCGCGAACAGCCGCCGCATGAGCGGCGCTTCGTGCAGCGCGAGGTGCCGCGAACGCGTGACCTCGCGCAGAAGAGCCGTGAGCGGCGCCGCCTCGGCGCCCGGCGTGTAATCGCGGAAACGCATCCTATGATGTTCTCGGCAAGCGCGAGCGGGAAGTTTATCGGTGGCTCAACCCGTTTCCGAGACCAAGCTGCCGCTGCGATGCCACAATAATCCGATGCCGAGTACGAAGTACGCCGCGAATACGTACGGAAAAACGTTCGTCGGCGGCGCCGGCACGGGATACACGCTGCCGACGGCGGGAATCAGCAATAGCGCGAGCGTGAAGCCGGACAACACCAGATGGCGCGGCCGCAGTTCGCCGAGCCGCCGCAAGTACACGGGCGCGCCGAGCGCCACGAACGCGTAGATCGCGACGAATCCGAACGAGCCGAGGGTCGCCGTATCGTTGAAGGCGTCGAGCGGAGCGATGCCCTCGAGCAGCATCCCGCCGCCGACCACCGCCAACACGCAGCTGACGGCGGCGAGTGCGGCCGAAGGCGAATGGAAATTTGGATGCGAGCGCGCGAGCGCAGGCGGAAACAATCCGGCGCGGCTCATGTCGAACACGCAGCGAGCGGCCGCGTTGAGCGCCGCAAGCGTGATGGAAAACGACGACAGCAGAGCGCCGACGTCGATCGCGACTTTGAGTGCGGGCACGCGCGCCGCGTCGGCAAGCGCGTCGAGCGGCGTGCCGAGTTTATCGAGCGGCGTCGCGAGTCCTCGCGCGGCGAGCACTTCCGCGTACGCGCAAAACACGAAAAATATTCCGGAGATCACGACGCTCAAAATGACCGCCGTCGGTATCGTGCGCAGTGGGTCGTGCGCTTCTTCGCCGAGCGAGGTCGCGCTTTCGAAACCGACGAGCGAAAAAATAGCGATCGTGGTTCCGAGTCCGAGGCCCGCTAAAGTGCCGCCATGCAGGGCGAGCTGATCGCCGTCGACGAGCGTGCCGTGACGCGCGAGCACGATCGCGAAGAGCACGAGAATCAGCGATACGGAGCCCGCTTCCAGCACGAGCAGCGTGATGGTCGATAGCCGGATGTCGCGGTAACCGAGCGCGAGCGCGAGCGCGAGGCACAGCACGAGCGGCACGAGCGGCGCGACGGCGATGCGTTCGAAGCCGAGCAAGGTGCTCGCGAAAACGGCGAAGCCGGTCAGCCCCGCGACGCCGACCAAAACGTACGCCCACAGCAGCGCCCAACCGCAGAGTAGACTGCCGCGCGCGCCGAACGCGCGGCGCGCGAACTCGTACAGCGAGCCGGCCGACGCCGAACGCGTGGCAAACTCGCGAATGTTCAAGGCCACCGCGAGCAGCATCAGCGACGCGAATGCGTACGCGAGCCAACTCGCGTTACCGGTCGAAGCGTACATCAGCGGAACGATCAGCACGGGCGTCATCGTCGGCCCGAGCATTGCGATCGATTGCGCCAGGACTTCCCACAGATTGAGACAATCGGCGCGCAGCGCGTTCATGCCGCCGCGCTGCGTCCCGCGTCGGCGAGTACTTCGTGCGCGGCGCGCACGCCTTCGCGTGCGGCCCCTTCCATAAAACCCTGCAGCAGCACCGAGCAGTGCTCGCCGGCAAAGAGCACGTTGCCCTGGCGGACGCGTTCGTAGCCGGCGAAGCGCGAGTATTGCCCCGCAAGCCAACCGGCGTAGCTTCCGCGTGCGAACGGATCGGCGACCGCGTGGCTGAGCGCGGCCTTGCCGGTAAAGTGTTTTTCGGCTCCCGGCCACACGCGCTCGAGCTCGCGCACGAACGTCTTCGCATAGCCGGCCGTCGGCGCGAGGGTACTCGTCGTGTGCGGGGCCTGCGGGCGCATGACGGCGCTCTGTTCCGCGGCGGCGTAATCGACGATGAGCCCGCTCGTGCCGCGTTGTCCGCGCGTCGCTTCCCACGTTTGCTGGAACGCACCGTCGTACGTGATGTCGCCCGAACTGTGGCCCGGCCACGAACCCGTTCCGTGCCAATACCGCTCGTCGAACTGCACGACGAGTTTCGAATGGTCGCCGTAGGCGAGTTCGGCGATCGCCACGCGTTTGAGCGCGTCGAAGCCCGCGCGCGCCGTGTCGATACCGCGCAGCACCGAAAACGGTACGGTCACGATCGCTTTGTCGACGACTTCCGTGATGCTCCCGTTCGCCGTGAGAAAACTCAGAGCGATGCGCCCGTCCGAACGGCGCATTATCGCTTCGAGTCGGTGCCCGAGCCGCAGGCTCTCCGCCGGCAGCGAGGCGGCGATGGCTTGCGGCAGCCGGTCGTTGCCGCCCGCGATGTGGAAGCGTTCGTCCGACGGCCCGAGCGCGACGAACTCGCCCGTGCGCGCATCGTAGTGCGGCTGGCGCCCGAGCCAGTACACCATGTTGAGCGCGCTCTGCCGATCGGCCGCGATGCCGTACTCGGCGACGTACTGCAGGTAGATGAACGTCCCGACGTCCGACTTCCGGCCGCCGGGTACGAAGCGCTCGATCCACTGGGCGAGCGTCATGCGGTCCAGTTCGCGCCCCATCGGCGTCGAGTGCGCGTACGTCGTAGCGGGGCCCGCCGCCGCGACGTGCGCGGCGAGCGTTCGATAAACCGGCCGAAAGTCGGCGAACAATCTGCGTTCGGGATAGTAGCGGCCGTGCTGAAAGATCGTCTGCTCCGCGTTCTCCGGCACCGCGGCAAGCACGTCGGTCAGCGGCAGCGAGAAACGTTTCGCGAGCGCCTGCATCAGCGTGTGGTCGGTGTCGATTAACTCGCCGCAGTATTCGCTGACCTGACCGTTGCCCCACAGTGCGCTTTCGGAACGCATGCGGCCGCCGACGCGCAGTTGCGCTTCGTAGACGGTTGCCGCAACGCCGCGGTCGCGCAGCGTACGCGCCGCGGTCAACCCCGCGATGCCGGCGCCGACGATTGCGATGCGCGGCGCGCCGTGCCCGCGTTCCGTCGCGGCGTACAGCGGTCGGGCGAGCGGTCCCGAGATTGCGGGTACGAGCGTCGCGCCGAGCGCGCCCAAGAAGCCCCGCCGCGAGAGGCCGGGCGGCCGCGCCGTCGTCACGCGCTTATAACCGGATGTCGACGGTTAAGAACGCGTTGAACGGCAGCTTCTGACCGACGAAGCCCGTTTGCGAATTGTTGTACCAACTCGCGTAGGGGTACGCGAGCTGAACGGGCGGGTTGGCGACGAAATTGCCGGCCGGCGCGAGCAGATTCGACGGCAGCTGCGCGTAGACGCACGTCGATCCGTTATCCCACGGATACTTGCGCTGGAAGCAGCGGTCGATGAGCCCGGTCGCCGTGAGCGTGACCTTGACGCGCGACGTCGCTTCGTACGAGAACTGCGTGTTGAGCGTCAGGCGCGACGGTTCGCGCAGGTCGCCGAAGCTATCGAATTTGCCGGTGTATTTGTCCGGGATGAACAGGTAGCCCGCACACGTCGTCGTGTCGGCCGCATTCGCGGCGGTCACGCCCGTGCAGCTGGTCGGATCGTAGCCCGGCCACACGAGCGGCGATCCGTAAAACGAACCGGAGCTGAACGTCGCGCTCGGCGTGAACGCGAACTTATTGTGTTTGTAATTGAGGATGAGCGTCGCGACGTGCGGCGTTTCGTAGCCGTTCGCGCCTTGGAAGGGCGCCGGCAGGATGTCGTACGGCGTGTACTCGCCGTTGCGATCGAGCAGCGGCTGCGGCGCCGCGTTGTAATACGGATTCGCGATGCTGCCGGCCGCGCACGCCGGGTCCGGCTGCCCGCCCGCGTAGCAGGGCGCAGCGACGACGCCGCTCGTCGTGCTCCCGCATAATGCGCTCGTTCCGCCTGCGCAGCCCGACGTATACGCATTGTAATTGCGGATGTACTCGTTGAGGTTGTCGATCTCGTTGCGATTGCCGCCGCCAAAATTACCGTACTTGACCCGGCTGCGGGTGAACGTGTAGCTGAGCAGTCCGGAGATGCCGTTGCGGTCGAACTCACCCTTGCGCATTTGGAACTCCACGCCGTAGTTGCGTTGGCGTCCGACGTTGAGCCCGTCGAGAATACCTTGACTGCCGATCGGAATGTTGGCGAGCTGATCTTGCGTCGAACGGTAGAACGGCGTGAGCTTGAAGGACAGATCGGTGTTTTTGACGTGGTGCTCGAGCGATAGGTCGTAGTTGTTCGAGTACGACGGACGCGACTGGTGGAACGGCGTGTTGAAGCCGTAGGGCAAGAACTGCCCGATGAACGACGGCGAGTCTTGCTGATCGACGTTGTACTGCTGATACGACGTCGGCGCGGGCGCCGCATACCGGCCGTACGAACCGCGCAGCACGCTGTTCGGGTTTAGCGTATACGTGAACGAGAGCCGTGGCTGGAACGCAGTGAAGCTGACCGTGCGCGGGCTCGAGTTCGCGAGATTGGCGTTGGTGCCCGGGGCGCACAGCGAAGCGCCCGTGGCCGGATCTACGCCGAAGATCGTGTTGCCGGCCGCATCGACGGACGTACACTGGCCGACCGATGTCGCGCTCGAGCCGAACGAGAACTCGCGGTTGTACGCGGCAAACCAAAACGGACGAGCCGCATATCCGGAAACCGTGTCGTCCAAGCGGTACGTGTAATTTTCGACCCGCATGCCGGCGTTGACGGTAACTTTCTCGCTCGGATGAAACTGATCCGAGAGCGACGCCGCGCTGAAGAACGGCGTGATCTCGTCGATTTGGGCGTTACGGCCGTTACTCGTGACGCGGTACCGCGCGTTGTTGAGTACCGCGGCCGAGCCCGCCGGCGGCGCGATCGGATTGCCGCTCGGGTCGACGGCCGTGAGCGACGACGACGGAAAGTTCGCCGCCGGAGCGCCGAACGAACCGTACGAAATGAGGCCGCCATACGGATTGAAGCCGGCGCTCGAGTAGATCGGCGCGTAGCAGCTCGCATACGTTCCGGTTCCCGGATTGTAGCAGTTGCCGTTCGCGTCGACTAAATTCGTCGTGATCGCTCCGCTGTACGTATTGTTGCTGCGCGTTTCGAGCTTCTGCGTTTGATACGAACCGGTGAACGTCAACAGATGCTTGTCGCTGAGCTGGTTCGCATAGATGAGATTGGCGCCGAACGCATTGCCGTGCACTTCGTAGTCTTGGATCTCGCCGCCGTACGTCGTGTACGCGCTGACCGGGCCGTTGATGAACCAGTCGTTGTATTCGCTATAGCCGAAGAGCCGGAGATACTGACTGGCGCTGAAGTTCTTTTGATACTGCAGCTTGAGAATCGAGACGTTGTGATCGTCCGCGTCGCGGGTCGTCGCCGAAATCGGTCCGGCGAACGCGAGATGGGCCGGGCTCGAAGGCGAATAGTCGATGCCGATCTTCGAAGGGTCCGGCGGGGCGTACAACGCGCCGTTGTAGACGTACTGGTCGGTGTATGACGGCGGGGCGCCGTAGGCTTGCGCGATCAGAGCGCTGCCGCCGAGATCGCGCGGCGAACTATAGAAGCCGCTTTGTATATCGCTCGTGACGAAGAGCAGCTGGATGTCGTCCTTGAGCATTCCGCCTTTATGCGGAATAGCGATGTGGAAATTCCCGAGCGTGTCGCGCTCGGAGGTCCCGGCGATCGCGTAACTCTGGCCGGGCGAGAAGTACGGGGTTCCGCTACCGTCGTAGACTTGGCCGTTGAGACCGGTCGGAATCTGCAGCGGGTAAAAGAACTGCGGATTGGCCGCACCGTTGAACTGGTCGGAGTACCGGTAGTCTTGATTTTCGCCGCCGAGCGCGACGTAATAAGAGAAATTGCGGTTGTTGGTCGCACCGCTCGCCTCGACGCTGAATTTGTGATAAAACGACGGACCGCCAACTCCGACGCTGAGGTTTTCATAACCGGGGTAGGTGCCCGTTTTGATGACTTGATTGATGAAGCCCGAGAGCCCCGACGCTTCTGCCGATGGGGGCGTGCCGCCGGTGTAGGTCTGCACTTCTTGGCTTCCGAGGCTCGAGAGCGTCGTGATCGGCGCGAAGTCCGACGCCCGTTGCACCGGAATACCGTCGAGTTCGTTCGCGACGTCGCTGTAATCGCCGCCGCGGATATACACGAGCTGATTCCAACCCTGTTGACCTTGCGGAACGTTCGCGCCCGGAGTCGTCGCGATCGCGCTATAGGCTTGATTGAGTCCGCCCGGGCCGCCGACCGCGGCGGCTGCGGCTTGACCTGCGGCATTGACCGAATACACGTCGCTCGTCGTGCCCGGCCGCACGAGGTTGCCGCTCGTGCGCGCGCTGACGCGACCGATCGTTTTGAGGGTTTTTGCGAGTTTGAACGTCCCGACGCTTTGCACTTGGTCCGCTTGAACGGTAAGGCCGCCGGCCGAGACGGGGTCGTAGCCTTGGAGCTGCGTCGAAATCACGTACGTATCGGGCGACAACGACAGAAAGCTGAAGCCGCCGCCCGCGTCGCTGCGCGTGGACGCCGATTGCGAGGGCGACGTGACCGTCACGACGGCGCCCGCAAGCGGAGCGCCCGTCGATTGATCTAGGACGCGCCCTTGCAGCCCACCGGTCGTGCCGGCGTACAGCGGCGCGAGCGAACTGCAAAATAAGACGAGCGCGATAACGATGCCGCGGAGACGCGTTGGCAAGGGAACCCCCGGATGAAAAAGCCGCCCCTTCGGATGAAGGGCGGTCGGGACAGACTGCGCACAGTGTACACGCGCGCCCTTATGCTCGCATAGGTGCCGAATGTCTAATTTCTCACCTTGTTTTTGGTACGACCGTCCGAATGGCTCGCGAGTAAAGGCAGCAGCCTCGCCGCGAGCTGCAGTCGAAAACGCGTGTCGGGTTCGCCGAGAGCGAGGCCGGTCAGCAGCGACGCCCGCTCGAGCCGGTAGCGCAGCGTATTGGGGTGAACTCCCAGCGCCGCCGCGGTGCGCCTAAACGCGAATCCGTGCTCGGCGTAGCACAGCAGCGCTTCGCGCATGGCGGCTTGGCCCTTGTGACCCTCGAGCGGCCGGAACAGCTCGTCGAGAAAACCGTCGCGCGCGGCTGCGTCTCCGAGCAGCACCCGCGGCACGAGAACGTCTTCGAAGCGTGCTAAACGCGCGAGTCCGTCGTAGCCCAGGAGCTGCTGTGCCTCACCGTAACTCGCGCGCACGCCGTCCGTACCCGCTGCGGGTCGCCCCACGACGAGCCGCACGGGATCGGGCAGCAGCGCGGCGGCGATGCCCTCGAGATCGATGTCGTCGGGGACGAGGAATGGTATGCGGTTGAGCCAGACGCCGAGCTTCGGCCGTACCTCGCCGCTCGCCACGAGATGCGCGCGCAAGCGTTCCACGATGGCGTCGCGCCGCATCACCGCGTCGCGTCCGAGCGGCAGCGCTTCGTCCAGCAGTACGATGCCCGCGCGATACACGAGCTTCGGATCGAACCCGAGCAGCTGCGCGCGCTCGAGCGTCTGCGGCGTCGTCGCGGGTGCTTCCAGGAGCGACAGAAACGACGCATACCCCAGGCGCGTTTCCACCTGCGCGAGTTCGCGTTGATGCGAAATGTGCAGCGCTGCGACGAGCGAGGCGTGTTCGATCGCTCGCCGGTCGAGTTCCGAGAACGGCACGCTGCCTTCGCCGAGCCACACGAATCCGGCGAGCGCGCCGCCGGCGCGAATCGGACATACGAGACGACGCGTCGTCCGTAACTCGGGAAACGCTGGTACGGCGACCGGCACCGCGCTCTGCCGAAGCTGCGCGAGCAGGCCTGCGCGCTCGAGCTCGTGCAGTGCGAGCTCAGGCTTCGTGCTTCCGACGGCTGCGCCCGGGTCGTGGTAGCCGAGCAGCTGGCCGTGCGGATCCTCGATTGCGGCCGCGCGTTTGAGTGAGTCGCTCAAATGCCGCGCGAGATCGGCGAGCGTCGTGCCCTCGCCCGCGGCCCGGGTCAGCGCGCGGTGAATCGCCTCGGAGCGGGCAATGAGGTTTTGCTGCGAGGTCAGGATCGCGCGGTGGAGTTCCTCCGTAATGCGCGCGAACGGCACGTCCCACGGGATTTCGAGCAGGGGCAGAGCGAGCCGGTCGGCCGCGTTCTTAGCGCCCTGCGAGAAATGCTCGGCGTACCCCGGCACCGCAAGTCCGATACCGGCGAGGCCGCGCGCGGCGAGCGCTTCGATTTGTTCGCGTTCGGCGTTCGTTTCGTGCGGCCAGGCGTACCCCGTCGTCAGCAGCAGCTGCCCCTCGCCGACCCATGCGGCGGGTTCCGGAACGTCGACGACATGCGCCCAGGTAACCTCGCGCTCGCGTCCGGCGACACCCGCGACCAGCGTCGTGCCCTGGAACGTCGACAGTGCGAGCAGGTCGCCAATACGCATGTCGGGCCTAGTTTGGACGATCGGCACAACATTTCCGCCGAATCGTGGTGTGCGCGCACGTAGCCGGGTCGTTGCCGGGCGAGCTAGAATACAACCTACCTCAACCTTCGTTCGGAGTATTCGATCGTGGAAGCGACGCAGACGCGAACCGGCGATCTCATCGAGCGGCGCGCTCGGGCCGTTGCCCGCGGCGTGTCGGCCGCGCATCCGCTTTTCGTCGCTCGGGCGGAGGGTGCACGGCTTTGGGACGTCGACGGCCGCGAGTACGTCGATTTCGCCTCCGGCATCGGCACGCTCAATCTCGGCCACCGCCATCCGGCCGTCGTTGCGGCCGTGCGCGCGCAGCTCGACGCCTTCACGCACACGTGCTTCCAAGTCGGCATGTACGAGGTCTACGTCGCGCTCGCCGAACGTCTCAATGCGCTCGCGCCGGGCACGTTCGCGAAGAAGACGCTGCTCTTATCGACGGGCGCGGAAGCGACCGAAAACGCCGTGAAGATCGCCCGCGGCGCGACGGGCCGGCCGGCGGTCGTCGCGTTCTCGTACGGCTATCACGGCCGCACGCTGCTCGCGCTGACGATGACGGGCAAAGTCGCGCCGTACAAACAGAACTTCGGCCCGTTCGCGCCGGAAATCTACCAGGCGCCGTATCCCGATGCGCGGCGCGGCTACGACACGCCGCGCGCGCTCGCCGCGCTGCACGGAGTGTTCGAGACGTGCGTCGCGCCGCAGCAGGTGGCCGCGTTCATCATCGAGCCCGTGCTCGGGGAAGGCGGCTTCGTGCCCGCGCCGTTCGAATTCTTACGAGAGCTCCGCGCGCTCGCGGACCGGCACGGCATCGTGCTGATTGCGGACGAAGTGCAAACGGGCTTCGGGCGCACGGGCAGCATGTTCGCGGTCGAACAAGCGGGCGTCGTGCCCGATCTTCTCACGTTCGCGAAAAGCGTCGCCGGTGGTTTGCCGCTGTCCGGCGTCGTGGGGCGCGCGGACATTATGGACGCGGTCGAGCCGGGCGGCCTCGGCG
>JALYUE010000131.1 GCA_030853925.1 Vulcanimicrobiota bacterium | reverse complement strand
TTTTTCGACGGCGGGAAAGAATTGCCGCGGCACGACGCCCCCGACGATCTCTTCTGAAAACGTGACGCCGTGACCGCGCTCGCGCGGTTCGAGGCGCAAGGCGACGTCCGCAAACTGGCCGTGCCCGCCCGTTTGATGCTTGTACCGCGCGCGTACGTCCGCGCGTTCGGAAATCGTTTCGCGATACGCTACGGACGGCTCGTGCGAGTCCAGCGTCAGATGATACTTGCGCGCGAGGCGCGAGAGCGCGGTCGCGACGTGCACCTCGCCGAGTCCGAGCAGCTGCAGTTCGCTCGTGAATTCGGCCCGGCGCACCCGCAGGGTCGGATCCTCTTCGACGATGCGGGCCAGCATCTGCGAAACCTTGGCTTCGTCGAGCCGTTCGCGCGGTTTGATCGCGACGGCGTACAGCGGTTCCGCAAGCGGCGGTACGGGCCGCGCCGAGGTCGTCGCCGATGAAGCGAGCGTGTCGCCTGTACGTACGCCTTCCAAGCGCGCGATGGCCACGATTTCGCCCGGACCCGCCGAGACGACCGGCTCCTGTTTCTTGCCCTGCAGCCGGTATAGTCCCGCGACTCTCAGCTTGAGGCCGTCGTGCGATACGTCGACGAGCGTAGCGTCAGCGGCGAGGGTGCCCTCCCAGACGCGCACGACCGATAACTTACCGGACTGGGGATGGACGATCGTTTTGCACACTTGCGCTACGAGCGGCGCGTTCGGATCGCCCGGCGGCGCGGGAAACTGTTTCTCGATGACGTCCAGCAGAGCGGCGGCTGCGACGCCGATGTCCGTCAATCCGGCTCCGACGAGCACCGGCACGATCAGTTCGGAGCAGGTCTCGTCGTGAAGATCTTTGCGAATCTCGTCGAGCGGCGGCTCGACGCCTTCGAGCAATTCTTCCAGCAGATGGTCGTCGAAATCGCCGAGGCGCTCCAATAGGGCTTGGCGCGCCTGGGCGACCGTGCCGGCCAGCTCGCCTTCGATCGCAATTTCGCGGGGGGCGCCGTTCTCCGCAACGTATGCGTGGCGCTCCGCGAGATCGATGTAGCCGCGAAACTGGTCGGCGTCTCCGATCGGCAGGTGTTCCGCCACGACGCGTTTTCCGTACGTCGCCACGAGGGCTGAGAGCGTCGCCCGGAAATCACTGCCCGGCCGATCGAGCTTGTTGATGAAGAAGCAGTGCGGCAAACGACGCTCGTCGAGATAGTCGACGAGCTGGCGGGTTTGCCGGACGCGGGCCGGGTCCGCATCGATCACCACCACCGCCGCGTCGACGCCGAGCAGCGCGAGTTTCGTCTCTTCGAAAAACTCGACGAACCCCGGGCAATCGACGATCGAAAGATCGATGGAGGCGGTCGACGCGTACGCAAATCCGACGCTCGTCGATTGGCCGCGCTCGATACACTCCGGTTCGTAGTCGGTAGTCGAAGTGCCGTCCGCTACGGAGCCACGTCGCGCAATGGCTCCCGAGCCCGCGAGCAGGGCTTCGACCAGCGTCGTCTTCCCGGCATGATGCGGGCCGACGATCGCGACGTTCCGACGACGGGCTAAAACTGCCATCCGACGCCTCCCGAAAACGAAGTTTCGTTTCCGCCTTCGCCGCTAAAAACTAAGCTCCGTTCAGCGGCGCGGTTTTGCTTTTCTCTTCGCCGCCGATTTCTTCGCGGCACCCGGCTTTGCGGCGACGCGCTTGGGAGCGGCGCGCTTTACCGGTTTGACCGCCTTCCGTAGCGCCGCTTTCTTGACGGGCCGCCCTGCAGGCGCCGCCGCCTGCTTTCGAGCTGCCGTTTTCTTAACGGCTGCTCGTTTGGTGTCCGGGCGCTTCGCAGCGGTCTTTTTCGAAGCGGTCTTCGCTGCGGCCGTCTTGGCACGCGAACGGCTTACGGTGGTCTTTTTAGTGGAAGCGGGGCGTTTGCTCGCCGCAACCAAGGCCGCCGGCCGGCTGCCGGGTTTGTGTCCGGTTCGCGACTTCTTGGCAGGCGCGGCAGCGGAGAGGGCCGGTTCGGTCGACGCCGTTTCGACCGACGCCGTCGGCATTGGCAAAGGTGCGGTTGCCGGCTTCACCGGCTGCACGGGCGCCGGTGGCGCTTCCTTGTCCCGAACCTTCGCTGGTGCGATTTCCGCCGCCGCAACGGACGCATCGGCTGGGGCCGCAGGGGCTGCGGCGCGACTCGGGCGTTTGCGAGCCGGGCGTTTTGTCACTGAGGGCGGTGAAACTGCGACTTGGTCGTCGCCCGTCACCTCGGGAACCGATGCCGGCTGGTCGAGAGCCGATGGGGCGGTGCCGCCCTGTTGCTCGCCCGTTGCCGTGCTGACCGCCGGCGGGGTGCGGTGTGGGCGCGCAGGGCGCTGCGCCGGCTTCGCACGAACCTGGGGCGGCTGGCTCGCGCTCGGCGCGCCGTTCTCGCGGCGCAATGAGGCGGTCGCGACCTCGGTGGCGGCCGGATGAATGGATTCTACGGGAGGCTCGTCCGTCGCATCGTCATCCGCCGGCGCGCCGTGCGGCGCCGCGGGTGCGGCGATGAGGGCTGCCGCTTGGCGGCGCAACTCTTCGGTCGCGCGCAAGGCGACCCGCGCCAAGCGCCCATTGATGGGAAAGGCGATCTCATTGATGTTGGCTTCGTCGAGTAATGCCAGTACCGCGTCGAAGCCGGCGCCTTGATCCTTCGGACTATGCGCGTCGGAGCCGACGGCGATCATCACGCCTTTTTCGGCCGCCTTGCGCAGCAAACGAAGGTGCGCGGCGCGGTAACGCGCGAGTTGCTCGTCGTCCTGGGCGTAGTGCTTGTAGAAAAAACGCGAGTTGATTTCGATCGCGAGGCCTCGTTCGGCGCATGCATCGAGCAGGCGGTCTTCGTACGATTCGAGCGTCGCGTCGTCCGGCCAGTGTCCGAATTTGGCCGGAACGTAGAAATGTCCGACGATATGGCCCGGCAGCTTGGCGATCGCTTCGATCAGCGTGTCCATGTAGATTTGCCAGACGCGCTCGGTCCCCACGACTTCGTACAAATCGCGGAACTCGGGATTGTCGAACGCCCACATCCAGTTCTCGCCGTGCTGTGGATGGGTGATGGGAAGAAAGTGGATCGAGCGTATCATGCCGTCGGGACGCATGGCATCGACGATGTTTTGAGCATCGGGACGGCAGCGCGGATCGTTATCGATTTCCGCCCCGATCGAGTAGCGCATACCTTTTCGCAGCCCGTCGCAGACCGCCGCCGCATGACCGAGCTCGACGCCGGCCGTCTCGGCGGCGCCGTAGAGATCGCCCGCCTGCGCGAGTTTGAGCGCGCGGCGAACGAGGTTGACCGCCGCCGGATCCTCGAAGGTCAGATAGTTCATGTGGTCGGCGACCATGACGAAGCGCGGGGAGCCGCGTCGGCACGCATGAAAAAACCATAGGAAAAGCATCCGCGCCGTATACGGGATCGGACGCTCCTCGGCAAACGGTTTGTGCTCGCCTTTCGCATGCCCGTGGATATCGGGCATGGCGGCGATGCGCGGATCGTCGGTCACAGCGTGAACCTCTTTAGAAAAGCAATTTCGCGAAGCATAGCGCTACGCCATTCCGCTCTGCGGGCAAAAAAAAGCCGGCTCGCGGCCGGCGGACGTAGGGTTAGATAATACTGCGCAGACTAGGTCTGCGCACCTCCAATCATCGTGTTATTGAGTCGTTGATTACCTTCGGAACTAACGATGATCACCTCCCTTTGCCCGTCTGTTAACCTTCATTGGTATGTCTCTGAAGGAGCCGCGGACGTAATATGAGCGGATGCTTCGCTACAAAGTGTCGTGGCCCTTTTTGCCGTTTCGATAACCTTCCATGCGCAAGATGCGCGCTTTGACTTCGACGCCGTAGCCATAGTTGTGGAGCGCGCCGCTGGCATCGACTACACGGTGGCACGGGAAGAACAGCGCCACGGGATTGCGCGCCATCGCCTGGCCGACGGCGCGCGCCGCTTGCGGATGTCCGATTTCGCGCGCGATCCACCCGTACGACCGGACTTCGCCGGGCGGAATTTGAGCAGCTTTGTGCAGCGCCGCCTGCTCGAACGGACTCAGGTTCGAGATATCGACGCGCGTCATGTCGACGTTCCAGGTCGTAAAAAAGCGCTCGACGGCATCGCATACCCAGGCCGGAGCTTCCGCCACCCGTACAGGCCTGCGTAAGCGCCGCTCGATTTCGGTGCGTACGGTTTCGTCATCGTAGCCGCGGTCGATTCCGACGAAGGTAATGCCGGCATCGCGCCAGGCGATCGACAGTTCCCCGAGCGGCGAGGGCACGCGGGCGAACGCGTCGGCATCGGCGCAGCGATAGTGTTCGCGAACGGATTTGATATGGTCGAGAATGCGAAAGACGAGCGTTTGCGGCGGTTCTACGGCCGGCAGGCACGTCAGGCAGTAGGCGACGCCTTCGTACTGTTCGTACGCTTCTTGACACGTTTTGCAGCGACGCAGATGGGCGACGACGTGTTCGCTGCGAGGTTCGGCTCCCTCGCGCATCTCGTCCCAGAGTGCTTCGACATCACTACACCGCATTGGCAGGTTCCTCGGTTGAAGCGATTCGGCCGACTTGCGGACCGAGTATTCGCCGCAGGATGCGCACCGCACGATGCACGTGCGATTTGACGGTCCCGATAGGCTGATTCAAGATTTCCGCGATCTCGGGGTGACTGCGGCCTTCGATGAACCGGAGCGTCGCCGCGGCACGCAAATGCATGGGCAATTGCAAAAGCGCCTGCTCGACGAGGGCTAAGTCCGTTCCGCGTTCGACAACGTGTTCGGGTTGCTCGGGGCCCTCTTGCGTATGGTTGAGTAACGCATCGGGGTCGGCGAGCGCATCGAGCGCGACGTTGGTCGGACGCTTGGAGCGTAGCCGGTTCCTCGTTACGTTTAACGTGATCGTATACAGCCACGGTTGCAGCCGAAGTTCCGCGCGCTGCTCCGGCGTCATCTTGCCGAGCGCCCGGAACGCGCGGACGAACGCGTCCTGCACGATCTCCTCGGCATCTTCCCTGTTGCCGGTCATGCGCAGCGCGAAGCCATAGAGTCGCCGCTGGTAGTCGTCGACGATAAGCTCGAAGCGCTCGATCGAGGGAACGTCGGCGGATCGTGGCGATGGCGTTGCGGAGGCGGCCGGCTTCCGCTCGGCGGTCCTCGCTTGAGGGACCACGCGATACTCCCGATGCAGAAGCGGTGGCAAGTGAGACTTTCGCGGTTCTGCGCGGCGGTGCGAGACCCCTTACGGAGCGCGCCGGGCGCTTTCGGTCGGTTGCGGCTCGTGCGCGCGAATCTTCCGCTCGTAGGTGATGGTGACGGGATCGTTGCCGGCGCGATTCGAGAGGGTGCCGTTGATGGTCACCGTGCTATCGAGGGCGAGCAAGACCGCACTCGTGGAATCGTAGAATGCCGTCCCTCGCATCGTGATCGTGCCGGCCAAAGTCACGCCCGGACGATCGGGCAGAGCACCTTTCATGGGACCCGCCGCCTCGAAGCGAACGCCGGTTGCGTGGCGCGGTCCGAGCGTTCCGCCGCCGATGTGGCGCAGGTACCCGTGCAGCGACGAACCGGTGAACGGCGACGGGAAATCGAACGGCATGGTACCGCCCATGTGCCGCAGATCGCCCAGGGTCTGGCGGTCGAGTTGGGCGGCGAACGGCTGATTGAGGACGGTAAGATAGTCGGGGTCGTGCTCGGAGGACTCGACGATCTCGCCCGAAGGCAGCATCTCGGCGACGTAGTCGCTCGTGGCGTCGGTCGATGCCGGTCCATCGCTGCGTCGATACTCGACGTGGGCGGCGTACCTGGACCTTTTTCCGTGCCGCCGGATCCGTAGCGTCTGCGTCCCACTATAAGAGATTTCGCTGCGAATGTCGCCGGCGATCGAAAAGCTGTCCTTGCCGTCGACGCTGTACGATTGATCGATCGTTTGTGCGACGACGGTCACTAGCGGCATGTTTACGGCAAGGAAGATGCCGGCAAGCGCCGCGCACAAGGGCCGAAGAGCCCTCCAGGCGTGCCCCGTTGCATGCAAGGGTTTGCTCCGAAAACTGCCGATGTTAAAAGGGTCCATGTCCTTTGTGCGCGCGCTCGTCCTCGCCGTCGTCACTGTGCTCGTATGTAGCGCTGTTTCCGGCGTGCAAGCGGCCGAAACGATGCCTTTGTCGCCCAAACTCGAGAAAATTTACCTGACGGCATTCGACGAGGCTCTCAATCGGCATGCAAGCCGTCAACCGGACGGCACAACCTACGTGTCGACGGGCGATATCGAAGCGGAGTGGCTGCGCGACGCGAGCGCGGTCATGGAGCCGTATGTCTCCGAGGCTACGAGCGACCAGCGCGTCGCAGAAGCCATCCGCGGGGCGATCGCGCGCGAAGCGAAGTACATTCTGCTCGACCCTTATGCGAACGCCTTTTCGTCTGATTATAAGGTCGTCGAGCGGAAGTTCGAAGTCGACTCGCTGCTCTATCCGGTTTGGTTCGCGGATAAATACTGGCGTACGACTCACGATCGCTCGATTTTCACGAAAGATGTCGGCCGCGCGTTCGGCCGCGTGCTCGCGACGCTGCGTGACGAGCAGCACCACGACACCCGCTCGCGGTACAGGCATCCGGATCTGGCGAATCAAGGCAAGGGCAGTTGGGTCCGCTATACGGGCATGATTTGGACGGGCTTTCGCCCCTCCGACGATCCGGCACGCTACCAATACAATATTCCGGAGAACATGTTCGCAGTCGTCGTGTTGCGCCGGCTGGCCGGAATCGAAAAGACCGTCTATCACGACGACCGCAGTTCTTCGGACGCCTGGGGTTTGGCCGTCGAAGTGGAGCGCGGCATCGAACGTTACGCCAAAGTACGGCCGCCGGGCTTGCCGACGATCTACGCTTACGAAGTGGACGGCTACGGCCACGCCAACTTGATGGACGACGCGAACATTCCGTCGCTGCTCTCGATTCCATATTTTCAGTATCTATCGGCCGACGACGCCGTGTATCGCGCGACGCGCCAATTCGTTCTATCCGATCGCAATCCGTACTATTATCGCGGGAAGTATGCGAGCGGCGTGGGAAGTCCGCATACGCCGCACGGTTACGTCTGGCCGCTGTCGCTGATCGTACAGGCGCTTACCTCGCGCGATCCGGCGGAAATCGAGCGGGTCATGAATTTCATCGCCGCCTCGGATGTAGGCGATCACCGACTGCACGAATCGTTTAATGCCGATTGGCCCGAAGCGTTCACGCGCGACGACTTCGCGTGGCCGAACGCCCTATATGGCGAACTCGTCATGCGGGAACACGGGCGCAGCCGCTAGGCGTTCCTTACAGAAAAAACGCAGCGTCGCCGAGCCCGCGCAGACGACGACCGACTCCGGACGATCGTAAACGCGCCCGTCTATATCGACGACGAACCGTCCGGAAACGAAGCCCTCGAGTGCGGCTCGAATGCCGCGCTCGCGCTTGTCTTGCGGAGCCCGAGCGCCAAGCGCTTCGCGAATCGCGAGCGCGATCAGCCGATCGACGCGCAGCGGCGTAGCGAGGGCGAATGCGGGGCTCGCCGTTGCCGAAACGGTGCCGACGTCGACCGGGATAGGAACGCGAATCACGCGCGACGCTTCGCCCTTATGCAGCGCCCTTCATTCAGATGGCGCGGCGGCGCGCGCGCCGAAGCACGCGCGATGCACGATTCGCCGCAACGACGCTCGCGCCGGCCGCCTTCCGGCGGACCGACGACGCCGTTCATACCGATCTTCATCGGTGTGATCGTACTCGGGCTCGTCATCGGCGCGGGTC
>JALYUE010000189.1 GCA_030853925.1 Vulcanimicrobiota bacterium | reverse complement strand
CGCTCTTCCTGCCCTCGGAAGCCGCGGCTGCGTGGTACCATCACGCGCTCCCCGGCGCGCACCCGGACCTGCCTTCATTGCTGACGCAGGTGCGCAGCTTTGCGCTCGGCGAGTACACGGCGGCGCTCGCGCAAGGCGATCGCCTCGGTATCGGCGAGCGGCGGCGCGTGATCGCGACGCTGCACGCCTACACGGGCCTAAGCGAACGCTACATCGATCTGGCGAACTTGCGCGTTGGTCCGGATTACTTCGAAAAAGAATTGCTCCGCGACCACCGGCGCACGATCGGCCGGCTCGACGCGCGCTTCGTCGGCATCGATGCGAACCCCAATGATTCTCAACCCGAATACGACCCGACGGACAGCGCGATCACGCCCGTCTATACGGCGCTCTTCAACTCCTACAGCCGCACGCAGTTGCATTGGAATCCGCCGCTGCGCTATCGCACGAACGACTACGATGAAGTTTTCAAAAACTGGGATTTCAAGCGCGAACATCCCGAGTTCGTCGGCAAAGTGCTCGCGCCGTCGGTCACCGACGACCTGCGGCAGGCGCTATCGCAGAATCCGGCCCTGCACGTGTTTACCGGGAACAGTTATTTCGATCTGGCCACGCCGTTCGCTGGAACCGAATACACGATCGGCCATCTCGGCCTGGACCCGTCGCTGCTCGGACACGTCGAGTTCCATTATTACGACAGCGGCCATCTGATCTACGAGGATCCCACCTCGCGTCGTAAACTGGCCGCCGACCTGCGGACGTTCATCGCGTCGCTCGTACCTTAAAACTTAACAGGGTGCTTCAGCACCCTGTTAAGTGCGGTCAAACGTTCGGCGGCGCGTAGAGCATCTCGTCGGTCTTGGAAACGAAGCCGAGCGTCTCGTAGAGCGGCCGGCCCATCACCGAGGCACCGAGCGCGAGGCGATCGACGGAAAGGCTGCGCGCCTCGTCGAGCACGAGTGCCATCAACGCACGAGCGATGCCGCGTCGCCGATATTCCGGAACGACGTAGACGTCACGCACGCGACCGTCCACTTCTCCCACGCTCGCGAGCCGCGGCAACGTGCGATACGTCGTGAGCGCGGCCGTCGCGACGATGCGCTCGTCGTCGCTCGCGACCCAGACCCGCAGGAACGGCTCGCTGCGCGTGAGCTCGCGCGCGAAGAACGAGGCGCACGTTGCCGCGAATGCGCGCGACGCGGCTTCGTCGCAGCGTGTACGTTCGCTGCTCATCGCGGCCCGCAACGTGCCAAGCGTCGTCGCATCGGCAGCGTTCGCGCGGCGCAACGTCGTTCCGCCGATGCGCGAGAGAGGCGGCTCGCTCACGTGCGTGGAACCTCCGGTCGTTTACAAAAGAGTAAGAATAAAAGAATTAGGAGCAATCGTGCCAGATACCGTCTCTCTCGAGATCGGCGGCCGTACGCTGGTGTTTGAGACCGGTGAATTGGCGAAGCAAGCCAACGGTAGCGCCCTCGTACGCTACGGCGATCAAAATGTCGTCCTTGCCGCCGTCACCGCCTCCGACAGACCTCGCGAAGGTGTCGACTTCTTCCCCCTTACGTGCGACTTCGAAGAGAAGATGTACGCCGCCGGTAAGATTCCGGGCGGCTACATCAAGCGCGAAGGCCGTCCCTCCGAACACGGCGTGCTGTCGGCGCGGCAGATCGATCGCCCGATCCGGCCGCTGTTTCCCGACGGCTTCCGCAACGACGTGCAGATCATCACGACGGTGCTATCGATCGATTCGGAACTCGATGCCGACGTGCTCGCCGTCTGCGCGGCCGGCGCGGCGCTCGCGGTTTCCGACGTGCCGTTCGAAAAAACGGTCGCGGCGGTTCGCGTGGGCCGCGACGAAGCCAAGAACTACATCGTCAATCCAACGATGCCGCAGTACGAAACGGGCGGCATGGATATCGTCGTCGCCGGAACGGCCGACGCCGTGATGATGGTGGAAGGCGGCGGTCACGAAATTTCCGAGGACGATTTCCTCGGGGCCGTCGCGTTCGCCCACGAGGCGATCAAGTCGATCGTAGCCGCGATCGATCAACTCGCAAAAAAAGCCGGCAAAGCGAAGCGCGCCTTCCCCGTGCAGCACAGCGATGCCGAACTGCGCGCGTGGGTCGAGAAAAACTTCAAGAAGGACGTTGCTGCCGCGATGCGCGTCGTCGAGAAGGGCGAGCGCAATACGACCTTCGCCAAGCTCACGCGCAGCGAAGCGCTGGCACGCTGCACGAAAAAAGACGACGCGATTCGCGCGAAGCTCGAAGATCCGACGAACAAGGACTTCGAGAAGATCATCAAAGCGATGGAGGAGCAAGAGCTCCGCGTCATGGTCGTCGACGACAAGATTCGTCCCGACGGCCGCAAACCGGACGAGATCCGGCCGATCTGGTCGAAAGTGCACTACGTTCCTCGCGTGCACGGCTCGGGCGTTTTCACGCGCGGTCAAACGCAGGTGTTCTCTGCGGCGACGCTCGGCAGCGTGAGCGACGAACAGCGTCTCGACGGCATCATGGCAATTCCGAACAAGCGCTACATGCACTACTACAACTTCCCGCCGTATTCGACGGGCGAAACGAAACCGATGCGGGCGCCCGGACGCCGTGAGATCGGCCATGGTCACCTCGCGGAACGCGCGCTCGTGCCCGTGCTCCCTCCGGTCGACGACTTTCCCTACACGCTGCGCGTCATCAGCGAAGTGCTGGAATCGAACGGCTCATCATCGATGGCGTCGGTGTGCGGTTCGACGCTTGCGCTCATGGATGCCGGCGTACCGATTAGCAAGCACGTGGCGGGCGTGGCGATGGGGCTCGTGCTGCACGGCAAGAAGCACGCGATCCTCACGGACATCCAAGGCCTCGAAGATTCGCTCGGGGAGATGGATTTCAAGGTCGCGGGCACGGTCGACGGCATCACCGCAATCCAAATGGACATCAAAGTCGCGGGCATCACGATCGACATCATGCGTGAAGCGATGACCGAAGCGAAGAAGTCGCGGCTGTTCATCATCGACAAGCTCAAGGAAACGATCGCCGCGCCGCGCAGCGAACTCTCGCAATACGCGCCGCGCATGATCGTGCTGACGATCAGTCCCGACAAAATTAAAGACGTGATCGGTCCCGGCGGCAAGATCATCAATAAGATCATCGCCGACACGGGCGTCAAGATCGACATCGAAAACGACGGCCGAGTCTTCATCGCCTCGCCGGACGGCGAAGGCGCCGAAAAGGCGAAGCGGATGGTCGAAGCGCTCACCAAGGATGTCGAGGTCGGAAAAACCTACATGGGGACCGTTACACGACTGATGACCTTCGGCGCGTTCGTCGCGGTGCTGCCCGGCAAGGAAGGGCTCGTGCACATTAGCCAGCTCGCGCCGCAGCGCGTCGAGAAGGTTGAGGATGTCGTCAAGATCGGCGACGAGATCATGGTGAAGGTCGTCGAGATCGATTCACAAGGTCGCATCAATCTGAGCCGCAAGGCCGTGCTCGCCGGTGCCGCCGGCGCTCCCGAAGAAGAGTACGTACCACGCGGTCCGCGTCCGGACCGCAACGGTGGTCGCCGCCGCCGCGAGTAGGC
>JALYUE010000130.1 GCA_030853925.1 Vulcanimicrobiota bacterium | reverse complement strand
GTGTTCACCTCGCCGGACGGCACGTCGTTCGCGGCGACGCTGATACTCGACTCGCCGCGCTTGCGCGGGGCCGTGCGCGACGCGCAAGCGATCGTGGCGATGATGGACTCGACGCCGCACGACGATTGGGACGAGCTCGACCGCGAACTACTGCGCGACGCCGCGGTACAGGAAGCGTTCGCCGGGCGTAATTCCGGCAAGGCGCTCGCTCGCGCGTTATTTCGGCTTTCCGGGCACCCGCGTTTGCGATTCGACGACGCGCCGAGCGCGGTGCGGCATCCTTCGGAACTCGCGGAGTTTCGCGTCGATTTGCGCGGACTATCGCTGCATGCCGAGCGTCGTGGGACGGGGTTTTTGCCGCTGTTCCAGGCGGTTGACGGCACGCGTATTTCGCCGAAAGACGCGTTTTTGCTCGACGGCCCGCCGACGTGGATCGCTACGCCGCGCGTGGCGTATCTGATCGACGGAACGTTCGATGCTAAAAAGGCCATCGAAGCGGCGCGCTCCTCGAACGGCGCGGTCGCGACCGCTCCGCTTACGACCCGTACGATCGCGCGCGTCGCACCGTTCCTAACGAGCGAAGATCGCGGCGCGCTGGGCATACGAGACGCGGCGCTTCCGAGCGCCGCAATTGCGCTCGGCTGGGCGAGCGGCGCGCTCGTCGCCAATCTAACGTTCATAGACGCCGCCACGGGCGCGCGCGCGCCCTACTCGCCTTTGGGCGCAATCGCCCCGCACGCCGGAACGTTCGTGCGTTTTACGGCCGAGCAAGCCGGCGATTTACGCACGCGGCTGATCGATGCGGGTTTCGTTCCCCGCTCGACCGACGGGTTCGCCTTACACGGGGCCGATCGGGCGGCCGCATTCGTCCGCGAAACCTTGCCCACGTGGACCGATTTCGAACGCCGGCTCGACCCGGGCCTGAGCGACCTTGCGGTCGGCACGACCGAACTCAGCATCAACGTCGTTGCGGAACGGTCGCCGGGCGACGCGGACTGGTTCGAGCTCAAGGTCGACGTTTTCGTCGGTGGTTCCGAAGAAGCGCTGACGCAAAAAGAACTTGCAGCGTTGTTGTCGACGAGCGGACGTTTCGCCGACGTTCGCGGCAAGCTCGTCGACGTCGAAAAGCTGCGCGAGCGCAACGCGATTCTTAGCGATATCGCCGAACGGCGCCGCAGCGGCCTCGCGGCGCTCTTGGCGCTGCGGGACGAATTGCACGACAACTTCGGCAACGTCCGCTTACCGGCCGAAGTCGAGAAGATGCGCGAACGGCTGCGCGATTTCAAAGGCATCGCCGTCGTCGAGCCGCCGGTCCTCGCGAACGGTTCGTTACGCGGGTATCAGGAGCGCGGCCTCGACTTCCTCGCTTACTTAGCCGAGTTCGGGTTTGGCGGCATCCTCGCCGACGAGATGGGCCTAGGCAAAACCGTGCAAGTGCTCAGCTATCTCGTGCGCCGCAAGCACATCGAAGGCCCCGCGCCGGCGCTCGTCATCGCGCCGACGTCCGTAACGCATACGTGGGAGAGCGAGATCGCCCGCTTCGCGCCGGAGTTGCGAACTCTGCGGCTGCACTCGGGAAGCGAGCGCGCTTCGCGCTACGAAGACGTTCCGGGCGCCGACGTCGTTATTACGTCGTACGCACTCGCGCGCCTCGACGCCGCGCTGCTCGCACAATATCACTTCCGTACGTTGATCTTGGATGAAGCGCAAAACGCGAAGAATCCGTCGTCGCAGATCGCGCGCGTCGTGCGCAGCCTGCATGCCGATCACCGGCTGGCCCTCACCGGTACGCCCGTAGAAAATTCGTTGCGCGATCTGTGGGCGATCTTCGCATTCGTCGAGCCTGGGCTGCTAGGAACCGAGACGTCTTTTCGCAGGCGCTTCGAATTACCGATCGCCGACAACGACCAAAAAGCCGTCGAGACGCTGCGTTCTCGCTTGGAACCGTTTCTATTACGGCGCACGAAAGAAGACGTCGCGCCGGAGCTGCCGGACCGCACGGAAGTATCGCTCGCGTGCGAACTGTCGCCCTTGCAGCGCCGACTGTACCGCGGCGTCGCCGAAGCGGCGCGACGCGACGTGCTCGCCATCGTCGAAGAACAAGGGATCGAAAACGCGCAGGTGCACGTGCTCGCTGCATTGACGCGCTTGCGACAAATTTGCGCGCATCCCGGGCTGTTGTTCGACGAGTACCGCGACGATCTCGAAGCGAGCGCCAAATTCGAAACGTTCCTCGAGACGATCGACGAGGTGCTTTCGGGCGGCCATCGGCTGCTCGTGTTCAGCGCGTTCGCCTCGATGCTGCGCATCATGCGCGCGACGCTGGATCGACGCGGGATCGCATACGGCTACCTGGATGGCACGACCAAAGATAAGGACCGGCAAGGCGAAGTCGCGCGCTTCATGCGCGCGGATGGCCCGCCGCTCTTCCTATGTTCGCTTAAAGCGGGCGGCGTCGGCTTGACCCTTACGGCGGCCGATTACGTTATATTGTACGACCCGTGGTGGAACCCGGCGGTCGAGCGTCAGGCGATCGACCGGACGCATCGTATCGGACAACTGCGTCCGGTTACTGCCTACCGCCTCGTGACGGTCGGTACCGTCGAAGAGAAGATCCGGGCGCTTGCGGAGCGCAAGGCGTCGCTCTCGCGCAACATCATCAAGGCGGACGGAGCGCTCGCAAAGGCGCTCACTCGCGAGGATCTCGAAACGTTGTTCGCCGACCCTCAGTAACGTCGCGCGCCTAGAGTAAGCGCGGTCCCCAACCTGCGAAGTTCGGTTCGCTTTTCGGTACGCGCAGCGTGGGGCGCGGTGCGTCGGGTTGCTTTTCTGCCGTTCGATATTTCAGCATACGTGCGAGCCTCCTTATCGCTCGCTGCCGTATGTAGGGCCGGCGGTCGCCGAATGTTTCAGGCGCCAGGACGAACCGGCGTGCGCCCGAAGCGTCGTGCATGAAGCGAGCTAGTTACGCCTCGGGCCTCGGCGAGGTCGGCCTCTTAGGAGAGACGCTCGGGGCGTGTTTCGACCGCATCGCTGCGCGACACGAGCAGAACGATGCGGTGGTGTCCGTGCATCAGAACGCGCGGCTCACGTACGGTGAATTGCGCGCGGCGACCGACGAATTCGCGCGCGGCCTGATGGCGCTCGGGGTGGCGCACGGCGATCGCGTCGGCATTTGGTCGACGAATTCGCTCGAGTGGGTGATCGCTCAATTCGCGACTCCGAAAATCGGCGCCATTTTGGTGAATATCAATCCGGCGTATCGCAGCGTCGAAGCCGCGTACGCTTTAAGGCAGAGCGGTGTGTCCGTATTGCTAACGCAGGTGCGACACAAGACCAGCTGTTACGCCGATATGGCGCGCGAGATCCGCGGCGGTCTGCCGGATTTGCGCACGATCGTTCTGCTCGGCGACGACGAGTTGGACGCTCCGCTCGATGGGGCGCTGCGCTGGGACGACGTGCGGGCCGCGGCGCGCAACGTTGGGGCCGAAGACCTGCGCCTGCGCCTGGAAGCGACCCAGTTCGACGAAGCGATCAACATTCAATACACGTCGGGCACGACCGGGTTTCCAAAAGGCGCCACGCTCTCGCACCACAACATCGTCAACAACGGGTTCTTCATCGGCGAAGGCTGTCGTTACACGCCGGCCGACCGCGTCTGCGTCCCCGTCCCGTTCTACCATTGTTTCGGCATGGTGCTCGGCAACCTCGCGATCGTGACGCACGGCGCGACGATCGTCATTCCGAGCGGCGGCTTCGATGCTCGATCGACGATCGAAGCGGTGGCGGCCGAACGCTGCACGTCGCTCTACGGCGTGCCGACGATGTTCATAGCGGAGCTCGCGCTGCCGGATTTCCGCGATTACGATTACAGTACTCTGCGCACGGGCATCATGGCGGGCTCGCCGTGCCCGGTCGAGATCATGAAGCGCGTGCAGACTGAAATGCATATGCCGGAAGTGACGATCTGCTACGGCATGACCGAGACGTCGCCGGTATCGACGCAAACGTCCGTCGACGACCCGCTCGACAAACGGACCGGCACCGTCGGCCGCGTGCACCCGCATCTGGAAGTGAAGATCGTCGACGAAAGCGGCCACATCGTGCCGCGCGGCATGCCGGGCGAACTCTGCACGCGCGGCTACAGCGTGATGCTCGGGTATTGGAACGATGCCGAAAATACGGCGCTCGCGATCGACGCGGCGCGCTACATGCACACGGGCGACATCGCGACGATGGACGACGACGGATATCTCAACATCGCGGGGCGCATCAAGGATATGGTCATCCGCGGCGGGGAGAACGTGTATCCTCGCGAGATCGAGGAGTTTCTCTACGCGCATCCCGCGGTCAAGGACGTGTCGGTGATCGGCGTGCCGGACGAAAAATTCGGCGAAGAATTATGCGCGTGGGTGGTGTTGCGCAGCGATGTAGCCGCCGATGAAGAAAGCATCAAAGCTTTCTGCCGCGGCAAGATCGCGCATTACAAAGTGCCGCGATACGTGCGCTTCGTCGAAGACTTCCCGATGACGATCAGCGGGAAAGTGCAAAAATATAAAATGCGAGAAATCTCCACACGGGAATTACAGTTGGGTGCCGCCGCGGACGTCGTCACCGCGTGAGCGTGCGCCCGGCGCTGGGAGCGTAGACGTAGCCAAAACGCCGAAGATCGCCCTGCTGCTGCGCCTCCTCGCAGCGCTCGATGAAGGCCGCTTCGCGCTCGAAGGCCTCAAGACGCGCATCGAGCCCGAGGATCCGCCCAGTACGCGCACGATGCGGCGCTATCTCGCGACGCTCGCGGAAGCCGGCTTTCCTTGGCGTTACGATCGCGAGCGCGGCGTTTACGGGTTCGAAAGCGGGTACTCGCTGCGGCGCTTGGAGCTCTCGGGGAACGAACTGTTCGGATTGCTCGCGCTCAAAGGCATCGCACACTCGCTTGGCGGCAACATCGGAGCATCGATGGACGAAGTCGCAAGTAAACTTTCGCTCGTAGCGGGCGATAAAACGACGCGCGCCGCGGAACGGCCGGCCGTGCGGGTGCATCTCGCCGACCCCCATCTCGACGCGGAGCGTAGCGCGATCTTCGACGTCTTGCAGCGCGCGCAGCGCGAACGGCAGAGCGTACGCTTCGCGTACGTCGATAAGACGGCGAAGCGCTCCGCGCGCCACGTCGACGTCTACGGTTTCGTCGTCTCGGGCGGCCGCATTTATACGGTCGCGCACGATCGCGGTCGCGGCGCTCAGCGCGTCTTCGCACTCGACAACATTTCCGACGCGAAGATCGCGCCGCAGCGCTTCTCGCTGCCCGATGATTTCGATATCGAGACCTTCGCGGCGCGTTCGGTAAGCGGCATCATGCACGGCGACGCGGTCACGCGGGTCAGCGTTCGGTATTCGCCCGTCGTCGCGCGCGCCGCGGGAGCGGATCGGGTCGTACGCGAGCGAACGCTGCGCGATCTCCCGGACGGCGGCGTCGAAATCGAATACACGGTCGCCGACCCGGACGAGTTCGTCCGTTGGGCGATGAAGTGGGGCGCGGAAGCGGAGATCGTCGCACCGCCGGCCGTGCGCGCCGCAGCTGCGGAACTCGCGCGTTCGATCGTTGCGCGTTACGATGCGACCGCAGAATAGCGCGGAGCCCCGCGATCGCTCGCGAGGCTCCGACGACGTGTTGTTCGTCGCGCGTTTCGGGTGCCGCCGCGAAGCGGTGTCCGACCGTGCGATGCGCCGTCACGTGCGGCGCACTTCATCTCTGAAGTGAATGCAGTATAGCGCGCCGTCTGCGGACGAGCAAGAACGAATCGGCTTTACACACAACCAATCCACAAGAAATCACGTTTACTCGCCGAATTCACAACGTTTCGCAGACTTGGAGTCCTTTGTTGCACGTGTTTCGCAATCGGATTGCTGGCGCTTCGGCGGCGTTCGCCGTCGCATTCGTTCTCTTGGGTATGCGCGGCGGCGCCGCAGTCGCCGACGCGCCGGCGGGTAAAGCCGTCGACCGCATTCGGTGCGATGAAGCCGAAGGCGCGGTCCTGCACGTGCATCAGCACTTGACCATCTTCGATCACGGCAAACCGGTCCCGATCCCGGGCGACGTCGGCCGGCCGTTCTTCGCGCCGTGTCTGTACTGGCTGCACACGCACGCCGCCGATGGAATCGTTCACATCGAATCGCCCGTTGCGATGACGTTCACGCTCGGCAATTTTTTCGACGTCTGGGGCGAGCCGCTGTCGGCGACGCGCGTCGGTTCCGTTCGCGTACAGCCCGGGCGGCTCGTCGTCTACGTCAATAGCCGGCCGGTGACCGGGAATCCGCGCAAGATCGAGCTTACCGATCATGCGGATATTACGCTCGAGGCCGGTCCGCCTTACCACAAGCCGCCTGCATTTAGCGCATGGAACGGGCAGTAAGCTACGGCGCGAGCCGGAGGCGCAGCGCGCGCGCGAAGGCTGCGAAGCGCCGGTCGACTTCGGGCGACGAGGGCAAGCCCGTATACACCACGACTACGTAACGCCGTCCGTTTTCAAGAGTGAGAATGCCGCCGTCGTGCGAGACTTCGTCCGTATCTCCGGTCTTGTGAGCGAAGCCGTCGCCCGGCGAGAAACCGGCGCTGAGTTTTTCGTTCCAGCGTTGCGCTGCGAGCGCCGCGAACACTAAGTTCGGCCCCGTTTTCGCTCGCTCGGCCACGATCCGCAACAGCCGGGCCGCGTCGCTCGCGGGATGCGCGTTGCGGCCCGTGGCCGGCGGGTCGTCGATCAGCGGTAACGAGCCGGAGAGCTTCCGCCGAACGAAGGTCTGGGCTAGGCCGAGAGACCGGCACTGCGCCGTGATTGCCTCGCGGCCCAGGACGTCGATGAGAACGTTGGTCGCGGTATTATCGCTCGCCGCGAGCATGGCGCGGGCTAACTCTTCGAGCGTCGCGCTCGCACCCGGCACGAAGGGCGACGGCACATCGTTGAACGTCAGATTGCGTTCGGCGATGCTGGTCCGCTGCGACAGCGCGAGCTCGCCCGCGCGGCAGCGTTCGCCGAGCGCCACGGCGACCGGCACTTTGATCATGCTCGCCGGGGAGAGCGGCCGATCGGCTTCAAACGACGCTCCGCCGACCGGTGAGTCGAGCGGGTCGACGACGATCGAAGCTTCGAGCAGGCCGGCGGCTCCGGCTAACTCTTCCAGCTCGGCCGGCGTCAAAGTGACCTCATGCAAGCACATACTTGCGTTACGCGCGCGCTCGTGCTACGATGCCGCGTGCAACTACCTACTTGTGACTGAGAAAGGTTCGCATGGCTGCGTTCGAGCGTAACGACCAGTCCGATTTGACGGCCGGTCCGTCCGTATGGCGGTATCTTGCGAGCGCTACACGCGCCGTACGCGCCGCTCGTGCCGCGCGCCCGGTGCGCTCGGCGGCGATCCTGGCTGCCATGTTGCTCGCAGGTGCACTCGCCGGACCGCGCGCGTTGGCGGACGACGCTCCGGCGCGCGATATCGTTCATAACGTGGTCGTTCGGAACGCGGAAATTCAGTCGTACGAAGCGCAAGTCGCCGTCGATTTCCACTTACGCAATTTCCCATACCTTTCGGAGCATCTCGACGGGACGACGTACTTCAAACGTCCCGACAACTTCGAGGTCGTTTTTACCGGCGTGCCGTCGTACGCCAAAGGCTTTCAGAGGATCTATTCCGATATCGGCGACCCCGTGAACTGGGACCGGCGTTTCGACATGTCGCTCGAGTCGGAGCGCGACGTGCGCGGCCACCGCGACCTCGTCGTTCGCCTCGTGCAGAAAGTGCGCGGTATGATCGACCACGAGGACGTTGCGATCGACCCGGCGACCTGGCACATCGATTCGATGGAATGGCATTACTACAACGGCGGCGTCATCGCGATGTCGCAAGAGTACCAGAACGTCGGCCGGTTCGCGGTCCTCGCAAAGCAAGATGCCACGATCCGTATTCCGTTCGTCCACGGCTCGGCCCAGGCGACGTATCGCGACTACCGCACGAACGTCGCCATCGACGACAGCGTGTTCACGCATGACAAACACTGACGCCTTGCGCCCGCTCGAGGCGGGCGCGAAGCCGGGCGTCGAGGACACGCGGCTGCGCATCCTCGCGGCGACTCGCGCCCTGTATGCCTGCAAGGGTAGTCGGGGCACGACCACGCGCGAAGTCGCCGACGGCGCGAACGTCAATGAAGCCACGCTTTTCCGGCACTTCGGGACGAAACAGCAGCTGATCGCGGCTATGCTCGAGCACTACAGCGCCGCGGTCGACCTGCCGGGCCTCATCGAACGACTGGGGGACGTCCCGACGATCGAGGAGCAGCTGCGCATCATCGCGGCGAGCTCGATCGAGTCGATGAAGCGCAACCAGGATCTCATCAAGGTATCGATGGCCGAGGAGCTCGCCAATCCCGACGGCAGTAACTGCGCGTGGCGCGCACCGGCGCAAGCGCGTCGCCACCTAACGAAGTTCTTCGAAGAAAAAGTATCCGGCGGTGAATTGCGCGGTGACGCCGAGTGGCTCTCGCGCGTCTTTCTATCGCTGTTGTTCGCGTTCGTCATGGCGCGGAAGATCTGGGCGGACGCTAATCTGTCGCCCGAAGTAGCCGCCAAGAATATGGTTGAAATCTTTCTGAACGGAGCTCGTCCGAGATAATGGAAGGCACTCGTCAGGGTCCTGCGATACCCGTCATTCCGCCTCTGCGCGATGGGGAGCCCGTACAAGCGATCGAGACGCCGCGCGAGCGCAGACCGCTGCGGCGCATCGCGCTGATCGCTATCGGCGCGGTCGCCCTCGTGCTCGCCCTCGTGTACGGCCTGCGCTTCTTCACGTACGCGTCGGTACACGAATCGACCGACGATGCGATGATCGACGCCGATCAAGTTCAGGTGACGAGCAAGATCACCGAGCGCGTCGAACGCGTTTTCGTCGACACGAATCAGCCGGTTCGTAAAGGTCAGCTACTGATCGCCCTCGACGACGTCGATGCGCGGACGCGGCTGAGTCAAGCGCAAGCGGCCGTCGCCGCTCAGCGCGCGCAGGCTCGCGCCGCCGAGGCCGGCGTCGATCTGACGCGCGACACGCAGGTCGCTCAAAAGATGCAGTCGTCCGGCGGAATCGCTCAGGCACAGGCGGGGATTTCGAGCGCCGCGGATCAAGCCCGCTCCTCGGCCGAACAGATTGCGGTAGCCGCCGCCGGCGTCGATGCGGCGCGAGCGCAGCTAAAAGTTGCGCAGGACGCCTTGCCGGGCGCGCTCGAAAACCTGCGCCGCGCTTCCGCAGACCTCAAGCGTACGCAGTCGCTCGTGTCTTCGGGCGACGTCGCCGCCCAGCAGCTGGACGCGGGCCGAGCCGCGTACGAAGCCGCCCGTTCGCAATACGCTCAAGCGCAAGCCAACGTCGCGGCGGTCGCCGCAAACGGCGACGAAGCGCAGCAGCGTTTGGACGCGCAACGCTTCACGTCGTCGAGCACGAGCGCGCAGATCGGCGTGCAGCGCGCGCAGCTTACCACGGCCCAAGGGCACTATGAAGAAAGCGCGGCTCCGAGCCGCGTACCGGCGCAGCAAGCGCAGGCCGACGCCGCTCAAGCGCAGGTCGCTTCCTTGCAAGCGCAACTGCAGACGGCGCGCAACGACCTGACGTATACTCGCATCGTGTCGCCGATTAACGGCTACGTCGGTCAGAAGGTCGTCGAGATCGGTCAGACGGTGGCGCCGGGCGAATCGCTGCTCACCCTAATTCCCGTTGCGCACGTCTACGTGACGGCGAACTTCAAGGAAACGCAGATCGGTCACATGCGAGTCGGCCAGGAAGTCGACATCAACGTCGACGCGTACAAGGGTGTAAAATTCGTCGGCCACGTTCAAGACCTCTCGCCCGCCTCGCAGAACAAATTCAGCCTCGTGCCGGCGCAGAACGCGACCGGCAACTTCGTCAAGGTGACGCAGCGCGTCCCGATCCGCATTCTCTTCGATCGCGTGGAAAACGGCAATCTATCGAACTATCCCCTTCGTCCCGGCATGTCCGTCGAGACGTCGGTCAAAGTAAAGTAGCGGGTATGGCAGCGGCGGTCGCCGGCTCGCGTAACGGCGTCCGACCGGTGCCTACGGCGGAGCACTACGCGCCGCGCGACGTTATAGAACGCGGCTGGCGCCGAACGTTGATCACGCTCGCCATCGTCACGGCGACCCTGCTCGAAATCGTAGACGTGACGATCGTCAACGTGGCGTTACCCAACATCCAGGGTAATTTCGGCGCGAGCGTCGATCAAGCGGCCTGGATCGGCACGGGCTACATCATCGCGAACGTTATCGTCATTCCGATAACGCCGTGGCTGCAGCAGCGCTTCGGACGGCGTCAGTACTACGCCACCTCCATCATTATCTTCATCGTCGCTTCCATGATGTGCGGCCTTTCCGGATCGCTCGATCAACTCGTGTTTTGGCGTATCGTCCAGGGCCTGGGAGGCGGCGGGCTGATCTCGACCTCGCAGGCGATCTTGCGAGAGACGTATCCTCCGAGCGAACAGGGGAAGGCTGCGGGTATCTTCTCGATGGGCGTCATCGTCGGCCCGACGCTCGGCCCGACACTCGGCGGCATCATCACAGACCAGCTTTCGTGGCGCTGGGCGTTCTTCGTGAACCTCGTACCCGGGCTGATCGCGGTGACGGTCGTTCTGTTGCTGTTGCGCAATCCCGAACGCCCGAAGAAACTCGCGCTCGACTACGTCGGGCTCGGATTACTTGCGGTGGGAATCGGCTCGCTGCAATACGTGTTAGATCAGGGCCAGCAGAAAGATTGGTTCGAGGATACGTCGATCGTCCTGTGCTCGCTGCTCGCGGGCGTCGGCCTCGGCGCGTTTCTCGGCTGGGAAATCCGTCAAGCCAAGCCCGTCGTCAATCTCGGCGTCTTACGCCACCGTTCGGTTTCGGCGGGAAGCATCTTAGGCGTAGTGCTCGGCATCAGCTTGTACGGCAGCGTGCTTATCTTGCCGCAATACGTTCAAGGTTCGCTCGGCTTTACGGCGACGCTTTCGGGAGAGTTGCTCGTATTTCGAGCGGGCTCGATTCTGCTGTTCACGCCGCTCGTCGCATATTTGGCGTCGAGCGGCAAGATCGACGCGCGCCTGTTCGTGTGCTGCGGCTTCGTCGCGATCGGAGTGTCGAATTTCATGCTCGCTGCGGTCACCACGCCGCAAGCCGACTTTTGGTCGTTCTTCTTGCCGCTCGCGCTCAGCGGCGTCGGACTCGCGCAGATTTTCGTACCGTTAACGATGTCCGTGCTCTCGTCCGTCGAACCGCGCGAGATTCCGGCGGCGTCGGCAATGTTCAATCTCGCGCGCCAACTCGGAGGCAGCGTCGCGATCGCCGTGCTCGTCACGGTCTTGGCGAGGGCGAACGCGACGCATCACACGGAACTCGGCTCGTCCGTCGTGCTCGCGCGCGGTCCCGTTTCGGCCTACCTCGCCCAGAACGGCGGCGAACATGCGGGCAAGGCCCGCGGGGATTTGAATCGGATCGTAACCGCGCAGGCTGCCGTTCTCTCGTATGCCGATACGGCGCGCATCGTCGGTGCGATCTCGCTCGTGCTCGCGCCGCTGGCGTTTCTGCTCAAACGTCCCAAGCGCATCGGAAGCGTCGTATCCGCAAAGTAAGGAGAGGTCCTTGATCCACGTGTTGACGTACATGCTCGCGCTCGCGGCAGTGCCGGCCACGCCGTCGCCCGAGCCGCTGCCGACTGCGCGGCCGAGCGTCGTCGCAACGCCGCACGATTCGAAGGGGCTGATTCTGCCGGCGGTGCCGGCGGTCGAACCGAGCTTCACCGCGCCGCAACAAGCACTGCCGTCGGGCGATATCGCGGGCGTCGATGGTCCTTTCGTCGGGGTAGCGCTCGATACCGCGGTCGCGATGGCGCTCTCGCGCAACACCGACCTCGCCGTGGCGCAAGCGAACAGACGGGTATCCGCATTCGACATCGTCGCCGCACAGGGTGCGGACGACGTGCGTTTCGTGCTGCAGCCGGAATATCGCCTCACGAGCGAGGCTCCGCTGTCGGCGTTCAATGCCGGGCCCGGCGGCACGCCCGTCACGCAGATCACGGCCGGTGCGACCGCGGGTTTTCAGGGCCGGACGGGTTCGGGCGGAAACTTTCAGCTTTCGACGACGGCGCAACGCATCGACAACACCAACGCGCTCAACAGCTACGATCCGTATTACCAAACGGCGCTCGCCTTGCGGTATACGGCGCCGCTCGCGCGCGGCCGCTCGATCGATCAAACGCGCCAACAGATTCAGATCGCGCGGATCAACGCCTCGCTTTCGAGTGCAAATGCGCTCGTGCAAGCTTCGACCACGGTCGACAACGTGCTCAACGCCTACTACAATTTGGTCGCCGCGTGGAAGAACGTTGCGATTCAGGAAGATGCATTGCGGCAAGCCAAAGCACAATCGGAATCGAACGCGCGCCTCGTGCGGCAAGGTGCCGCGGCGCGCGTGGACGTCATCGAGTCCGATACGCAGGTCAACGAATTTCAAGATAACGTCTACTCCGCGATCGCGAACGTTGCGAGTTTTCAAAACACCCTGAAGGGGCTGCTGCTCGGCGACCCGGCCGATCCTCTGTGGTCTGCGAATCTCGTGCCGACGTCACCCGTCACGAGTTTGGTTGCCGAACCGAGCGTCGAGTCGGTCGTGGTCGCGGCGCTCAAGAATCGCCCCGAAGTCAGCCAGTTGCGCGAAAATATTCGCGCGGAAAACGTCAACGTCGAGTACGCTCGGGACCAAGTGCGCCCGCAGATCGATCTCAATGTGGGGGTGACGGAAAACGGCTTCGCCGGCGCTCCAACCGATCCGAAAGCAAATCCGTTCAACGCGATCCTCGGCGCGCAAGCTATCGCCATCAATCAACTGATAGCGCGGGCAAACGCCGCCGGCGGAGCGCCGCCGCTTTTGCCGGTAGGGTCTCTCGTCGCGCCGCTCTTTCCGGGGACGGTAGGCAAGATTGGGCAGTCGTACGGCACGGCGCTTCAAGGCAAGTTTCCGGAGTACACTCTTTCCGCAACCATCGGCCTGCCGCTACGCAATCGCGTCGCGCGCTCGAATTATTCGGCGGAGCTGGAACGGCGCGCGTCTCTCCAAACGCAAGAACTCGGTCTGATCCAACGCCTCCAGGTCGAAGCGCGCAATGCCGTGCAAGGCTATCGGTCCGCGCGCTCGCGCTTAGTTGCCGCCGGCGCCGCTCGCGCCGCCTCCGAGCAAGTCGCGGCGAGCGAGCTGCGCCGCTTCCGCGCCGGCGCGTCGACGACGTTCCTCGTTCTGCAGCGGCAAGTTGCCCTGGCGAACGAACGCAATCGCGAGTTGCGAGCGCAGACCGACGTACAGAAAGCCGTCGTCGAACTCGACCGCGTGTCGGGCAACATTTTGGCGAACAACAGCGTCGACGTCACGACGCTCGGAAACGCGCAGCAGCCGCAAGTACCGAACCTGCTGACGCCGCCGAGCTCGAATCGACCCGGTACGCCTCAGCGCTGAGGTCATAGCAGCCCTTTTCGAAAGGCGATGACGGCGGCTTGCGTGCGGTCCGACGCCGAGAGCTTTTCCAAGATGTCGCGAATGTGGCCTTTGACGGTGCCGAAGCCGATGTGCAGGCGCTCCGCGATCTCCGCGTTGCCGGTGCCGTCCGCGAGTAGCCGTAGCACCTCGAGTTCGCGCGGCGTCAAGCGGACGTCGCTCGCAGGTCTCGACGGCGCGTTGAAACGGCGCAGGACGAAGTGAGCGATGCGCGGATCGAAATAGGCGCCGCCGCTCGCGACGATTCGCACCGCATCGATAATCGTTCCGGTATCGGAGGATTTCACGCAGTACGCATCCGCTCCGGCGCCGAGCGCGGCGAAGACTTCCTCGTCGAGTTCGTGCATCGTGAGGATGATGACGCGGGTCCCGAGACCGGCGGCCTTGATGTCGCGCGTTAGTGCGATGCCGTCTTTGCCGGGCAAGCCGATGTCGATTACCGCGACCGCCGGCCGGTGCCGGACGATCTCCCGCTCACCCGTCACGCCGTCGGAGGCTTCCGCCAAGACCGCGATTCGACCGGAGGATTCGAAGGCGGCCCGCAACCCCGCGCGCGTCAGCGCGTGGTCTTCGACGATCACGAGGCTGACGAGAGCGTCCGTCATACCGGCACCGGGAGGCGCAAGGTGAAGACGCTTCCATGCGGCGAGCGCGCTTCGTAGGTCACCGCGCCGTGCGACTCTTCGGCCACGCGGCGGACGATGTAGAGGCCGAGCCCGGAGCCGCCGCCCATGCGCGAATCGCTCCGTGCGAAACGATCGAAAAGATGGCGACGAGCGATCTCCGTGACGCCGTAGCCGTCGTCGATCACGCGCACGAGCGCGGCGCCGGACTCGCGTGCAATCTCAATCGTCACCCGGCCTCCCGGGGGCGTGTGAGCGAGGGCATTGGCGACGAGGTTGGTAACGGCGCGGCGCAGATCGCCCGGATCGCCGATCGTCGCGGCCGGCGAATGCTCTTCAACCGTAACGGCGACCTGAGCGGCCGTCGCGAGCGCTTCCAGCTCGCTTGCGATTTGTCGCGCCATCGGGCCTAGCTCGACTACGTCCCGCGACGGCCGGCGGTCGCCGCTTTCCATGCGAGCGACGAGCAGCAAAGTGTCCGCCAAGCGGCTCACGTCGTCGATCGCCACGACACTGCTTTGCAAGATCTCGCGATACCTCGCCGGTAATTCGCCGTACGTTCCGGCGTCGGCTTGCCGTAGCGTCATGCCCAACGCCGCGAGCGGCGTACGCAGATCGTGCGAGAGCGCGTAGACGAGATCTCGAATGACCGCGCCACGTTCTTCCAGCGCATCGTTGCGTTTCCCGAGCGCCGAAAAAAGACGCGATTGAGCGAGCGCGTTCGTCGCCTGGTCGGAAAACGCTCGCGCGAGGGCGAGCGTCTCTTCAAAGGCGTCCGTCGTATGCCCGGCCGCGAAGATGACTCCGACGCGCTGGTTGCGGTCGGCGATCGGAATTGCGAGAGCGGCCTGCGCTCCGAGCGTATCGAGCACGA
Organism: Vulcanimicrobiota bacterium; assembly: GCA_030853925.1. Classification (GTDB taxonomy): domain Bacteria; phylum Vulcanimicrobiota; class Vulcanimicrobiia; order Vulcanimicrobiales; family Vulcanimicrobiaceae; genus JALYUE01. The sequence continues at coordinate 4,907 of JALYUE010000130.1, read as the reverse complement.
GCCGCCCGAGCGCATCCGAGCGCCGCACTTGCAGGACGTCGCCTCGTTCGAGCGTCCGTTCCACGAGGGATGCGAGTTCCGGTCCTTGCGGACGTTCGTCGAGCCGCACGTCGCTCGCATCCGACGTCGCCAAGAAGGTCACGGTGCGCCCCGCATCCAGCACGACGAAACGCGCCGAATCGGCGTCGAGCACGCCGATCGTTTCGCGCGCGATCGCGCGCAGAACCAAATCCGGCGACAACGATGCGCGCACGCGATCGACGGCTGCCGCGAGCTTCGCTTCACGCTCGGCGCGCGTTTTCTGCGCGACGAGTCGCCCCGTGCGTTGTGCGTTCCGTTGCGCCGCCGTACTAAGGTAACCGACGACGACGATCGTCAGTCCCGCAAACGCGCGGTTGAGGAGCGCGATGGCGTTCCATTGGTAGTTGTCGTGCATGCCGTTGACGTAGCCGGCGATCACGTTCGCGCACAACGCCGCGAGGACCATAGCATACGTGAAGCGCCGGTCGTCGCGCATGCTGCTGAGCACGATCGGAACGTCCAAGAGAATGGCGGCTATGAGAATCTGCGGCGTTAAGACGTCGGTGACGAAAGCGGCCGAGAGTGCCGCGATACAGACGACCGGCACCCAGCGCGAAAGCACGTCGCAGCGCTTCAGGCAATGCCCCTAGCCGCCCTCCGCCGAAGGCCCGCTCGCTATGAGTCCGCCCGAACGTTCCAAGGCGGAGGCGCTGCTTGCCGAGCTCGGCTTCGAGCCGCGTTTGACCGTCTATCTCGCTACCGTTCCGGGCTCGGGTAAGACGCACCGGCTCCTGAGCGACGCGCGCTTCGAAAGCGACGCTGGGCGCCGGGTAGCGATCGGTTGGGTCGACACGAAGGGCCGGCCGAATCTCTCCGAATCTGCATCGGCCCTGCCGCGTATACCGCCGAAGACGTTCGAAACGGGCGGCAGCCGTTTCGAAGACTTCGACCTCGAGGCGGCGCTCGGGAGCGACTACGAGACGATCGTGCTCGACGAACTCGCTCACGCCAATCCCGTCGGCGCCGCACATGCGAAGCGCTGGCAGGACGCCCTCGCGCTGCGCGCGGCGGGAAAATCCGTGCTCGGCGCGTTTAACGTCCTGCATCTCGAGACCGTGGCGCCCGTCGCGGAGCGGCTGATAGGATACCCGATACACGAAATCGTTCCCATGTCGTTTCTGCGCGACGCGGACAGCGTTATCGCCCTCGACGTGTCCCCCGCCGTTCTCGAGGCGCGGCTGCGCGCCGGACGTATCGTGCGTAATGACGATATCGAGCGCGCGGCCGGAGGGCTCTTCAAGGCGCAAAACCTCATCGTTCTGCGCGAATTATTGCTGCGGACGGTCGACCAATTGACCGTGCCCGTGATCAGCCCGGCGCACGCTTCGACGGCCCTCGCGATCGTTACCGAAGGCGGCGATGCCCGCGCGTATCTGCGCCGCGCTCGCGCGCTTGCGGACGCTCTGGACCTCGCGCTCGAAGTGACCGTTCTCGGCGACGGCGCAGGCGGCGAGGAGCTCGCCGCGGCGACGCGCGATGCCGACGCGACGCTGATACACCCGCCCGCGCGTGTGGGAGAGGGCGATCTGACGAACGTACGAGGCGCTCTCGTCGGCTTGCCGCTCGGGACGCTCGCGAAGCGCGTTTTGGGGCGGCCGCTCGACCGCGACGTATATATCGTCGACCCGGGCAGAACGAGCGCGTTACGTACGAGCGACGGCGCACGGCATCCATACGGTCAAGCGATCGGCGATCGCCAACGCATCGGTTACGGTAAGTTGACCATCTACCTCGGGTCGGTAGCGGGCAGCGGAAAGACGTACGCGATGCTCGATCGCGCGCATACCATGCTTGCGGAGGGAACGGACGTCGTCGCCGCGCTCATCGAAACCCACGGCCGCGTCGACACTGCTGCCGAACTCGTCGGCATCGAGACGCTCGCGCGCCTTCCCAGCGGCGAACTCGACCGCGAAGCCGTCATCCGGCGCCGTCCGAGCGCGGCACTCGTCGACGAGCTCGCGCACACGAACGCGCCGGACGGCACCTACGCGAAGCGCTACGACGACGTTCTGTCGATTTTGCGAGCCGGAATTTCGGTCATCACGACTCTCAACGTGCAGCATTTGGAGGGTCTGAGCGACGCCGTCGAGCGGCTGACCGGCATGCACGTGCGCGAAACGCTGCCCGACACGATTTTAGAAGTAGCCGATGAAATTATTTTCATCGACGTCTCGCCCGAAGTGTTGCGTGCGCGGCTGAGACAAGGAAAGATTTACCCGCAGGACCGCATCGACACCGCGCTAACGCATTTTTTCCGAGTCGAAAATTTAACGGCGCTGCGCGAGCTCGCCGTGCGCGAACTAATGCACGCCAGGCGTCAGCGACGGCTGGCTCCGCCGTTCGACCGCATCCTTCTCGGCGTGCGCGCGCGGGTGCGCGATGCCCGGCTGATCGAACAGATGGGCAGACTGTCCGCGCGCTTGGACGTGGACTTGGTCGTTACGCACGTCGCGGCGCCCGCAGTCCGAGAGGACGCTGCGTGTCTCGAACTTTTGATGCGCGCCGCACGCGGCGCCAAAGCAAAATGGAATCCGGTCGAAGCTGCAAACGCGCCGGCAGCGCTCGTCGCCGCGGCGGCCGATTCGGGCGTCATCGTGGTAGAATCTCCGCGTCGCAAACGGCGCCTCTTCGGTCCGCCTTCGTTCGCCGCCCGAGTCCTCGCGGCAGGTGCGCGAGAACTGCTCGTCCTAGCGCCGCATGAGCGCCACACGTAGCGTGAGGTGCGCGGGAGAGCGCGAGATGTCGTTACGGCGTAGCCGTTTTCTAGGCCTCGTGGGGGGCGCGGCGAGCGCGGGCGCGTTTGCGCGCCGAGCGTTCGCCGCCACTGCCGTAGCGCAGTCGCGGCTGGGGCCGCACGCAGCGCTCGACGCCATGCAGTCGGGTAACGCGCGCTTCGTCGCGGGCGCGCCGCTACACACGGAGCATACCGCCCGGCGCGAGTCGGTGGCGACGGGGCAACATCCGTTCGCGATGGTGCTCTGCTGCTCGGATTCGCGCGTGCCGCCGGAGTTGATCTTCGATCAAGGTTTAGGCGACCTCTTCGTCGTCCGGCTGGCCGGAAATTTCGCCGATTCGTACGGGATCGGGTCGATGGAATATGCGCTCGCGCATTTCGCCCCGTCGTTGTTGGTCGTGCTCGGGCACTCGAACTGCGGCGCGATCCATGCGACCGTCGATGCGCTCCGAACGAAGTCGGCGGATCCGCCGGGACATATCGCCGATATCGTTCGCGCGCTGAGCGCTGCGACGCGCGTCGCGCTCTCGCAGCCGGGCGATCCGTATGCCAACGCGGTCACCGAAAACGTGCACGCCAACGTACGCCGGCTTCGTACTTCGGGGCCGTTGCTGGATCGAGCCGTGGCCGCAGGCACTTTGCGCGTCGTGGGCGGCGTATACGACCTTGCAAGCGGCAAAGTGACGTTCGTTTAAAGCTGCGCTGCGGCCGCTTCAGGCGTAAATGCGGCGCAGTTGCGCCGCGGCCGCGCGATCGACGAACCACGTTAATTCGCCGTCGACGGGCGCGACGACGCCGATCGGATACGTGCGGGGATCGCGCGGTCCTTCGAGCACCGCCGCTAGTGCCGCCGCCTTCGGCGTTCCGGAGGTCGCGATCGCGACGCAGCGGGCGGCGTTGAGGACCTGCGGTGTGAGCGTGATCCGATAGGCCGCGAATTTCTCGACGTAGGGCGCTCGTACGAGCGATCCGTCGTCTTCGAACGGATCGTTGCCCGGGAAGAGCGAGGCGGTGTGTCCGTCCGGGCCCATGCCGAGCATGATCGCGTCGAACACGGGCGTGCCGCCGGTCGAGAGTTCGCGGCGCAAGATCTCGGCGTATGCTCGAGCGGCGGCCGCAGGTTCGTCCTCGCCGCGCATTCGGAACACGGCGCTCTCGCGAATACCGAGCGGCCCGAGCAACGCGTCGTTCGCCATTTTGTAATTCGATCGATCGTCGGTCGGCGGTACGCAGCGCTCGTCACCGAAAAAGAAGCGCACGAGCTCCCACTTGACGCGCGAACGCAGAGGCGGCGTCGCGAGCAGCGCGTACGCAGCTTTCGGAGTCGACCCGCCTGCGAGAGCCAGATCGAACCGTCCTCGTTCGGCGATGGCGGCGCCCGAACGTTCCACGACAAACTCCGCTACGGCGGCCGCAAGCGCGCTCTCATCGCCGACGACGGTGACGCGATCCCGTTCGCTGCGGGCGCTCACCCGAGCAATTCCCTTACCGTCAAGAGCGATGTCTCGAAAATTTGATCGCGCCCTTGGATGATGATCGCGCGCTCGATCAGCGACGTGTTCTCGATATTTTGCAACGGAACGTACGAGACCGGCTTCGCTTTGGCGCCCTCGACGAAAAGGGCGACGACGTTCGAATCGTCGTCCGAGAGTTCGGCGCGATACGTCGAGTCGGCGCTACGCAGCACGATGCTGCGCACGCGGCGCTTATCGCCCTTGGTCGCGATCGAAAAACGAATTGCGTTGCCGGCACGATCGCGAAAGGCGTTGCGTCCGGCCGGTTCCCACGAGAGGCGGCTGCCGAGCCATCCGCCCAGGTACAGCGCTTCGGCATCGGAGCCGCTTTCGATTTCAAGCGCCTCGAGCGAAAAGAGATCGACGCGCAACGCCGGGTCGTCAAAAAATTGAGCGATCATCTCTTGCCACGGCGCGAGGCGCATAAACGCTAAATCGTGGAACTGCGTGTTCGGAAAACGCGCGAGGAATTCGCCGAGTTCACGAATCGTTTCTTCACCGCTCGCCTTACCGGAAGAGTCGACGAGAACCGTCGCGGAAAGCTGCGCGAGTCCGGAGAACGTGCGGCTCTGCAAGAG
>JALYUE010000166.1 GCA_030853925.1 Vulcanimicrobiota bacterium | reverse complement strand
GTTCGAGACCTTGCCCGGGAGCCATCGGCCCTATCGTCTAGAGGCCTAGGACGCCGCCCTCTCACGGCGGTAACACGGGTTCGAATCCCGTTGGGGCTACCAAACAACCTCGCACCGGCGGGGTTGTTTTTTCATTCGCGCCTGCAAGTTTTCCGGCGAGGTATGCAGCCGCTGACCGCAACCGAAGCGCTGAGCGCACACGCGTGAACGTAACGGCGATAAGGTGATTACGCAGCGGCGGGCGACGCCGAACGATTCGCGATACACGCCGCATGCGAGACCGAGCGTGAGGCACGGTTGCGTATCGCGCCGCTGGGTACCATGTCGCCGTATGAATGCCGCACCGGTCGCAGCCATCCTCAGATCTGTCGCCGCGGCGGCGCCCGGCAATGTGTTGATCAACGGCGATTTCAGCCAAGGCGAGCTGCGTCACAACTGGACGGCCTTATATGTGGGCTCGCACGCGATTGTCGGTTGGCGGGTTCTCGCGCCCGTCGACTATGTCTCGTCCGCCTACTGGCAGACTGCCGATTCGTCGCGAAGCGTCGATCTCGACGGAACGCCCGGGCCCGGCGCGATCGCACAAACCTTTGCAACCGTTCCGGGCGATGCGTATAAAGTGCGCTTCGAGCTCGCCGCAAACACCGAAGGACCGCCTCGCACGAAGCGCGTGCGCGTCACCGCGGCCGGAACGACGCGCTCGTTTTGGGTCGACGTCGACGGCCGCAGCAACGGGGCAATGCGCTACAAGCTCGAGTCGCTCACCTTCGTCGCGCACTCGAGGTCGGCGACACTCGAATTCGCTAGCCTCAGCCGGCCGGGCAACTGGAACGGCGCCGTCATCACGGGCGTGGTCGTGCGCGAAATCTCAGATCGCCTCTGGGGCGAGACCGCGAATCGCATCGAACCGTCGCCCGAGTCGACGACGACGCAAGGTTTTGCAAGCGGCTTCATAAATCTGACGGGTAGCTAATTGCGGAGGTCGTCGACGTGACTTTGCTCATTATCATCATTATCTTGATTTTATTGTTTGGCGGCGGTGGCCACTACTACAACAACGGTTCGTACCGGACGGGCGGCTATGGCGTCTCGGGCTTGCTCGTCGTCATCCTGATCGTTCTCTTACTAACCGGTTACGTGCATATTTAAACGACCGACTCGTACGAGTGCGGGGCGCCCGAACGACGTAGCATCCCGCAATGCCGAGAGACCGTAAGGAAGCACAACGTGCCGTTCGTCCGTATTTCGATCTCCGCCAACTTCTCGGACGACGTCGCGCGCAGCGTCGCAGACGGCGTTCATGCGGCGCTCGTTGGGACAATCGACGTGCCGCCCGGCGATCGGTTCCAAGTCGTCACTCGGCACGCAGCCTCCGAGATGATATGGGATCGCGCGTATCTGGGCGTCGATCGTTCGGACGACGCCGTGTTCGTTCAGATATTTCTGGCCGAAGGCCGAAGCGACGACAAGAAACGGGCGTTGTACGCAAGCATCGTCACGAACGTCACGGCGGGCGGCTTCGTGCGTCCTCAAGACGTGTTGATCGTGCTTAACGAGAACCCGCGTGTGAATTGGTCGTTCGGCAACGGCATCGCTCATTACGTCCCGGGCAGCGTGCACCCATCGTAGTCTTCGTCAGCGGCGCGACGTCGGGCTTCGGCGAGGCGATTGCCCGCCGGTTTCTCGGCGACGGCGCTGCGGTGATCGGAAGCGGGCGAAGGGTCGAGCGGCTTCAAGCGCTGCGCCGCGAACTAGGCCCGTCGTTCCATACGTTTCCCCTCGACGTACGTGACCGAGATGCCGTCGCGCGGGTACCGTTCGAACTTGCGGCAGACTTGCGAGCGATCGACGTTCTCGTCAACAATGCCGGTGTGGCGCTCGGCGTCGCTCCCGCTCACCAGGCCGACATCGACGATTGGGAAACGATGGTCGACACGAACGTGAAGGGTCTGATGTATCTGACCCGCGCGCTGCTACCCGCGATGGTCGCGCGCAACTGCGGCCACGTTATCAATATTGGCTCGGTCGCGGGCGAATTTCCGTACCCCGGCGGCAACGTCTACGGCGCGACCAAAGCCTTCGTGCACCAGTTCGGTCTCAATCTGCGCGCCGACCTCGGCGGCACGGCCGTTCGCGTGACCGACATCGAACCCGGGCTCGTCGGCGGCACCGAATTCTCGTCGCGACGCTATAAAGGGGACCAAGATCGCGCCGCCGCCGTTTACGCCGACACGGACCCGCTGACTGCGGACGATATTGCCGACGTCGTGCACTGGGCCGCGACCCGCCCGGCGCGAGTGAACATCAACGTCGTGTCGCTTATGCCGGTGGTTCAGTCCTTCGCGCCGCTCGCGATCGAGCGCACCCGCCGCGTCTGAGCGCTCTCTTTAACATCCGTAGTGACATGCGTCATACACGCTGCGACTAGGGGATGCGCGACCCAGGGCCGTGTCCGAATCCGTGCTAAGCTATGAGAATGCTCGCACTGCTGCGCGACGATTCGGCGCAAGGTCTGCTCGAATACGCGCTGATCGTTACCTTCGTAGCAGTCGTGGCCGTCGTCGCATTGAAGGCAGTCGCCGGCAAAGTCGTCGTCCCTTTGAACACGGCCGGCAACGCCCTCTAGAGCAACCTCAATCGCATTCGGCGCGGCGTTTGACCGGGCACGCATCGTGCGAAAGGTTGAAGGCGCTATTGATGAGGCCGACGTGCGAAAACGCCTGCGGCACGTTGCCGACCAGTCGTTTCGCGTGTGGATCGTATTCCTCGGCGAGTAAGCCGACGTCGTTGCAAAGTGCGACGAGACTTTCGAACAGCGCCATCGCTTCGTCGCGCCGCCCCGCCAAAACGTAATTGTCGACGAGCCAGAAGCTGCATGCGAGGAACGCTCCTTCGCCGGGCGGCAGGCCGTCGGTCGTGCCGTCGCTCTCTTGCGTGTAGCGGTATACGACGCCGTCATGCAAGAGTTCGCGCTCGATCGCAGCGACCGTCCCGCGCACGCGCGGGTCGTCGGCCGGCAGAAAACCGACGATCGGAATCAGCAGCGTGCTCGCATCGAGCTCTCGCGAACCGTAATATTGCGTAAACGTCTGGCGCTGCGTATCGAATCCGCGCGCGCAGACGTCCGCGTGGATAGCGTCGCGGACCCCGCGCCAGCATTCAACCGGGCCCTCGAGCCCTAAGTCTTCGACGCCCTTGACCGCGCGGTCGAGCGCGACCCAAGCCATCACCTTCGAGTGCACGAAGTGCTGCGCGTCGCCGCGAACTTCCCACAGACCGCGGTCTGGTTTTTCCCAACGGCTTTCGACCGCGTCGATGATCGCCTTCGAGAGAGCCCAGTCGTCGTCCGACGGCTGCTTGCCCGAACGATGCGCCGCATAGAGCAAGTCGATCACTTCGCCGTAAACGTCGAGTTGAAATTGACCGTGCGCATCGTTCCCGATGCGCACGGGTCGCGAGTCTTCGTAGCCGCTCAGCCACGGAAGCTCGAGCTCGGGAAGTCTGCGCGCGCCTCGAATGCTATAGACGATCTGCAGATCTCCCGGCGCTCCGGCGACGGCGCGTAAAAGCCAATTCCGCCAGTCGATCGCGGCCTCGTCGTAGCCCGCGCTGAGCAACGCGTAGAGCGTAAAGGTCGCATCGCGCAGCCAGCAATACCGATAATCCCAATTGCGCACGCCGCCGAGTTGCTCGGGCAGCGACGTCGTGACGGCGGCCACGATGCCACCGGTAGGCGCGTAGGTCAACGCTTTCAGCGTCACGAGCGAGCGCAACACGATCTCGCGATACGGACCGTGATAGTTGCATGCCGCGCTCCAGCGCTCCCAAATCGCTTGGGTGTTCGCTACCGCGTCGTCGCGCGAACTCGCGCTCGGCCAAAGTTCGTGCGAAGCGAAATACACCATCTCGAAGGCGACGACGTCCCCGGTACCCACTGCGAAGTCCGCGACGGTCGACATGCCCTCGGCGCGCGTTTCCACGTCGCTCCACAAGAGCAGCGCGTCGGGTCCCGCAACCGCCAACAACTTATCCTCGGTTTGGCGCACCCACGGAACGATGGAGCCGTAATCGAAACGCACGACATAACTCATGTGCATCGCGACGCGGCCGCGTACGCCACGTAGGGACCGCACGACGCGGGGATGGCCGCCTTCCAGCAGCATGCAATCCGTCAGCGTCACGGCCCCGTCGCCGCACTCGTACGTCGTGTCGAGGATCAGCGTTCCCGGGCGATATGCTCGGCTGACGCGAGGGTTCGCATCGACGGGCGAGATCTTCCAATGACCGTTGTCTTCTTCGCCGACGAGCGCGGCGAAACACGCCGGGCTATCGAAACGCGGTAGACACAACCAATCGATCGAGCCGTTCTTACCGACCAGCGCCGCCGCAGTCGTGTCGCCGATCAGTGCGTAGTCTTCGATACGTTGGCTCACTGCGGCGCCTTCAACCGCAAACGTCGCATTACTTCGTAAAGTCCGGCGCGACGACCAGCGTGAACTCGCGCGGTGCGTAATAGGCGCGCAGCGCCGGATCGCTAACCGGCGCGCCGAAGATATTTTGCACGGCAACGCGCACGCGCGCCAAGTGCGCGAATGGGAACGCAAGTGATGCATCGCCGAGCGCGACCGCGCCCGCCCCGAGCGCGTTGTTTGCTCCGAGTAACGTCGTGCCGAGCCGCAATTCGCTGCGTTCCGCGCGGTACGTTAGTGCCAGACGCGCGTTGGAATACGGGATCGCCGCGATTTGACCGTCGGCCGCGAGCGGGAAAGTTCCGAGCGCGCGCAGCGCCGGTTGGGTTGCGCCGAACGCCGTGCTGCGAACCATATCCAAGGACGCGATGCCGCCGAACGGGCTCGCGGTTCCGGCGCGCTCGACGCCGACCGCAACGCCGAGCGCGCGCGCTTGGGCGAGGCTCGCAAATGCATCGTAGCGACGCAGGGCGAAAGCAGAGAACCACGCGTGATCCTGCGATCCGAGCGCAGCATCGAGGCTCGCCCGATACGCGAACGAGGTCTCGGGGGCAAAGCCTGCGGCCGACGCAGGCGCCAGGACGGCGATGCCGGCCGACCGCGTCGCATACGCGCTGCCGGCTCCCAAGCGCAGCGTCAAACGCTCGGCGGGCGTAAAGGCAAACGCAATTTGCGGATCGTGCCGCGGCTGCAGCAACGTGCCGCCGCTGTAGGAATCTCCGATTTCCAACCGGGCCACATTGGAAAGCCGGAGATTTCCGCGCAGCGTGAGCGCCGTGAACGTGCCGCGCAAGGGGGCGACCCCGGACGGCAGATCGATTTCCGTGCGGCGGTCGAATCCAAGACGCAGCACGTTCTGCGCCTGCGGTAAATCGAAACCGATCTGCACGCCGACGACGCGCGCGTCGTCGCGCGGCGCTGCGAATCCGTAGGGTTCGCTCGTAGTCCGCGACGCACTCTCGAAGCGTCGGGCCGTCAGCGTGCCGCGGCCGAAGGAAGTGCGCAGATCGAAGGCCGAGACGGGAGCGACATTAGTTACACGGCCCGCACCGACGTCCGCCGCCGATTGCGAGCCATACGAAGCAAAGCCGAGCGAGGTAGCGCTCGAGAATGCGTACCGCGCTTGCAAAATTTGACTGCGATTTTCACCGCCGCCCGTAACCGCGTCGGTCAACAGCCCGAGTCTTCCGAAGGTTCGCGTGAAGCGCGCGTGCTGGAACGCGCCGAACTGCGAGTCGTAGCCGAACTCGAGGGCGCCCGAGCTGCCGCGCTCGATGGCCGGCGTCCGGTAATTCACGATGCCGCCGACGGCGTTGCGAACCGTCGACGCGCGCGTATCGGGGGGCGCGACGACTTCTATGTCCTCGAGCGCGAGCGCGTTGCGAAAGCGTAACGCGGCAAAACCGGAAGATCCCCCGGCGATGGGGATGCCGTCGAGCTCGACGCGCGTTTGGCCGCCACCCGTTCCGGCTAAACTTAGTGCGCTACCAGCTCCGCGCGGCACCGGTACGATAGCGACGCCCGTTACGGCCGTCAGGGCGTGCGCTACCAAAGGGTCGCCGCCCGCACCGAGCGCCGGCGTCGCGAGCGCGGAAGCGACGTCGCGCACGTCGGCGAACGACGCGAGCGCGATACGCACGTCGAGGATCGTCGGTACGAGCCCGCCCCGGGCAATCTTTACCAGCCTTCCGAACGGCTCGTACCCGGCCCGCGTCACGCGTACTTCGTATGACCCGACCGGCAGCGCTTGTAAGGTCGCGATGCCCGCGCTACCCGTGATCGAGCGGCGCAGCGTGGGGCCCGCGGCGACGACGAGGACTCCCTGCACCGGCCGCCCGCCCGCGTCGCGTACGACCGCGGCGATCGCGCCCGGTCCTAGCATCGGCGCCGCCCAAACGGGCGCCGGCCGAACGCTGAAAAAACAGCCCGCCGCGAGCGCTACCGCAGAGTACGCGCGCTTTCGCATCCGCTTACGCGCCACGTCCGCTCAAAGCATGGACGGTTCGACGCGGAAGATCAAGTCGTCCAAGCGCGCCAGGCGTTCGAGCGCGAGCTTCGTCTTGGGCAGTTCGTACCGGTAAAAGTACCGGCACGCGGCGAGCTTACCCGCATAAAAATCGTCTTGCGGCACCGCCGCGGCGAGGCGCGCCTGCACGAGCCAGCGCCACGCAACGACGATCGTTCCAAATGCATCGAGATATGCCGTCGCCTCGGCGAGCGCGCGATCGGGCCCAAGGTCGATTTGCGCCGCGAGCAACGCGGCCGTGACGCGCGGGAGCAATTCCGCGACTGCCCCGAGCCCATCGACTTCTTCTTCCAAGCCCGGTATACCGCGCGCCGCTTCCACGTCCGTCGCGATCGATTTCAGCAAGAGTTCGAGACCGGCGCCGGCGTCCATCCGCACCTTGCGGCCGAGCAGATCGAGGCCTTGAATGCCGGTCGTGCCTTCGTGGATCGGATTGAGGCGCTGATCGCGAAAATGCCGCTCGACGGGATACTCGGGGGAATACCCGTATCCGCCCAGCACTTGAATCGCAAGCGACGTCGACTCGATGCCGCGTTCCGAAGGCCACGTCTTTGCGACGGGCGTCAAGACGTCGAGCAACAAGCTCGCTTCGCGCCGCTGCGCGTCGTCCTGCGTCGCGGTCGCGACGTCGACGAGATGCGCGCAGTACAGCACGAGCGCGAGGCTGCCTTCGGCGGTCGCCTTCTGCGCGAGCAGCATGCGCCGCACGTCCGGATGCTCGACGATGGGCACGGGCGGCGATAGCGGATCTTTATTGCTCGGCAAACGTCCTTGCGGCCGATCTTTGGCATACTGCAGCGAAAACTCGAACGCGGCCAGACTCAACGCAGCGGCGCCCGCACCGACGGCGATCCGCGCTTCGTTCATCATATGGAACATCTCGCGCATACCGTCGTGCGGTTTGCCGACGAGATAGCCTACGCAGTCGCCGCGCTCTCCAAAGGTCAGTACCGTGTTGATGACGCCGCGCTGTCCGAGCTTATGATTGAGACCGGTCACCATCACATCGTTGCGGCGCCCCGGATTCCCGGCTTCGTCGAGCAAGTATTTCGGCACGATGAAAAGTGAAATGCCCTTCACGCCCGGCGGCGCGTCCGGCAGCTTCGCGAGCACCAAGTTCACGATGTTCTCGGAAAGATCGTGCTCGGCCGCGGAAATCCACATTTTGCTGCCGGTCAGGCGGTACGTGCCGTCGCCCGCCGGTACCGCCCGCGTCTGCACTTCGGACAGCGCCGAACCAGCTTGCGGTTCGCTCAGCGCCATCGTTCCGAAGAATCGCCCTTCGATCATGGGGCGCATCCAGCGTTCGCGCTGCTCGTCGCTGCCGAATGCGGCGAGCAAATGAGCGGCACCGACCGTGAGAAACGCATACGCATTCGCCGACCCGTTGGCGGCGTTGAACACGATGCCGGCCGCCGACGCGAGCGTCCATGGCAACTGCAGGCCGCCGTGCTCGACGAGAAACGATGTGCCCATAAATCCCGCGTCGACGTACGCACCGACGGCCCGTTTGAGGCTCTGCGGCGTGGCGACTTCACCGTCGCGGAGTTCGAAGGGGAAGGCATCGAGTTCGGCCGCGCACGGAGCATAGTAGTCGCCCGCAAGCTCGTACGCCGTGTCCAAAATCGCGCGCAGCGTCGCGCCGTCGTGTTCGGCGAAGTGGGGTAGCACGAGCAGCTTCTCGACATCCAACACGTCGAACAGCTGAAAGTCGAGTTCGCGGCGGCGGGGCGCGATTTGAAGCGTAGGCGTAGCGATCACACCTACGCTTTCGACGGCGCGCCGCGGCGGGCCCCGCCCGTTTACCGCGGCGTCACCCGGGCGTAACCTCGGCGCCATCCGGGCGCCGCATGCTGGGCGGCGATGCGTACCATCTCCGGCGCCGGCGCCGCCCTCATCTGCGCCGGGAGCCCGAGCGTGTCGACCGCCATCTTAGAATCTCTCGCGGCGTTCGGCGAACCGGCCCTCGCCTTCGCCGCCAAACACCGTATCCGGATCGTCGCGCTAGCGCGCGCCGAGCGGTACCGCGACGTCTCGGCGTCGCTAAGGCGGCTGGGTGTCGACGTCGACGCCTGGCCCGTCCCGCCTGCGGGCCTTTTCGTCGTCGAAGAACGCACCGTCTACCTGCGTTCCGCCTCACCGATGACGGTCGCACACGAATTCGCGCACGGCCTCGATTGCGCGCTCGGTGGCGGCGTCTATCGCAGCGGTTACGACGGCACCATCCGCCGGTCGTTTTCGAATGCCCGCGCCTTCGTTACCCCATACGCCGCGACGGGTCTCGACGAATATTTCGCCGAATGCATGCGCGCTTTCGTCGAAGTGAACGACGCAAGTTCCGCCTGGCCGCGAGCGACGCGCGAACGGCTGCGCGAACTCGACCTGCCGATGTGCGACTATCTCACCGCGCTGTTCGCAACGGAGCTGAACGCGCGGTAGCGCCGAGCGTTGACGCGTCGAAGGACGGCGGCACGTTCAGCGCACGCGTCTCCGTGCATCGGCATCGGCATCGGATTGCGCGACGACAGGTTTGTAGAGTCCCTTGGCTATGACGCCCGGTAATACGTCGCACGTGATGATGGCGCAGGCTGCAATCGTCGAACCACGGCCTATCCGTAGCCCTCTGCCTATGATCATAGCGTACGCGCCGATTGTGACGTCGTCTTCGACAACGATGCGCGGTTCGCCCGGAACGTCCGGAAACGACTCGGCGGCAAACGTCACATTATGGAACATTTTAACGCGTCGTCCTAGAGTAACGTTCGGATGAACGACACTACCGTGGCTAAAGTGAACGAGGTCTAAATCGTTCTCGACCTCGGCTTCGAAGCATAGCAAGTTGTGGAACAGTACGTAGTTTGTCATCTTGAGCATAAGAGCTACGGGCGTCCAGCCTCGACGGTACGCGACCGTACTGTAATACCACAATTTAGCGCACGGATTGAAACGGCGTATTTTACGCCTCATGCAATTTCTAGTCCGATCCTCGATATACGTCCGCGTCCGAGTACGAGCGTGACTTGCAAAAGGAAGGGCGGTAACGTGATACCGGCACGGTGCAGTTCGGGCGGCGGTTCGACACGGCAAGTCGACAGGCGGCAAGCCAACATCTCGACGCTCCGAGGGGTTTCAAACATCGAACTCTAGGCGGCTGCCCGGCGAGGTCGTGTCCGGATGTTCCGCCCAAGTCGTTTACGCCTGAGACGGTTCGTCGTGAACCACTTCGTACGTATCTTCCCTAACCACGAACCGACTCCCTCATCACATCGCGCTTCGCGATGCCCGGCTGCCATTACACCGGCGCCGCCGAATGCTCGTTCGCAGGCTCGCGCCGTAATCACAAACGATCGCGCACCGACGCAGCGGACGTGCGGCTCGTACGCGCCGCGACGCGTTCGCTGCTGATGGCCCAAACGAGTGCGACCAGCAAAAAGTTTGCAACGAGCGAACTTCCGCCGTAGGAAAAGAATGGCAACGTGATACCCGTCAACGGGAAGACGCCGAGGACGCCCGCGATAATGATGAAGACTTGAAAGCCGAGCGTCGCGGCGAGGCCGCTCGCGAGGAGTTTCGCATAGAGGTCGGGTTGCGCTTGCGCGACGCGAAGCGCGCGCACCAGCAACACGAGGAACGCCGCGATGACGAGCATCCCGCCGAGCGCCCCAAATTCTTCACTGAACGCAGCGAACACGTAGTCGGTCGCGACGGCCGGAATGTAATCCGGGTGCCCGAGTCCGTAACCGGTTCCGAACAGTCCGCCGGCCGCGAGCGAAAACAAACCCTGCAGCGCTTGATAACCGTGTCCGAGCGGATCGGCGAAGGGATCGCGCCACACGGAGAAGCGCGCCATCACGTACGGGTAATGCTGCACCGCGAGCCACACCGCACATCCAAACAGCGTCGCCCCGCCGACGATGAGATCGATCCGCCGCGTTGCGACGTAGAGCATCGTCGCGAACGTTGCGAGCAGCAACGACGCCATGCCGATGTCGCGCTCGAACACGAGGATCGCCATCGATGTCGCCCAGCCGACGAAGAGCGGCCCGAGATATTTGAGGTTCGAGCGGATCGACCAGGGTCTCGCCGCCGCAATCACGTCTGCGGTTTCCGCGAGGTAGCCTGCCATAAAGAGCACGATGAACAGCTTGATCAATTCGACCGGCTCGTATTGGACGGGCCCAATGCGGATCCACAGTTTCGCGCCGTTGACCTCCTGTCCGAAGATCGCGACGAGCGCAAACAGCACGACCGAACCCAGCACCCACACGTACTTGTAGGCGGCAAAGCGGCGAAAGCGATCGAAGGCCGGTCCCGCCCCAATCGCGAGCGCGATCGACAACAGCAGCCACGCTTCTTGGCGGTGGGCGAGATCGCTCGAGAGTCGCGCGATCGTCGTAAGACCGAGCGCCGCCGTAAGAACCGCGAGTGCGGGTAGCGCGTCGTCGCGCCGTGCGTCGAGCGGTGCGCGCAGTACCCACGCAAACGAAGCCGCGGCGAGCAAGGCGAGCATCCACGGCGGTCCGACCGCACCAGCCGGCGCCAAAGACACGGCGAAACCACCGGCTGCGAGCGCCAGCGTCATCGGCCAGAGGCGCTTAAGGACGATCGGAAACGGTCGTATTGTTCGGACGGTCGGGGAAACCGGGGTGAAACGCATACGCTCCGTACGAAAGCAACGCCGCGATGAATAATCCAAGCGCGAGCAGGGCGCGTAGCGGCCGGCTTGGCGAGCGTTTAGCGGAACGTGCGGATTCTCCGGTCAGCAGGTCGCGGCCGACGATCAGCGTGCCGTTGTCGATGTTGCCGCGCGATTTCGCGACGGCGAGCAGACGTCCCACGACGTCGGCGGACGTCTCGCTTTCGGCAAGTGCTTCCGCAAGCTCGTCTTCGGCGATGCAGCGATGCACGCCGTCCGTGCAGAGCACGAGTTGGTCACCGCCGACGAGTTCGATATGCGCGATCGAAGCCTCGAGCTTGGCTTGCGTGCCGAGGCTGCGCCACAGCAAACCGCGCATCCGGGGCTTCGCGGGCAGCGACGATTTAGCACTAGTTACGGCGGCGTCGGCGAACATAGCGTCGTCAACCGTCAACGTCTCGAGCCTGCCGAGGCGCAACAGATACGCGCGCGCGTCGCCGACGTGGCCGACGAAGGCATGCCGCCCGACGATCAGCACGGCGGTGAGCGACGTGCCGCTTCCAACGAAATCTTCGTGACTGCCGCTCTGCGCATAAAGCCGCGCATTCGCATGATCGAGCGCCGCGAGCAGGATGGCGCGTAAGCCGCTCGGCGAGACGTTCTTCCCGAACGAGCCGACGCGCCGGCGGCGACGCAGATAATCGCGAATGGTCGCAAGCGCCAGCGGAGCCGTCGCGAATCCGCGGCCGATTTCTCCAAATCCATCGGCGATCGCGAACAAGGTTACGTTCGGCGCAATCGACTCCACCAGATGCGCATCGCTCTGCCGTTTTTGCCAGAGGCCGGACTCGGTGCCGAATGCTACTTCCACGGGCCCACTCCGCAAAACACGATGCGCGTCATACCGATGTCGATTTCATCTCCGTCACGCAATGCCGCCGGCGCCTCGATGGGACGCGCGTTCACGAGCGTTCCGTTGCGACTATCGAGATCGCGGACGCCGAGAACCCCGTCATGAAAATCGATTCGTGCGTGCAGCCGGCTCACTTGCGCGTCGGAAATCACTACCGTAGCGGACGGCGCGCGGCCGATCGAAATCGGAACCGGGGCGCGAACCGTTCGCGTCCGCCCATCTTCCTCCACGCGCAGCACAACCGCCTGCAACTCGGTCATCGTATCGTCGTGCGAAGCGCGCGGGCGAGGATAGACGAGCAACAGGAAGGCCGCGCACGCCGCGACCACCTCCAAGCTTGCGAGACGCGGGTCGAGGCCGCTCATCCGTCGGCCGCCTCTACGACGAGTTCGCTATCGCCGACGACGACGACGTCGCCGAGCGCAAGCTCTCCCTGATCTGCGCGGCGGCCGTTGAGCGACGTGCCGTTCGACGAGTGCAGATCGCGAAAGCGCAACGTCGCGCCGTCCGGTACGATTTCCAAATGGCGACGTGAGACGCGGGGATCGACGAGCGACAAACGGCACTCGGCGTCGCGTCCGATGACGGCGGGACGATCGAGCGCGATGCGTGTGCCCGGGGGAATTCCTTTACGGACGCGCAGCGCCAGGCGCGCAGGTTCCGCTAATTGCTCGACGGCGATCAAGATCGTGCCGGACGCGATCGCGGCGTCCGCTTCGGCGCGCACCTCGGGCGGCCGCTGCGGGAGCCCGGAACGTTCCGCTAAGCGTCCGAGCATCGCGCTCCATTGACGTTCGAGATACGGCCGGTCGGTCTGCAAATGCGCGAAGTCGGCGGGACTCAAGCGCACGACGAAACGCCGCCCGCCGCGTTCGTGCTTGCCGCCCGCTTCGAACGCTGCGACGAGCTTGCGCGCGATCTGCACGGGTTCGAGCGGGCTCGGAAATGCGGCGGCGAAGGCGCGCTCGACCGCGTTCGCGCACGCCGCTTCGACGCGCGCGAAGAAACTCACGTCGCCCGAGCGAGCGCCGCGATGTAGAAGCCGTCGCGGCCTTCGATTCCGGGCGTGACGACCACGTCGCCGTCGCGAGCGAAACACGCGTAGCGTTGCGGTAGCGGCGCTCTTGCGAACGCGGCGTATTCATCGAGAAAAGCGTCGACCAGCGCGCGCCCTTCGCGCGGGTCGCTCGAACAGACGCTGTAGACGAGCCGCCCGCCCGGAGCCGTTCGAGCCGCCGCCGCCCGCAGCAGTTCCGCCTGGACCTCGGCAAGCCGTTCGCCGTCTTGCGGCGTCTTGCGCCAGCGAGCTTCGGGATGCCGGCCGAGAATGCCGAGGCCCGAACACGGCGCGTCGAGCAGCACGGCGTTCGCCCGCACGTCGACCGCCGCGATACGCGCGTCGCCGGCGACGACCGCGGCGCTCGACGCGCCCGCCCGCGCGAGATTCTCTTCGAGCACGCGAATCTTTTTCGGCTCGACTTCGACGCACACGAGATCGCCCGCGCCGCCCATACGCGCGGCGAGCGCGATACTCTTGTTGCCGCGGCCGCTGCACAACTCTAAGACGGTCTCGCCCGGCACGGGCGCCAAGAGATCGACGGGCATCGCGGCGGCCTCGCTCTGCACGTTCCAGCGTCCGCCCGGGTCGTCGCCGAGCGTGCCGGATTCGACGATCAGGGAC
>JALYUE010000151.1 GCA_030853925.1 Vulcanimicrobiota bacterium | reverse complement strand
GTGTAGCAGAGGGATGACGCCGTTCGCTCGTCCAGCTCCGGCCACGCGATCTCGGGCGGCATGCCCGCGAGCAACGACTCGTACGCGATCGCGCGGGGCAACGTTGTGGATGGAAGCGATGCTTCATCGCAGAGTATGACGTACGCTTCGACATGCGGCAGTTCGGCTGCGAGCGGTTCGAGCAACGGCACGAGATCCGCGTCGATAAACATGAAGCGGTCGCGCGCATGATTGACGATGTAGACGATCTGCGCCGCGAACAACCGCGGATTGATCGTGTGCAGCACCGCGCCGCTGCCGGACACGCCGTAGTAGAGTTCGAGATGATGCTGAGAGTTCCAGGCGAACGTCGCCACCCGCTCGCCGGGCGCGACATGCAGCCGCTGCGAGAGCGCGTGTGCGAGTTGCGCACTTCGCGCGCGCACGTCGCGGTACGTCGCGCGCGCGTCCGGTAATCCCGCGCGCTGCGTAACGATTTCGACGTCGCCGTGCCACAATGCGGCATGATCGATCAGCCGCGAAATCTGCAGCGAGCGGTCCATCATCAGGCCGGCGAGCGCCGGTGTCGACTTCTCGGCGATCACGAACGCGCTCCGGCGATCGAGCGGCCGATGATCTCTTGCATGATCTCGTTCGAACCGCCGTAGATGCGCTGTACGCGCCCGTCTGCCCAAGCGCGCGCGATCGGATACTCCAGCATATAGCCGTAGCCACCGTGCAGCTGCATGCACGCGTCGAGCACTCGGAATTGGAGTTCCGTCGTTTCGAGTTTCGCCATCGCGGCCGTCGTTGCGTCCAGAGCTCCCGCGCAGTGCAGTTCGATGCAGCGGTCGACGAACACGCGCGCCATCGTCGTTTGCGCGCTGAGCGTCGCGAGGCTGAAGCGCGTGTTTTGAAAATCGAGAATCCGCTTGCCAAAGGCTTCGCGTTCGGCCACATACGCGATCGTCTGCACGAGCGCCGTCTCGCATGCGGCGACCGCCGTTACCGCAATAGAAAGCCGCTCTTGCGCGAGCTCGCTCATCAGCATTTTGAAGCCCATGCCGACACCACCGAGCACGGCGTCTTCGGACACCCGCACTCCCTCGAAGACGAGCTCCGCCGTGTCCTGCGCTTTGAGGCCGACCTTACGTAGCGGCTTGCCGCCCGCGAAACCGGGCGTGCCGCGTTCGACGAGAAAGAGCGTGACGCCGCGACTGCCTGCACCCGGATCGGTTTTTGCGACGACGATCACGAGATCGGCGAGCACGCCGTTGGTGATGAACGTCTTCGCGCCGTCGATCGCGTAGCCGCCGTCGATGGGGCGTGCGCGCGTCGCAACCGCCGCGAGATCGCTGCCGGTGCCGGGCTCCGTCATGGCGATCGCGCTGACGATATCGCCCGACGCCAGCAGCGGCAACCAGCGCCGTTTTTGCGACTCGGTTCCGTAGTGCAGGATGTACGGCGCGACGATATCGGTCTGCAGCGCGAACCCGGGTCCAGATGCGCCGATGCGCGCGAGTTCTTCGCTCATCACCGCGGACGCACGGAAGTCCATGTCGGCGCCGCCGTATTCCGACGGCAGCGTCATGCAGAGAAACCCAAGTTCGCCCGCACGCCGCCAGAGTGCGCGCGGGACGACGCCGTCTTCTTCCCACGCTTCGTGAAACGGCGCGATCTCGCGCTCGCAGAAGCGGCGCATCGCTTCGCGCAGCATCGCGTGCTCGGAATCGAAGATCGTGCGCGGAATGCCGGGCCGGCTCGGTGCGATCATCGCGGCTCCTCGTGAGCGGTGTGCGGGAAAGGTCGCGCGCTAGGCGCGTTCGACGCCCCAGCGTCGCAGGGCTTCCGCGCCGCCTTCACCGGACGCGGGCGCGAGCCGCTGCACGGCTCCCGGCGTGCGCGAAAAGCGCGGGGCGGGCGCGGGTTGAACGATGCCGCCCGCATCGAGGTAGACGCCGCGCGCCCGCATGTGCGGGTGTGAGGGCGCCTCGTCGAGCGTCAGCACCGGCGCGACGCACGCGTCCGTTCCCTCGAACGACGCGGTCCACGCATCGCGCGGTCGCCGCTTGAATGCCGCCGCGAGCATGCGGGCTTGCGCGTGCCAATCATCGTCCGCGGGCATGTCGAGGTCCAGACCCTCGAGCACCAACGCAAAAAATCTCGGCTCGAGCGCGCCGACCGCGACGTAGCGGCCGTCCGCGCATTCGTAGCAGCGGTAATTCGGTGCGGCGCCGCCGAGTAAACTCTGCCCGCGATCCAGCGTCAAACGGCCCTGCGCGGTCAACCCGTTGAAGATCGCCATCAGCGAAGCGGTCCCGTCGACGATCGCGGCATCGATCGCTTGACCGCGCCCCGAGCGTTCGCGCTCGTACAACGCCGCGACGATGCCGAATGCGAGATACAACGCACCGCCGCCGTAGTCGCCCACGAGATTAAGCGGCGGCGGCGGCGGTTCGCCCTGCGTCCCGAACGCCGCGAGTGCGCCCGTGAGCGCGACGTACGTGATGTCGTGGCCGGCCGTGTGGGCGAGCGGACCCGTCTGGCCCCAGCCCGTCATGCGGCCGTAGATCAGCCGCGCGTTGCGCGCGAGCGCGGTTTCGGGCCCGAGGCCGAAGCGCTCCATGACGCCCGGGCGAAAACCTTCGATCAGAACGTCGGCGCGTTCGATTGCATCGAGCGCGAGCGCCGCAGCGGACGGCGCTTTGAGATCGAGCAGCAGCGAAGTTCGCCCGCGCCGCGTAACGCCGTCGGTCTCGACGGGGGCGTCCGTGCGATCGACGCGGACGACGTCGGCGCCGAGATCGGCGAGCAGCATCGCGCAAAACGGCGCGGGCCCGATACCGGCAAACTCCAAGACGCGAACGCCGGCCAGCGGACCGCTCGGGCCGTTCAATTCGAATTCAGCGCGGCGACATGCGGATCGCGCCGTCGAGACGCACGTGCTCGCCGTTGAAGTAGCCGTTCTGCAGCATCTCGAGTGCGAGCGACGCGAAGTCTTCGGGATTGCCGAGACGCTTCGGAAACGGCACGGACGCCGCGAGCGCGTCGCGCACGGTGTCGGGCAGCGACGCCAGCAACGGCGTGTCGAAAATGCCCGGCAAGATCGTATTGACGCGAATACCTTCGTTCATGAAGTCGCGGGCGATCGGAAGCGTCATGCCGACGATGCCGGCTTTGGAAGCGGAATATGCCGCCTGCCCGATCTGTCCGTCGAACGCCGCGACGGAACCCGTGTTGACGATCGCGCCGCGTTCTCCGTCCGCACCCGCGGGTTCGAGCGTCAACATCCCGGCCGCCGACTTTGCGATGCAGCGAAACGTACCGATCAAATTGATCGCAATAATGCGCTCGAATTGCTCGACCGGAAAGTGCAAAATTGCGCGCGTCGTTTTATCGCGCGACGCGGTCTTGACGGCGTTGCCGGTTCCGGCGCAGTTGATGAGGATGCGTTCCTGCCCGTTCGCGGCACGCGCTCGCGCGAAAGCCGCGTCGGTTTGCGCTTCCGACGTCACGTCGACCGCGCAGAACGTGCAGCCCAGTTCGCGCGCGAGCTGCTCACCGCGCTCTGCGTTGAGGTCGAACAGCGCGACTTTCACGCCGCGCCCGAGCAGCGCTCGCCCCGTAGCGAGACCGAGCCCGGACGCGCCGCCCGTCACGACCGCTGCAACGTTTGCATCGAGACGCATCGCTTACAGCCGTTCCACGATCGTGACGTTCGCGAGGCCGCCGCCTTCGCACATCGTCTGCAAACCGTAACGGCCGCCGCGCTGTTCGAGTGCGTGCAGCAGCGTCGTCATCAGCTTCGTTCCCGAACTTCCGAGCGGATGTCCGAGCGCGATCGCTCCACCGTTGACGTTGAGGCGTTCGGGATCGGCGCCCGTCTCGCGTAGCCAAGCGACGGGGACCGGCGCGAACGCTTCGTTGACCTCGTAGAGATCGATTTCGTCGATCGTCATGCCGGCTTTCTTTAGCGCGCGCTGCGTCGCCGGAATCGGCGCTTCGAGCATGATGACCGGATCGTGGCCGAGCACGCTCATGTGATGGATGCGCGCGATCGGATCGACGCCGAGCGTTCGCAGACCGCGTTCGCTGACGACCATGCAGGCCGAGGCGCCGTCGCAGATCTGACTCGCGCTCGCAGCCGTGACGCGGCCGTCCGGGTGCAGCAGTTTGACCGATGCGATGCCTTCGAGCGTGGCGTCGAAGCGGATGCCTTCGTCGACCGCGTGCCGCACCGTCGTGCCGTCGGCGAGCGTCACTTCGAGCGGGACGATTTCGGCCTCGAAGCGTCCGGCGGTCGTGGCCGCGATCGCTTTGCGGTGGCTGTCGTAACTGTATTCGTCGAGCCGCTCGCGCGAGAGGTCGTACTTGCGCGCGATCATTTCGGCCCCGGTAAATTGGCTGAACTGGACGCCGGGGTAGCGCTCGTTCATCGCGGGACTCATGTACACGCCGAAACCGTGCTGCGCCGGAAACGCCGTCGACGCGCTCATCGGCACCCGCGTCATGCTTTCCACCCCGCCCGCGATCACGACGTCCATACTTCCCGCCATAACCGCCTGCGCGGCGAAGTGGAGCGCCTGCTGCGACGAGCCGCATTGGCGGTCGACGGTCGTCGCGGGCACGCTCTCCGGCAGCTTCGAAGCGAGCACGGCGTTACGCGCGACGTTCATCGCCTGCTGCCCGATCTGCACGACGCAGCCGAAGATCACGTCTTCGATCGCGCTCGGATCGGCGCCCGTCCGTTCCAGCAGCGCGTCGAGTACGGCCGCGCCTAGGTCCGCGGGGTGCGTCGCGGCGAGCCGCCCGCCCTTACGTCCGCCCGCCGTACGGACCGCGCCTACGATGTACGCTTCTGTCATATTCTCCTCGACTTCGATGCTCGCTCGGAATTCATCGACGCGCGAGGCGCGCTATCATTCCACGGTGCCCAGATTTTAGTGCTTTTGTAAGGAAGCGGGTAGCAGCCCGTTCGGCGAAATGCCGAACCCCGGAGACGACGATGAAAGACGATAAACCGATTACTATTGCCGAGTTTCTTGCGTGGGAAGCGCGGCAGACCAGTAACCACGAACTTATCGACGGCGTGATCGTCGCGATGTCGACTCCGACGAAAGCGCGCGGCCGACTCGTACGACGTCTCAATCGACCGATCGACGCCGCGGTTGGCGACGCCTGCGATGTCTATCTTGGCGATATGACGGTTCGGATTGAAGGGCTCGAGCGCGATAACGCCCCGCGGCCGGACATCGTCGTGACCTGCGACGAGCGCGACCGCCTACCGCATGACGAAGACGACCGAACGATTAGCTGGCCCACACTCGTGGTGGAAGTTCTCTCCCCTCGCACCGCTGCAAAAGATCTCGTCACTAAACTACGCAATTACTTTTCTATTGCAACGGTCGAAGAATATCTGATCGTCGATTCGCGAGCGCGAAGCGTCATAATACATCGCCGTACGGGTGAAGATGTCGTCACGATGCGGCCAAACGCTAGCATCGAGCTCACATCAATCGGGTGCACCATCGTGTTGGACGAGTTGTACGACGGGATCGCTTCGTTCTCGATCGATTGAACGTCCCGGCCTCGCGCCCTAGAGTAGCGGCCGCGCACGTTCACGAACGCAGTGCGCGACATGAGCAGCGAGCGATCGACGAGAGCAACGGAGCCGGCCTTCGCCGATTGGGAGGAGCGCTGCCGCGCTTCGTTTTCAAAGCAAGGGTTGATGGCGACGCTCGGCG
>JALYUE010000144.1 GCA_030853925.1 Vulcanimicrobiota bacterium | reverse complement strand
GTCCGGCCGTCTGCATCGTCGCCACGAACGCTTTCAATTGCGAAGTGTGGCCGTGCTAGCAACCGCCGTGA
The DNA here is from genome assembly GCA_030853925.1 of Vulcanimicrobiota bacterium. Taxonomy (GTDB): domain Bacteria; phylum Vulcanimicrobiota; class Vulcanimicrobiia; order Vulcanimicrobiales; family Vulcanimicrobiaceae; genus JALYUE01. The sequence goes on along the minus strand of JALYUE010000144.1, from coordinate 6,968 downwards.
CGGTGATCGTCGGCGGGGCCGTCATCGAGGGTTCGACGCCGGCCACGATCCGCGCGGGCGTCGTCGTCGCGCCGATCGCGCCGTACCTGCGGCGCATCGCAGAGCGCATCGAAAGCGATCCGGGGGGAACGCGTTTCACCTTCGAGCGCGGCGGCCGCACGTTCAGCGTCATCGTCGGCTCCCCGCTTGCCCGCAGCGCCGACGCCGCCGAAACGTTGCCCATCGCGCCGTACGTGCGTGCGGGCAAAGCGTTTATCCCGCTGGCCGCGGTCGCGCGCGCGCTCGGCGGCGAAGTCGCATATGACGCGGCGTCGCGTACTCTGAGCGTCGAGTTGCGGCCCGAGCCGCTCGCGACGATGACGCCGTACGTTCCGAGCTCGCCGCTCCCGCAGCCGCTCGTCACCTTCGCCCCAACATCGACGCCGGCGCCGGCCGTCGAGGTAACCGGCATTCCCAAACCGCGCAGAACGCCCGCCGTCGTGGAGGATCCGCAGCGTTAAGACGGTGGTTTTCCGGTAAAGAGGCTGCATGGCGAAAATTGCGTGGTACGGCACGGGCCTCATGGGCGCGGGCTTCGTTGAAGCTCTGCGGGCGAATGGCGACGACGTCGTCGTCTACAACCGGACGTTCGAAAAGGCGGCAGCGCTCGAACGCTTCGGCGCGCGCGCGATGCGCGATCCGCGCGAGGCGGCACGCGGCGCCGAGCGCATTCATATCATGATTGCAGATGACGCGGCCGTCGACGCCTTGCTCGAGACGCTGGACGGCGCCATCGCCGAAGGCGCCGTCGTCATCGATCATTCGACCGTCGCGCCGCGCCCGACGGCGGAGCGCTTTGCCCGCATGGCGGCGAAGGGCACGCCGTTTCTGCACGCCCCGGTGTTCATGTCGCCGCAAGCGACGCGCGAGCGAGGCGGCGTGATGCTCGTAGCCGGCGGCTCCGCAACCTTCGAGCGCGTGCGCGGCGAACTCGAAGCGATGACGCACCACGTATGGTATGTCGGCGACCATCCGCAAAAAGCTGCGGCGCTCAAGCTTTTCGGCAACGAAATGCTGATCGTGATCGTGGCCGGGCTTGCGGATATGTTCGCGCTCGCAAAGAGCGTCGGCATCGGCCCGGACGACGCGTACGAATTGTTTTCGCACTTCAAACCGACCGGAGCGATCGACGTTCGCGGAAAGAGCATGGTGAACGCCGACTTCACGCCGGCTTTCGAGCTCACCATGGCGCGCAAGGACGTCCGGCTCATGCTCGAGACCGCAGCCGAAGCCGGCGTTCCGTTGCACGTGTTGCCCGCGATCGCCGCGCGCATGGACGCCTTGCTCGCGGCGGGGCACGGAGCGCGAGACATGTCGGTTCTCGGCATCGACGCGTTGCCGGTCGCCGTTACGACGTAACGAGCCGCAAGGGCGACGAGTCGCGGTTACTCGGAATCGCGCGCATCCTCCGAACCGGTCCCGAGTGCGTACAGCCACCAGCGCGCACTTCCGCGGCGCGCCTGCCGGTCGAAGTACACGGTAGCGCGTCGTCCGTCCGGTAATTCGAACTCGAACCAATGGCGTTTGAGATACGTCTCGCCGCGGTCTTCTTTGGTCGAGCGCCACGTGCGCAGCAGATGCGCGACTGCAAGCCGTTCGTCGCGCCAGGCGAAGCCCGACGGCAACGCGGGCTCGCCGTGCCCGATGGTCGCCGGTTCGAACGACATCGCGTCGGCGGTGAGCGGTTCGCTGATGAAGCGCTTCCTCAGGAACACTTCCCGACGTAGCCGCATTCGTGCAGGCACTGGATACAGCCGCCCTGTGAGATCAGGTTGCCGCCGCACTTCGGACACATGCCGACGCCCGTCATCATCGACTTGCGCACGTTCGTCGCAGGCAACTCTTGCAGCGTCGCCACGGTGGGCATCTTCGAACCCCCATTCGTATGGCCGTTCCCGTTCCGCGTACCGCTCGGAAATGGCTGCGCGATGAGGTCGATCGATTTCGAGTTGGCGTCGATCTCCGCGCGTTCTTCGGGCGAATAGGCGACTCGAGGCTCCGCTACCGCGACGACGTCGGCTTCGCCGCGCGGATGCAGGTCCGCTATCGGCAAAGCGAGTGCGAGCGCCTTAGCCAGGCCTTGCGAAATACCGTCGGCGCACGAGAGCGTCGTCGGTCCGTTCGCATCCCGCATCTTGGGATTGGGGCAGCGCATCCCTTCGAATTTCTCGATGAACTTCTCGGGGTCGGCGCCGTAGCGCAGGCCGACCGACATCGCGACGCCGAGCGCCTCGAGATACGACTGCTGACACGAGCCGCTCTTGCCAAGCTTGAAAAACACTTCGAAGGGACGCCCGCGCTCGTCTTCGTTCAACGTAATGTATAACGGTCCGCAGCCCACGTTCGACTGGACGGTGCGGCCGCGCATGACGGGCGGGCGCTTGCGATAATCGGCCGGCTTCGTTACGACGAGCAATTCCGCATTGCGCGCCTTGAGATTTTCGACGGTCACGACGAGCTTTTGCACGGTCTCGGCGCACGCAGCGTTCTTCGCGCGCAGTCCGGCGTTATCGGCTTCGAGCGCTTCGACTTTGGCAATCAAGCCGGCGAGCGTCGTTTTGATGACATGGTCTTCCACTGTGCTATCTCACCTCGAGCAGGGCGTTGGCTTTTGCAAGCAACGCATCGATATCCAATTGATCTTTCGTGCCGGCGGCCGCCGCGACGTCCCGATTGCCGCCCGCGAGATCGCCCTCTTTGGAAAACGTCACGACCTGTTCCGTACGCGAGCCGTCGCGGTAATACGTAAACCCCTTGCAGCCGGCTTCGTATGCACGGAAGATGGCGCGCGCGACGTTCTCGCGCGTATCGTCGTTGGGCGCGTTGATCGTCTTCGAGACCGCGTTACAGGTGTTTTTCTGAAAAGCCGCCAGCATGTCGACGTGCTGATCGACCGTGACGTCGGCCGAGGTCGTGAACACGGCTTGCCACCGCTGCGGCACCTCGGCGAGACCCCGCACCGAACCGCGATTCTCTTCGATCTTCGCGAGCAAATCTTCGGAGTAGAACCCTTCGGCCCGCGCGACTTCCTCGAAGAGGGGCACGACGTAATAGAGATGCTGCGGCCGGCCTTCGGCGTCTTTCATCACGTGTTTCGTATACGCCATGCCGAAATACGGTTCGCAGCCGAACGCACAGCCGGCGATCATCGAGATCGTTCCGGTCGGCGCGATCGACAGCAGGGCGGCATTGCGGCGCGGCCGCGAATCGTGCGCCCACTGCGAAAGATGTTTGTTCGGGAAGTCGCCCCGCTCGCGCGCCAGCAGCTCGCTCGTCTCTTCGGCGCTGTTCTGAATAAACGCCATCAGAGTTTCGGCGAACGCGACCGCCTCGGCCGAACCATACGCGACGCGCTTGTGAATCAACAGCTCCGCAAAGCCCATGATGCCGAGGCCGACGCGGCGATTATTCGTGACCATCTCTTTGATTTCATCGAGCGGATAGACGTTCGCGTCGATGACGTTATCGAGAAAACGAATCGCGAGCGCCGTAGTTTGCGCGAGCCGCGCCCAGTCGACGTCCTGCGCGCGAGCATCGTAAAAGTGCCCGACGTTGATCGATCCCAGATTGCATGAATCCCAGCCGTGCAAAAATTGCTCGCCGCAGTTCGCGACGTACATGCCGTTCGCGTCGAAGGCGTGCGGGCCGGGCACCGTGCAATCGTAAACGGGCGCGAGGCCCCTGGACGTTATTGAGCGGACCGTCAAGGAACGACTACCCGGCGTCTCTTCCGCGGCGGCCGGCGCGTCGTCGACGAGCACTTGCAGCCGAGCCGCTTTCACGGTGTCGGAGAATCCGACGCAGTTCGCGAATCGTGCGAGCGCGCCGCGCGGTATCGTCAGTTCGTGATGCGCCGCGCGGCGGCAAGTGCGCGTGCCGCGCGAACGGTCCGGACGCTCGATCCGCGACTCGATGCCCAAACGTGCGAGCATCCGCCCGGCTGCGCGCAGGTCGCCCGGACGCGCGCTCGCCAGACGCACGTCGGCGTCCGACCCGACGCTTGCGACGGCGGCGTCGCCGTCGAACCACGCGCGCAGAAATCCGCGATAGAACTGATGCGACCCCGCTTCGATGGCGGAAGTGATCGACTTGCGCTCCGGCGCGATTCCGAAAGACGCGACCAGACCCCCCAGCGCCGCCGAAGGCGTGCGCAGCGCTACCTGGCGCGCGCCGTCGCAAGCGCGTTCGATCTCGCCGCCCATCCGCACGCGTTCGCGCACGCGGCTCGCGGTACGGTTGGCTACGTAGTGCGCGCGAGCGGAAGGATACCGCGCGACGCCGCCGGCGACGAAAGCCCCGAGCTGCACGCCGTCTTCGAACGTGCCGCGGCCGTGCCACTCGAAACCGGCATGCCGATGCACGACGACTCGCTCGCCCGGCTCCAAGTCGCCGAGCGCCTTCCAAACGCGTTCGTCCGCGCCTCCGAGCGTCATGATCTTATGATCGCGCGTAGCGGTAAGCCGCGCGCCGCATTCGGTTTCGAGCGCGAAAACCTCCTTGAGGCCGCTGAAGAAGAAGCCTGCCGTCGTCGACGCGAACGGCCTGCCGTCGACGACCGCCCCGAAGGGACGGCCTACGAGCGCGGCGACCCGTTGCGGACCGTCGAAGGTATGCACCCACGTGTCGCCCGTTACGCATGGATTCGTAGCGGCGATCGGTCCGAGTCCGGGCAAGGGATTGGCCTGCGGATGATCGAGGAAGAGGACGCCCGGCTCGCCGTTTTGCCACGCGCCTTCGATGATGGCGTCCCAAATCGCGCGAGCTTTGACTTCGCGCACGACCGCTTTCGTCCGCGTATCGCGTAAAGCGAAATCGGTACCGTCGCGCACCGCGCGCATGAACTCGTCCGTGACGCCGATCGAAATGTTGAAGTTGTTGATCTGCGTTTGCAGCAGCTCTTGTTTGATGTGCGCGAGTTCCGAGGGCGTATAACGTCCCGTGTCGCTCAAACGGTTCCATAACGCGCGGTTCTCGGCGTCGAGCTCCTTCTTGCAGCTCATGAAGTGAAACACATCGGGATGATCGACGCGCAGCACGCCCATGTTGGCGCCTCTGCGCACGCCGCCTTGCTTGATCGAGTCGGTCGCCGAATTGAAGACCTTCATGAACGAGACGGGGCCCGACGCGTCCTTACCGGTCGATTCGACTTCGGCACCCTGGTGACGCAGGTCCGAAAATGCGAAGCCGGTCCCGCCGCCGGATTTCTGGATCAGCGCCATGGCCTTGAGGCTATAAAAGATGCCGTCGATCGAGTCGGGTACGGGCAGCACGAAGCAAGCCGAGAGCATGGAGAGCGGCCGGCCCGCGTTGACCAGACATGGCGTGTTCGGCATGAAATCCCGACGCGCCATCATGTCGTAAAACGCCGTCCGCGCCTCGCTTACCACCGCGGCGGGATCGCGTCCCAGCTTCGCAGCGTACGCGCTTTCCGGCTGCGCTATGGCGTCCGCCACGCGCCAGACGAATTCCGTCGGTGTTTCCGTCGTCCCGTCGGCCTTCTTTGCGAAGTAGCGTTCGCGCAGCACGCGCAGGGCGTTCGCATCGAACGCGGGGGGCGCAAGCGCCGCGCGCGCGGAAGCGCGCAGTGAGTCGGGCGCGTCGGACATACGGAAACCTCAAAGGGAATATTGGGCGACAGCGATCGAACACCTGTTCGAGTTTTATCAGGCCGGATCGACGCTCAGTACGTTATATGGTACATCGAGGCCGTAGCAGATACAAGATGTAGTAGCGAGCTCCTTGCGTATAGCCGGCGAAGACGTGGTGCACATCACACAAAAGTTGTGCAGGGCCTGTGCAGCGGCCGCTACCCACCGAAGGTGGCTTGTGAGCAAAGCCGAGGATAGCGGGGATACGGCGCACAACGCTCGGGCGTGTGTTTCGCCCGGATGCCTACGCTCGGCGCCTGAGCAGTATTTCGCTCGACGATCTGGCGGCTCGAGGGTTCCGCGGCATCATCGTCGATCTCGACAATACGCTCGTCGGCTACGGTGAAGAGCGGTTAGCCGTCGAAGACGCCGCTTGGATCGCGGCCGCGCGCGCCCGCAATTTTCAGATCTGCCTCGTTTCGAACAATTTCACGCAGCGCGTGCTGCGTATCGGACGCGAACTCGACGTGCCTGCGATCGCGAGCGCGCTCAAACCCCTGCCGGCGGCCTTCTCGCGGGCGCTGCGCGTGATGGGCACGCGCCGCGAACAGACGGTCGTCGTCGGCGACCAAATGTTCACTGACGTTCTGGGCGCAAAGATCCTGGGACTGCATGCGATTTTGACGCAGCCGCTCGTCGCGAAAGACTGGCTCGGCACGCGCGTCCTGCGCTTCCTCGAGCGCGTGCTGCTCGCTAGGCGCCCGCCGGATTGAGCGGCGGCGACGCCCCGCGCCCGCTGCGACTGGCCGTTATCGGCGACCCTGTCGCTCATAGCGCGAGTCCGGCTCTGATGCGCGGTTTCTTAGCCGGTGCCGGAGTTGCGGGAAGTTACGAAGCTATCCGAGTCCCGCGCGGTTCCGGGGCGGCGGCAATCGACGCGCTACGCGCGCGTGGCTTTCACGGCCTCAACGTCACGACGCCGCTCAAAGAAGAAGCGTTTGCGCGCGCCGACCGCCGCGACGCGGATGCCGTCGCGGCAGGCTCGCTGAACACTCTCGTGCTCGGCGAACGCGTCGAGGGTTTCAATACCGACGGCATCGGAGGGGTCGGCGCGCTGCACGAGGCCGGCCTCGCGACGCTCGCCGAGCACTGCATCCTCGTGCTCGGGGCAGGGCCGACGGCGCGCTCAGCCTGCGCCGCGTTCGTCGCGCGCGGAGCGACGGTGTTCCTTTGGAATCGCACGCGAGCTCGCGTGGACGAGCTCGTGCGAGCGTTCGGCGTGCGGCCCTTCGACCCGCACGCGCCGTATCGCGCCGTGTTTGCCGCCTTGCCGCCGGGCGC
>JALYUE010000135.1 GCA_030853925.1 Vulcanimicrobiota bacterium | reverse complement strand
GACGCGTTCTGAATATCTTTGGACCGCACAACTGCACCTCAGGAATAGTATGACGAGACTGCAGCAATGATACCAGAAAAACGCTTACCGTATCGAGCGCTTCAAACGCCTTTTTTCAGCAACCTGCTAATGCACTCACGGCGTACGGACACGCTCGTAAGAGAAGTTCGGCGAATCATTAAGTTCGAGCGTGCGATCCTTAATGTCGAGGCCAAAAGCGCGCCTGCGAGCAGGAAACGAGCCGGAAGGATTATGTATCGGCTTGCCATGCCTTTACTTCCGGTAGCACAGCCTCAGCCCGTTCCGATTTTCAGCGGCTTCGATTACGTTACGGTCGACGCACGACGGCGCCGCGTGTACGCCGCGCATACCGGTAGTCAAGCGCTGCTGATCGTCGACGCGGACTCGGGAAAAGTTCTCGGGCAGGTGCACGTCGGGCCGCTGCACGGCGTCGCCGTCGACCCTGCGAACGGCCACGTGTATACCGGAGACGGTGAAGCGGAAACGGTGTCCGAAATCGATCCCGTCAGCCAAAAGATCGTTCGCTCCGTGGACGTCGGCGGAAAGGTCGACGCGATCGCCTACGATCCCGGTAACGGCCATATTTACGCGGATGAAGACGATGGGACGCACATCTACGTCGTCGACGCGAAGAGCATGAAGAGCATCGGCACGGTCGATTTACCGGGCCATAAACCCGAGTATCTCGCGGTCGACCCGGTTACGCACGATGTGTATCAGAACATCGCCGATAGCGCGGAATACGTCGTCGTCGACGGCACGACGCTTAAAATAACGAAGACGGTCGGCACGCCGGAAATACAAGGCAACCATCCACTGCAGTACGACGCCGCGCTGGGGCACGTGCTCGTCGGCGGCCAGAACGGCGTCCTCGCCGCATACGACAAAACCGGTAAACTCGTTGGGAAAACGCCGCTGCAAGCGCGGGTCGATCAGTGCAGCCTCGATCAGGCTTCGCGCGTGATCGTGTGCGCCGGCAGCGGCATGGTCAGCGTTTTGCGCGATCTCCCGGCCGGCGCTCCCGAATTGATCGCCCAAGCTCCGACGGCTCGCGGTGCCCATACCGTCGGCATCGACTCCGCAGGCAAGACCATGTGGCTCGTGTGGGCCGAGGCTGCAGGTGACTTCGTGCAATCTTTCCGGCTACAGCGGTAACGTAGAGGATCGCTGTGCCACGACGCTGGCATACGCGGGCCGTACGATGGGCCCATGAAAGCCTCGACCCCGCTGCAACGGCGTCCTTTGGTCTCACTTTTCGAGCACGCGGCCGACGCGCGCGTACGCGACGTCGTGCGCGACCGAATTGCGGAATTCGCGCGAGCGGTCGCGCGGCGACACCGTGGCCGCCGTGGAGGTCGCGGCGAACGCAGCGACGTTGCCGCGATGCTCGTGGCTCTGCGCGGATATTATCGAACTTGGTCTGTGTGCGCACCGTTCCGTCTGCCCGCGTTGGACGATGAAGTTGTCGCGATCGCCGAGACGGCATACCTGCACGCTTGCGGCGGCTATGAGCGGCGGGCCGCCGCGTAAAGCGCGGCAGTAACTTTCGACGCCCGCCGCAATAGTGGTGCGGGTGGGTCAGGTTTTCTAGGCGAGATGAAAGAAAATAAAGTACTCCAGGCCGCGGTTGGTGCGGCCCTGGCGCTCGCCGCCTGTACGCCCGAGCATCGTGCTACGGCTGCCACGTCGCCCGAACCGGCCGCCACCGCGCGAAACGCAGGCGCTTATACCTCCGGTGGTGCCGGCGCCGTTCTGTATGGTGGCGGCAATGCCGTTGCCCGTGCGCGCCGCTCGAGAGCTGCCGACGCAGAGACGGAGCGGCAGACCGCGGAGGCTGGCAAGAACGCTCCGGTTGACGCGAACGCCGAGTCCTCGGCCCACGGCACCGGCGGCGATGCGGACGCTTCGGCCGGCGACGGCGGCTTTGGGGCATCCGGCACCGCAGGCGAGGGCGGCTGAATTCCGATGCGCGTAAAGTGTCGCGCGCAACTTTCTATCGGGAGCGTTTTCCCGAATTCTGGTGCGACGTGGACGGCCGTGAATACGGGGTCTTCGACGTCCATCCGATCGAGCCGGCGCACCTAGCCGAACTTCGCGCCGCTGCGACGGACGCATGGCATATTATGATGCGGGTCGCACCGGTTTTGCGCGCCCTGCCCGACGAAGAACTGCGCATCATCGGCATACCGGCCGCGGCGCTTCGCGCGTGCCGCCTGCACGATCCGGTGCTCGGCGAAAGCCTCGTCGCGCGCTTCGACTTCGCCTGGACGGATCGCGGCTTCAAGGTGCTCGAACTCAATGCGGAGACGCCGTTTTTCCTTTGGGAATCGCATGAGATCGCCGGAGCGACGGCGCGCGCGTTCGGCTTCGGCGATCCGAACGCAACGAGTCTCGCCGCATTGCGCGCGGCGATCGCGCGCGCGGCCGGCCCGAGCGGCGGGTCGCGGTTGACGGTCACCGCGTATAATACCTGGCGTGAAGATTGGTTCACTGCCGTCTTCGCCGGGCGCGTCGCGAGCGAGGCGATCGGGCGGCACGTCGACGTCGTGCCGCTGCACGAGTTGCGCGTCTCGCGTGGCGTTTTACGCGCCGCAGGAAAGCGAATCGACGTGTTGTGGCGTTTTTACCCGCTCGAACACTTCGCGAGCGACCTCGCGGGCCCGGAACTCTTCGAACTGCTCGAAGCGGGCGCGCTGCGACTGATCAATCCGCCGTCGGCGCTGCTGTTGCAAAACAAAGCGGCGCTCGCCATCGTTTGGGATTTGGCCGAACGCGGCGTGTGGTTCGACGCGGAAGAACGTGCGACGATCGCAAGGCTTTTTTTGCCGACGTTTCTCGATCCGCCGCCGGGCAACGAGCCGTACGTGCGAAAGCCGGTGCTCGGCCGAGAAGGAAACTCCGTCACGATCGTTCGCGGCGCGGCGACGCTTGCAGCGTCGGCGGCGCGCGATTACGGCGCGCAACCGGCGGTGTATCAACGATTCGTCGCGTTGCCCGACATCTGCGGCGGCAAAGCGATCGCGACGTGCTTCGTCACGGACGGCGTCGCCGGCGCCGTCGCGCTGCGGGTCGGCGGCCTCATTACCGACGGTCGCGCGCGCTTCGTTCCGCTCGGGTTACGGAGGCGGCCGTGACGCAAAGACGACTCCAGCCCTTCGAGCGCGAACGCCGTCTCACCACACATCGCAAGGAGACATCATGGATTTGACCACATCCTTTCCGCGCAGCGTCAAGGATAAGGTCGCGGGCGTCGTTATGCTGGGTCGCGCGATCGACAAAGGCAAAGCGGTGGCGCACGGCAACGTCGGCGAGTACAATTTTAACTGTCCGATGGATCAAGCCGTCTTTGGCTTTCTCGGCATCGATCAGGCGCAGCTTCTCGAAAAGATCAAGCAGACCAAAGATGACGGCGAGATCGAAGCGTTCGCTAAACCGTTCGTCGCAAAGAAGTCGTCGCAGGAACTCGAGCAGTTTAACGCCGGCTTCTTGCAATCGTCGCCGGCTGCGGGCAGCGACGGCGAAAAGTATTTTTACGAGTTGCGCGGCAAGGTCGCGCCCGACCGCACCGACGTTACCGCGTGGGCCGATCTGCTCGACCTCGATGAGAAACGCGACGTGCCCAAACGCGCCGCGGCCGTTTGAAGCACGCCCCGGCCGGCTGACGCGGAAGACGCGACCTACCGCGTCGTCGTCGAGTACGACGGCACGGATTTCTGCGGATTTCAATATCAGCCGCAATTGCGAACGGTCGCGGGAGAACTCGAAAGAGTGCTCTCGCGGTTGTTCGACCGGGAGGTAAAAGTGACGGCCGCCGGACGCACCGATGCCGGCGTGCACGCCTCCGGCCAAGTTATCTCGTTTCGCTCGCACGGCTTGTTTCCGATCGATAAACTCTCGATCGCGCTCAATACGGCGCTGCCGGCGGATCTGAGCGCGCGCGACGCGGCGCGCGTTTCGCCGGATTTTTCGGCGCGCAACTCCGCGCTCGAGCGGTGCTACCTCTACGCCGTTCTCAACCGGCGCGATCCGTCGGCGGCACTGCGCAGGTTCGCGCATCACGAGTATCGTCCGCTCGAGGTTTCGCGCATGCGCGAGGCGGCAGCCCAGCTTCTCGGAGAGCACGACTTCTTGACGTTCTGCGGCGTCTTACCGCAACGCGGCGGTACGGTGCGGACGTTACACGCGATCGAGATCGAGCGCGACGGCGACGTTGTGCGGTTGCACGTTCGCGGCGCGGGTTTTTTGCACCGCATGGTCCGCATCGTCACGGGCACGCTGCTCGATATCGGAGCGGGCCGCCGGCCGGTCGGCGACGTTGCGGCGATGCTCGGTGCGCGCGATCGCCGCGCCGCCGGACCTACGGCACCCGCTCATGGTCTGTGTCTCGTCGACGTCGTATACTCCGACTTTTCGTCGGCGGGAGGTCCGGCTAAGCGCGCGGCGACGCTACCGCCGTTTACTCGTCGTAACGGTTGACGAGAATCTTGATCTGGCGATTCTTACTGCTGCGCAGAAACGTGATGTTGACGCGTTGCCTTCCAAACGAAAAAGGAAACGCGTAGTCGAACGATTCCGCGGCGTCTCCGTCCTCGTGCGCGAAGTGCTCGAAGCGCCCCATGAATCCGTGCACTGCGGTGCATGGCGCGACGTCGCGAAAGAAGTTACGCCCGATCACGCGCTCTTTCGACAAGCGCGCCATGCGCGATTCGTAACTGTTGTATTGCTCGATGTTTCCGTCGTGATCGACCGAGATCAAACCGAACGGCAAATCGTCGATTTCCTCTTCCGACATCCCGAAGAGGTTTTTGGCGTCGAGCATGGCCTAGGCTGTGCTTTCATGCAAAAAGTTCCCTGTCGCCCGCGACTTTGAGCGAGCCTCGCGGGCTCGGAGAAGCCGACCTCGAGCGTCTCGTTGGAGTGGGACGCCTCGAGTTCGTCGTGCGCCGTCACACCGTGCCCCTCGACGGGCCGGCATTGGTCATCGTCATCGCAGGGTATTTCCGCATTTTTCGGCACGCAGCGTTCGTCCGCGACGTCACGCTCGGGCTCGCGATCCGAGGAGACGTCTTGGCGCCGGGCGCGGCCTTCGGCGACCGCGTGGCCGAGACGGGCGCGGAAGCGCTGAGCGCCGGGCAGGTTTTGCTGCTCTCTCCCGACGCCTGGCGCAGCTGCGCGCAATCGCAGCCGGAGCTCAATCTCAAGATGGCCGCTTCGATCGCGAAGCGCGTCGTGCGCCTGCAGAAGCGCCTCGAGGAGGTCAGCCGCGCCGGTGTCGAGGGGCGTGTCGCGGCGAGCCTTCTCGATCTGGCCGACGATTATGGGATCGCGTGCGCCGAGGGCGTTCGGCTGGACATCCCCCTCTCGCAGGAAGACCTGGCGCGGTTTGCCGGGACCACGCGCGAAACGTGTTCTTCCGTCGTCGCCGGCTTCGCGCGCCGCGGTTTCGTGAGCGGCGGACGCTTGCGCGGTTTGCTCGTGGTCGACCCGGCGGCGCTCGCAGTCTTGGCCGAGCGCGACCCCGCGGTCGATTGACAGGATGGAGCCGATTGCGCTAAAGTTCGAAGGTTGTCCCGGCCGCTAGGCCGCTTTTACTCTTTCCCATAAGGTCCATCGATGCGCACCTATCAGCAGAAGACGGCGGAAACTCAGCACGATTGGTACGTGGTCGACGCGGCCGGTCAACGTTTGGGCGTGCTCGCCGTGCGCATCGCCAGAGCCTTGTCGGGCAAGCACAAGCCGACGTGGACGCCGCATATCGACGACGGAGACCACGTCGTCGTGCTCAACGCCGACAAGGTGGAACTCGGCGGCGACAAGTGGGAGCAAAAGGTCTATTACCGCCATAGCGGTTTTCCGGGCGGACTGCGTACCGAGACTGCGTCCGACGTGAAGAAGAAATATCCCGAGCGGCTCGTCGAGCGCGCCGTCCGCGGCATGCTTCCGACCAACCGCATGCGCGACGTTCAACTGCGGCGCTTAAAAGTATACGCGGGCGGCGATCATCCGCACGCTCCGCAACAGCCGAAGGAGCTCTCGTAGACTTGGAAGCGATCGAACAGTTCGGCGGAACGGGCCGCCGCAAGCGTGCCGTGGCCCGCGTCCAATTGACGCTCGGTCAGGGCGTCATTACCGTCAACCACAAAACGGTCGAAGAGTATTTTCCGCGGCCGAGCCTGTTGCAGATCGTGCGCCAAGCTCTCGAAGTGACGCAAACGGCGTCGCGCTTCGATGTAAGCGTCAAGACCGAAGGCGGCGGCGTTGCGGGCCAGGCCGGCGCCGTGCGCCACGGTATCGCGCGCGCGCTCGTCGAGATGGACGAATCGCTGCGCGAGGCGCTGCGTAAGAACGGCTTGTTGACGCGCGATCCGCGCGAAAAAGAGTCGAAGAAATATGGGCGCAAACGCGCGCGCAAACGGTTCCAGTTCTCGAAGCGCTAATGGATGCGCGCCGGCTCCTGCGCCGGCAGCACGACGTAGGCCGTCACGTAGCCCGTGCGGCCTTTTAGCGCGACGTCGACCCGGCGCACCGGCCGTGCCACCTGCCCAGCTAGGGCGATCGTCTCCGCATCGCAATAGATGGCGCCCGGGGGCGCGGCGCCTTGCAGGGCGTTCGCAAGATTGACCGCGTCGCCGATGACCGTATAGTCCATGCGTTTCGCGCTGCCGAAATGGCCCGCGACGACGTCGCCCGTCGCTAGTCCGACCGAGATTTCGAGCGGATAGCGTAGGCGCTCGCGGAGAGCGTGCATCGCATCGTGTAGCGCGATGGCCGCGGCGACGGCGCGGGCCGCGTCGTCGACGCGCACGCGCGGCGGACCGAAGACGGCCATCAAGCCGTCGCCGTAAAACTTATCGAGCAGGCCCTCGTGCTCGAACACGATGCGCACCGCTTCGTCGAAATAGGCGTTGAGAATTTCCACGACGCGTTCGGGCGGCAGCGCGCGGGTAATGCGCGTGAAACCGCGGACGTCGGCGAAAAACGTCGTGGCGCGGCTGCGTTCCCCGCCGAGCTTGAGCGAAGATGGATCGTCCATCAACGACTGCACGACGTGTGGCGCTAGATAGCGTGAAAACGATTCTCGGACGCGCGCCGCCCGCACGACCTGCGCGGCGTTGCGTTCCTCGAGGTCGCGTTGCCGCGTGATGTCGATGACGACGACCGCGACGCCGGTGCCGTCCGCGCTTTCCAAGGGCGACAAGCGCATCTCGAGCAGCAACGTCGGCTGTCCCGCGGGCCGAGCGACGACCTCGGCGCGCAGTTGCACCGCGCCGCTTTTATAGAACGTGTCGAGCAGTTCGGGAAATTTGCGAATGACGGCGCCGAGCGCCGCGGCGGGCCGGCCGAGCATGTCCGCGCTTTTCATGCCGAACGTCGCGACGGCGGCGCGGTTGAAGGTCAAGATCGTACCTTGTGGAGTGATCGTGATGACGCCGTTCGCGATCGCTTCCAACAAACGGGTTTGAAACGGTTGCTGCACCGCGCGCTCGAGCGCCGAACGCCCGCCGAGGCCGAGTCGCTCGAGCGCGTCGAGCGCCGCTGCGGCTCGCGGATCTGCCGCGGCGGCCACGATTGCGCGCAGTTGTAAAAGGGCGCCGTGCTCGACACCGCCCGGTTCGCTCGGTCCATCCGGCGCTACTGAGTTCACTATCATTCTTTGTCGGCGGCTCGGGCGCGGAGGTTTACCCGCTCTCCGCGACACATGGCGGCAATCTCGCTGCCCGCCCGCGTTCACACTACGCGCCTACGCTCGGCCCATGGAAGCGATACCGAAAGATTTGATAGGCGCCGCGCTTGGGGCTCGCGACCGGCTCGGCGGCTTGTCTCGCAGCGCGGCAGCCGCGAACGTCCTCGGCGCGAACGCCGCGCCGCAGTCGGCGCTTGCGGGCGCTGCGCGTGAAGCGATTTTCGTCGACGCGCTGCTCGCAGCGATGCACGCGCGTTTCGAGGAACTCAAAAATGTCGCCAAGTGACGGCCGTTCGACCGCTTCCCGGGCGCGTCCGCTCGCCCAATGAGTATCGGCAGCGAGTTCGACATTCTGCGTTCGGCGGCCGCGGGTATGGACGCCGAACGTTCGGCGCTCGACGTTGCGGCGCGCAACGTCGCCGCGGCCGAAGCGTCGCCCGATGTGGGCGGCTTCATGCGGCTGATACCGCACTTCGCCCTCGGCGCCGCGGCCGAACCGTTCGATTTGGAATCCTACGAACCGCCGAGCGACGCGGAAGAAGACGCCGCGGACGATAGCGCCGGCCTGCCGGTACGGTATCTCGGTGCGACCGAACAACGCGGCGCGGACGTGAACGCGGTGACGGAAATGGTCGCGGTTCTCAACGCTCAGCGCGCGTTCGAAGCGAATGCGTCGGTCTTCGATCTCGGAAAAGGCCTGGCCGAACGGACGATCGATATGGGGCGCGTGCAATGACCGTACGACCTCTGGGCCCCTTAGATTTACCGTCTATTCAAACGTCGGACGCTCCGCTCGACGCCGCATTGCCGCCCGAGTCGACAGTCAATTCGTCGTTCGCGGGCTCCCTCGCGGCGGCGTTCGGCGAAGCGGGTGCCGGCCTCGAACGCGCGGCTCGCGCGGAACGCGCCTTCGCAAACGGCCGTGGCGGGTTGCAAGAGATGATTCTCGAGCGCGCGCAGGCGGACGTAACGCTTTCGATTGCGAGCGCCGCAGCATCACGCGCGGCGCAATCGCTGTCGACGATTCTCGGCATGCAGGTCTAGCGTGCGCGCGATGTCGCAGCGCTGGTCGCTTCTTTCAAAGCGTGCGCGGCTTTTCGCCGGAGCGTTCGGCGCCGTGCTGCTCGTTGCGGCGGCGGCGGCATTCTTGTTGCAGCGCGATACGCGCATCGCCTTGTTCGCCGAGCCATTGCGTAGCGAACAAGTCGCCGAAGTCGCCGACCGGCTTGCCGAATGGAACGAACCGTTCGTCGTCATCGCCGACAACGTTCGCGTCGAGGCGAAGCGGCGCAACGCGTTGTTACTGAAACTGTCGCTCGCGCAAGTGCCGCACGCGCATCTCGCATCCTCGTCCGAAGTGCTCGCGAAGGCGAGCCCGTTGACGCCGCAGACCGTCCTCGATGCGGAACAGCGCGACGGCTTGGCGGGCGATATCGCCGGCAGTTTGCGCGGTCTTGCGGGCGTCGAGGATGTCCGCGTCATTATCGCGCCCGCGCGCGAAGGCGCGTTCGCGGGTGAGACGTCGCACGATGCGACCGCATCGGTCCGCCTGAATCTCAAGGCCGGCGCCGCACCGTCGCGCGAAACGCTCGAAGCCATTCGCAACTTCGTCGCTTCGAGCGTGCCGGGTCTCACCGCACCGCACGTCGCGATCCTCGACGACCGCGGTCTGACGCTCGGCGAGCAGTCACCGCCCGGGACGGGTGAAGCGCAAGGCTTGCAAATTTCGCTGCAATCTGCGCTCGACGCGGTCGTCGGAAGCGCCGCAACGATCGTGCGCGTGCGGGTCGATTACGATCCGCGTAATCGGGAAAGCCACGCCGTACTAAGACGGCCGCTGGGAAGCCGCCCGGTCGCGACGACGTCGGCCGACGAACGCTACAAGAGCCCGAGCAAACAGTATGCTAAGAGTACGACGACGGTCGACCGCGGAAGCGAAACGCGCGACGAAAAAGTCGATACGCCGGCGGGCCGCCTAGCACGCATTTCGGTTGCCGTAGCCGTCGATCAAGCGCGCCATCTCAGCGTCGCGAAGATTCGCTCGCTCGCGACGGGCACGCTCGGCCTCGTGTCGAGTCGCGGCGACGTGTTGTCGGTCGAAGAGATGGCGTTCCCGCAAACGGCCGCGGTCCGTTCGCTACCCGTTGCCGCGGGCCTTGGGCTCGCGGCGTCGCTCGCGCCGTCACTCATTGCCGCACTGGCGCTGCTCGGCGTCGCATACGTCGGTGCGAAACCGGCTGCGAACGTCGCGGAAGCGGTCGTGCGGCGGGTGTCGCTGCGGGGCACGGCCCGCGCCGTCGCCGGGTTCGCGCCCGCGCACGTGCGCGGCGCGCTGCAAAACGAGCCGCCTCACACGGCCGCCGCAATCATCAGCGCTCTCCCGGCGGCGACGGCAACCGCGGTCCTCGAGATGTATCCGCCCGAAGAACGCG
>JALYUE010000113.1 GCA_030853925.1 Vulcanimicrobiota bacterium | reverse complement strand
GAGCGGCACGACGCCTGCCAACACGGCGACCAACACGCCCGTCGTGACCGTCGTCAGTAACGGCGTGTGCGTGCGCGGATCGATTCTGGCAACGAACGGCGGCAACATGCGGTCGCGCGCCATGACGTAGAAGATGCGCACCTGCCCGAGCAGCGACGTCAGCATGACGGTCGTCGTGCCTGCGATCGCGCCCGCGGTGACGATCGCGGCGACGTACGGGTTGTTGCCGGCCCGGCGCACGGCGTCCGCCATGCCGGCATCTTTATCGATGTGTTCCCACGGCACAACGCCGACCGTGATGAGTGCGATCGCGACGTAGAGTATCGCGCCGATGCCGAGCGATGCGACGACGGCGATCGGCACGTCGCGCTCGGGACGTTTCGCTTCCTCGGAAGCGACGGTCACGGTGTCGAATCCGATGTACGCGAAGAAGACGAGCGCGGCGCCGCTGACGACGCCGTGCAGGCCGCGCGGAAACGCCGGCCGGTAATTGCCGGGATGCAATTCGCCGAGCAACGCGATCACGAACACGCCGATCGCCACGATCTGGACGTAGACGAGCACCGTGTTTACCGAGGCGGACTCCTTGATCCCGAGCGCGATCAACGCCGTAATCGCGAGCACGACGGCAATCGCGAAGACGTCTATTTGCGTATGCCCTAGATCGATCGACGAATTCGCGAACGCGAGATGCGCGACTTTCGCCCACTCGGGTAGCGCGATGCCGTAATTCTGCAAGAAGGCTTGCACGTAACCGGACCACGAGGCTGCGACCGGCGCGACGCTGATACCGTATTCGAGAATGAGGTCCCAACCGATGATCCACGCCACCGCTTCACCGAGGGTCGCATAGGCGTACGTGTACGCGCTGCCCGCGATCGGCACCATCGAAGCGAGTTCGGCGTAACAGAGCGAGACGAAAACGCAGGCGAGGCCCGACAAGAGAAACGACGCAATGACGCCCGGGCCCGCTTCGAGCATGCCGACACCGATCGTCGCGAAGATGCCGCCGAGCATCGTGCCGAGCCCGACGCAGATGAGGCCCGGGATGCCGAGGACCCGGCGCAGCGCCGGACCGCCTGCCGTGCGCACGCTGTCGTGCGGCTGGCGCGCGAGCAGCCGTTTTGCAATCCTATGCACGTTATGAAGCGGCGGCCAAATCGAGGACGCGCGGCCGCAACTGCAGTTTGTCGAGTAGCGCGGCGTAGTCGGCGCCGGTCACATCTCCCCAGCGTTTACCGAGCAGCGCGATCAGCGCCGCTTCGAGCACGTTCGTCCCGAACGAACGTCCGCCGAAATCCGGCGTCGTCGTGACCAGCCGCGCGACGCCCCGCGCGCGCAGTTCGCCGACGTCGCTCGCCGTCAACGTATTGGTCAACACGAGTTTACCGTCGAGCCGCTCCGGCATGAACTGACGCATGAAGTGGAAGTCGCCCGCGATGATGTCCGCCTCCGCATAATACTCGCGATATTTAGGCTGCGGCGGACGATCTTGCTTTTTGCCGGTCGGATAAAAAAATTGAAACGGCAGCTTGCAGGCATCGGGCAAATAGCGTTCCGCGAGCGCTTCGAATTCCGCGAGCCCGCGCACCGGCTTATCGAGATCGAGCGCGAAAATGAAGTCTCCGAAAAGCACGTCCGCGCCCGCGTCGACGAAGGCCTGCGCCATGCCGAAGCGGTCGAGCGCGCTCACCATCAGCACCTTCGTGCCGGCGAGCGTTACGCCGAGTTCGTCGCGCACGTAGCGCACGGCCTCGCGTTCGAGGGTATTTTTAAGACCGCTTCCGTCGACGACCGGCGTGTGCTTGACGGCGGCGAGCAAACGCAGGCCGTCCCGCAGCGCGAACCGTTTCGCGCCTGCATATAAGTACACATCGATCCCCCCAAGTCCGATCGCGTCGACGGTACCATCGAGTTCGTGCAGCTTTTCGGTCGCGCGCGGCAGCGAACCGTCCATGCCGATGCGTTCGAGATCGAAGCGCTCGCCGAGCAGCTCGACACTCGCACGGTGATCGCGCGACGACGAACCGAGCGAAACGGATACGACGCGCTTCACACGGCCGCTTTCCGGCGCTGCCGCGCGGCCGCTTTGATACGCTCGATCGTCTCGGACGTAATCGCCGTATCGAAGGCGCGCATGCCGGCGAGTTCGAAGCCGTCGCGCGCCGCGAGCGTCTCGATCTCGCGAACTTTATCTAAGTCGATTCCGCGGCCGAGCGTGTAGTTTTCGCGCCGTTCCTCAAGCGCCAGGACCATCGTTTCCGACATGCACGCGAGCGCAGTCGCGGGCGGTAAGCCGAGGTCGAAGTCGCGGCCTTCTTCGCGCACGCGCGCGAAGCGGGGAGTACCCGGCACGCGCATGTTTCCGCCCTCGGTCACGAGCACGTCGGGCCGTTCGACCGCGACGCGGCGCCCGACGTCGTGCGGGAGCGACAACTCGCACACGACGGCGCCCGGCTGCAGATCCGAGGGTTCGATCAACTCTTGCGTGGAGCTCGTAGCCGTCAGGACGACCCGCCCTTGGGGGACCGCTTCCCGCACGTCCGTCGAGATCGACAAGCGGCACGCAACGCGCAGGCGCAGCTGCTCGACGAGTTTCTCCAAACGCGTCCGATTGCGGGCCACCATCACGACCTGCTCGACGTGCGGCGCGAGCAGTTCGACGCAGGCCGAGCCGATCGATCCCGTGGCACCGATCACGACCGCCGTCGAATGCGCCAGATCGACGTCCATCTCGCGCGCGCCGCGCAGCAGGCTCGCGACGCCGGCGGCGATGGTCAGCGAGTTGCCCGTCGTCAGCGGAATCGACGAACGTTCGGCGAGCGTGATGCCGGCATCGCCGACCACTCCCGTGAACGCGCCGAGTCCAGCGATTTCCGCCCCCAAGCTCGCGCCGAGTTCGATCGCATCGAGGATCTTGCGATACACGCGTTCGCGCGGCAGCGTCAACATCGAGTCGGGCATGAAGTTCGCCGCAATGAACCAGCCTTCGGTTTCGCGGCCGTCGGGAGTTCGCACGCCCGTCACGTGGGCCGCGGCATATGCCGGCATCCACTCCATGATCTTCTCGATCAGCGGCAGACCCTTGCCGACGGCGCCCGGCTCGTAGCGCACCACGTCCTCGAGGGACGTCGGATGGATGACGAAGGCGAATTTCACTACGGCGTTGCTTCGCACTGCGGCGTCCATGTCTTTGAATTCGAGCGCCAGGTTCCGCCGAGACCCGCACGCGAAGGTCCGCCCATGCTCGAATCAGCATCCGTCGTGGCGCCCCTGGAAGAACTCGTGCGCGTGCCGTCGCCCGCCGCGCTGCCGCAGTCGCTGGCATTCGACGGCGAACTGCTGTGGATCGGGTCGTGGGAGACGAGCCGGGTCTATGCCGTCAATCCCAAACATGGAAACGTCATCGAAGAGGCCGCTGCGCCGGGGAAGCCGGTCGGTTCGACCGTCGTCGGCGACGAACTGCGCTTTATTCTGAGCGAGAACGGCGGCGACGACAACCGCTTCGTGCGGCGCTTTATCCCGGGGCACGGCTTCAAGTCCCACGATGCGACGCCGTGCCCGGACGATACCGGTTCGTTCCTCGCGTACGACGGACGCCGTCTGTGGTTATCCCAACGCTACAACAAACGGGTCATCGAACTTGACGCGCAGCTCGCCCCGGTGCGGACGATCGACGTCGGCGAGCAAATTCTCGGGTTCACGTTCGTTCGAGATCTCATGTATTTCTCGACCTGGCTCGGCAAAGATCGCGGCGGTTGCCGCATTGCGTCGCTCGATCCGAACGCCGAAACGCCGGCGCTGCGTTTCGTCGCTGCAGCGCCGTTCGTCGCGGTGTCGCTCGCGCCGGGGGGCGACCGCTTATGGACGAACGACAGTAAAGGCGCGGCTGCGGTCGCATTCGCGTTGCCGCAGTGAACGAGCGACCGTGACTCGCTCGCTCCTGTACCGCAACGCTCTGAGC
>JALYUE010000078.1 GCA_030853925.1 Vulcanimicrobiota bacterium | reverse complement strand
ACGCCGACGAAGAACCGAGCGGCATCGTCGCATTGCCGGCGCATCGCCTTCTGGCCGGCGAGGCCGAATTACTTGAAGGCGTCCGCGCAACGTTTCCGCGATTGCCGTTCGACGAACTCGACGTGCTGGTCGTCGACCGCGTAGGCAAGAACATCAGCGGCGGAGGCGGCGATCCGAACGTGACGGGCCGTTTCCCTAGCCGGCACATTTCGGGAACGCTGTCGGTCGGCAGGCTCGCCTATCTCAGCTTGACGCCCGAAGGCGAAGGCAACGGCAACGGCGTCGGTCTAGCCGACGTCGTTACCGCCGAACTCGCCCGCGCGTACGATCCGAGCGCTACCTATCTCAACGCGCTCACGACGACCGCGGCAGAAAACTCGCGCCTGCCGATGGTCATGCCGACGCGCGAGTCGGCAGTCGCGGCGGCTCTAAAGATGGTTCCCGGTGTCGAGCCGCCCGACGCCCGGCTCGTACGCATCCTCGATACGTTACACGTCAAGCGCTTCTGGGCTTCACGCGCCGCCGTCGCTGATCTCGAACGGCGCTCGATACTTTTCAAAATTCTCCGTCCGTTCGCACCCCTCGCATTTTCCCTTCAATCGTACGATTAGTGACAACCGATGTAGGAATCGCATTTCGAAACGACCGCCGCTCTTCGTAAGTCCGGGTTAACAGTACGCGAGAGCACTAAAAGGCGCTTGAAGAAACCTTTACCGAACGGAGACGACGATGGCAGACGAGCGACCCGTTAACATTATCGGCATGGATCTCAGCGGCTACATGGTCAAGGACGCGCCACGCGCGATCGCCTTTTACCGTGACGTGCTGGGGCTCGAACCCGTGGCCGTGTATCCCGACGACCGCGGAGCCGAGTATGAATTGCTCGACGGGACGACGTTCGGGCTATGGGGCGGCGGAGGCCGGGTCATGCCGTTTCAGCCGAGCAACGGCATTCTGTTCGCAGTGAGCGATCTCGACGCAGCCGTCGCGGCGCTCGAAGTGCGCGGCATTCCGGTCGTGATGCAAACCGAAACGCCGATATGCCGCATGGCGATGATCAACGATACGGAGGGCAACATGGTAACCTTGCACGAGCGCAAAGTTCGATGAAGCGCAGCCTTAAGACTTCGTCTGGCCTGGGTGGTTTAAAGGAGCGAATGCTTACGGACGGCAGCGAGTGACCCCCGGCCAAAGCCGCGCAGGCGTTCTGCGCGATCGGATGAGTGCCCGGCTTGAGGGCGAGTTCGTCGTGTTCCTCATCGGCATGCGCGTTAACCGGCCATGGAAAATCCATAAGTGGCTGCCGGTCGCGGCGGCGATGCCGCGCATGCTCGCAGAACTTGCATCGCAGCGCGATTCCGGTTTTCTCGCCCACGAAATATGGCTCGGACGTACGATCGTCGTGCTTCAGTATTGGCGCTCGTCCGAGCAGCTCTTTGCCTATGCGAAAGATCGAAACGCCAAACACCTTCCGGCCTGGAGAGCGTTCAATAAAGCGATCGGTACGAGCGGCGACGTCGGCATCTGGCATGAAACGTACGTCGTCGCTCCGGGCGCGTTCGAAAGCGTGTATGTCAATATGCCGCCCTTTGGGCTCGGTAAGGCCGGAAGCTTGACGCCCGCGTCGGGAAAACGCGAAACCGCAGCCGGCCGCTTGCGGCCTCGCGATGCTACGGCTTAAGGTTCGGACACCTTCAACACGAGCTTGCCGAAGTTTTCGCCCTTGAAAAGCTTGAGCAAGGCCTGCGGAAACGTGTCGAGGCCTGCGACGATATCTTCGCGCGATATCAGTTTGCCGGCCTTGATCCAGGCGGCCATCTCGCGTTCCGCTTCGTCGTAGCGATCGGCGTAATCGAACACGACCATGCCTTGCATGCGCGCGCGGTTGACGAGTAGCGACAGATAATTACTCGGCCCCTTGATCGCGCTCGTCGCATTGTATTGCGAGATCGCGCCGCAGATAACGACGCGCGCGCCGCGTCCGAGGCGCGCGAGGCACGCGTCGAGCGTATCGCCTCCGACATTGTCGAAGTAAACGTCGATACCCTTAGGACAGCTCGCGCGCAACGCTTTGTTGAGGTCTTCAGATTTGTAGTCGATTGCGGCGTCGAAACCGAGCGTCCCCTTGATGTAAGCGCACTTCTCGGGACCTCCGGCGATGCCGACGACGCGGCAACCCTTGATCTTGGCAATCTGTCCGACCGTCATCCCGACGGCGCCCGCGGCACCAGAAACGACGACCGTGTCACCCGCCCTGGCTTGCCCGACCTCGAGCAATCCGAAATAAGCCGTCATGCCGGGCATGCCGAGAACGTTCAAGTACGTCGGCAGCGGCAGCGTGTCGTCGCCGATTTTCTTCAGCGTCTTTGCCGGCGCGGTGACGTACTGCTGCACGTTGAGCATACCAGCAATCACTTCGCCTTCGGCAAAAGACGGATCGGCGCTTTTAACCACGCGGCCCACGCCGCCGGCACGCATGACCTCTCCGATGCCGACCGGAGCGATATACGACTTTCCTTCGTTCATCCATCCGCGCATCGCGGGGTCGAGCGAGAGGTAGATGTTCCTAACCAGGACTTCGCCGGCTGCAGGCTCGGCGACGGGCTCGTTGGCGAACGTCCAATCGGAATCTTTCGGTAATCCGACCGGGCGCGCGGCAAGGCGAATCTGACGGTTTTCGGTTGCGGTCATACGGCGTGCATTCCGTTCGTCAGTAAATGGTTCCCGTCGCGTTCTCGACGACGATGTCGAGTAATGCCGGACCTGCAGTCGCTAAACTCGCCTCGAGCGCGGCCGGCAGTTCGGCCGCCGCAGTGACGCGTCTTGCAGCACATCCGAACCCCTGCGCGCATCGAACGATATCTAAATCCGTCAACGCGAAGCTGGGCGCACCTTCGATGTGCAGATAGCGGCTAAATTCGTTCATCGCAGCGTACGAAGCGTTATTGAGGACGACGAACGTGACCGGCAATGCGAATCGGGCGGCGGTCCAAAGCGCTTGGATCGAATACATCGCCGAACCGTCGCCGACGAGCGCGACCACACGCCGGCCGGGCGCAGCGAGCGCCGCGCCGACGGCAGCGGGAAGCGCCCAGCCGAGGCTGCCGCTCGCTGCATTGAAGAACGTTCCCGCGTCTTCGACGGGAAAATACTCGTGCAACGCGTTGCGGTGCGAGGGCGCTTCTTCGAAGACGAACACGTTGCGCGCAACGTGTTCGCGAATCGTTTGCAGCGCGTAGCCGGGTGTCAGCGGATCCGTGGCCGCTAGACGAGCCGGCGCAGGCCGCGTCCGGGGCGCCGCGCGCCCGGTCGGCGCAACGACCTCCAAGAGTTGCTCGAGTGCGCTCCGTAACGTCGTAACGATCGCCGTGCCGGCGGGCGCGGCAGCGAGCGCCGCGGGATCGTCGCTCAAGTGCACGATGTCCGCGACGAAGTGCGGCACGCCCGCCGAGTGTACGTGATATGTAAACACCGGCGCACCGAGAACGAGCACCAAATCGTACGCGTTCAAAATACGCGCGATCGATGCGCGTACGGGAGGCAAGAAACCGCCGAACAACGGGTGGCGCTCGGGGAAACTGCACCGGTTCGACAGCGGACTAATCCACACGGGCGCTTGCACGCGCTCGGCGAGCGCGATCGCGGCGCCGCTCGCGTCGTCACGATCGACGCCGGGACCGACGACGAGCGCCGGCCGCGAACAAGCCGCTAAGCGCGCGGAAACGTCGGCGAGCGCATTGCGTTCGGCCGTCATTTCGGCGTAGAACCGGCGAATCGCGGGAGTTTCTGCGGGAACGTCCCAGTCGTCTTCGGGGATCGACACGAACGTGGGCCCGCACGGGCGCTGCATCGCAACGTAGTACGCGTGCGCGATAGCTGCCGGGACGTCTTCACCGCGCGCCGGCTCGCACGCCCACTTCACGTACGGTCGCGGTAACAGCGTCGCGTCTTGCGCGTACAAGAACGGCTCGCTCGGGAGTAGCGCGCGCGTCTGTTGACCCGCCGTTACGACGAGCGGCGTTTGATTTTTGTACGCGCTGAACACGCTGCCCATCGCGTTACCGACGCCGCCCGCCGAGTGCAAATTGACGAAGGCGCACGCGCGCGCGACTTGTGCGTAACCGTCGGCCATCGCGACCGCCGAAGCTTCATGCAACGCCGTAACATAGCGAAAATCGCTCGGCCACTCGCGCATGAAGCGCAATTCGGTCGAGCCCGGGTTTCCGAACACGGTCGTCATGTTCGACGCGCGCAGGAAATCGAACGTCGCCGTTCTCGCAGTCACTCCAGACGACGAGCGTTCGAATGCCATGCTATTTAGCGACGGTAAACTTCTGCGCCTCGATGCGGGTCAGCACGGTGGCGTCGCCGGAAAGTCCGTTGTGATCGCTCGCCGACATGTGGAACGTTCCCGATGCGCCCGTATATGTCACGTGCTCCAGCGCATCTCGCACTTTGTTCTCGTCGCCACTCCCCGCCTTATCGAGCGCCGCTTTGAGGACGTACACGCTGTCGTAGCCGAAACCGCCGAAAATGCTGACCGGCGCGTCTTTGGGAAACATCGCGTCGAACGAGTCGATGTAGTGGCGCAACAGTTTCTTTTGCGGGTCGCCGTTCGGTAGTGAGTCGGCCACGTTGATTTTCAAACTTGCGATGTACGCGCCGTTGAGCGCGTCGCCCGCCTGCTGCAAGAAGACGCCGGTCGCTGCTCCGTCGGAATAATACAATGGGTACGGCACGTTCAGCTCGCGATACGCTTTGACCACCACGGCCGCCGTCGGCAACGTCGTCCACACGACGACCGCCTGCGGGTTCGCCGCTTTGATGTGCGTCAGCTGCGTCGTCGCATCGGTCGCGTTGGCGGCGATCGCTTCCGAATCGACGACGTCGAAGCCGGCGGCTTTGCCGGCCTGCTCGAAGTGGCTGAGCCCCGTTTTACCGTAGTCATCGTCGCGGTAGATCACGGCGATCTTCATCGTCTTCTGTTTCTTCAGGTACGATTGAATCGTCATCGCGATATGCGTATCGGTGATCGGCATCTTGAAGATCCATTTCCGCTCGCTCACGGGTTCGATCACCTGAGCGCTCGAGGCGAGTGAAATCATCGGCACCTGCGCCTGCGTCGCAAGCGGAACGACGGCGAGCGTCGTCTGCGTCAGCGAAGGGCCGAGCAGCGCCACGACTTTTTGGTCGAGCAATTTGCGGACCGCGTTGACGGCCGTCGTCGGATTAGATTCGTCGTCGATGATCGTCGCATGAAGTTGGCGGCCGCCCACGCCGCCGGCTTTGTTGATCTCGTCGATCGCCATTTGAATGCTGTCAGCCTCGGGGCGGCCGAGCGACGACCCGGGGCCGCTTTCCGAAACGACGGCCCCAATCTCATAGACGGCGCCGGCGGCGTTCGCCGCGTACCGGTGCGATAGCGGCACGATCAACGTGCACGCGAGCGCGAGGGCGCCCGTTACGCGCAAGCCCTGGTGGTTCCACGGACTCGATCTCTTCATGTGGTCTCCCTTGTATCGATGTGTTATTCGGCGCGGCCCAGCGACGAGCGCGCCGCGCTGCGAGCGAGTTCTTCCGAAGTTTGCGTGCCGACGATGCGGCCGCGTTCCATCACATAGGCGCGCCGGCAGATCTTCGCAGCCAACCGTAGGTTCTGTTCCACGAGCAGCAGCGTTACGCCGCGCTCCGCGAGCCGTGCCAAAGCTGCGAAATTTTCACCGCGTACTTTGGGCGCCAGGCCCAAGCTCGGTTCGTCGAGCAGCAGCAAAGCCGGCTTCGCCATGAGCGCCCGGCCGATCGCGATCATCTGCTGTTCGCCGCCGGACAGCGACCCGGCGCGCGTGTCGCGGTACCGGCGCAAGCCGGGAAAGAGCTCGAACACCTCTTCGATGTCGCCTTGCAAGGCGGCTCGCGGCGCGTGCCGGGCATACGCGCCTGCGAAGAAATTCTCACTGACCGTCAACGGAGCGAAGACT
Source organism: Vulcanimicrobiota bacterium (assembly GCA_030853925.1). Taxonomy (GTDB): domain Bacteria; phylum Vulcanimicrobiota; class Vulcanimicrobiia; order Vulcanimicrobiales; family Vulcanimicrobiaceae; genus JALYUE01. The sequence goes on along the minus strand of JALYUE010000078.1, from coordinate 7,297 downwards.
TGCCGGCGTTCCGGCACGAGCGCGATTTTGCGGCTCGCGAGCCTCTCGGGCGCATCGCCCGTCGTTTCGACGCCATCGACGCGCACGGTTCCGGAAAACGGCGGGATCGATCCCGTGATCGTACCGACCAGCGTCGTTTTGCCGGCGCCGTTCGGTCCGACGAGCGCGACCGTTTCGCCCCGGTCGACGCGGAGCGATACGTCCCACAAAATGCGCACGCGACCACGCATCGTCGAAACGTTCTCGACCTCGAGGAACGCGCTCATATCTCGGCACCGAGATACGCGTCGATCACGGCGCGGTCGGCGGCAACAGCGGCGCACGTGCCTTCGGCGATCTTCTTGCCGTGATCGAGTACGACCACGCGGTCGGCTACCGAGAACAACTCGTCCACGGCGTGCTCGACGAGCAGCACGGCCACGCCGCGTTCGCGCGCGACGCGAACCTGTTGCAACACTTCGTGCGCTTCGTCCGCGTTGAGACCCGAAAGCGGTTCGTCGAGCAGCAATACTTTCGGCCCCGCCGCGAGCGCGCGCGCCATCTCGAGTAAACGCTCTTCGCCGAACGAAAGCGACTCCGTCGGACGGTCGGCCAGCGACGCGAGCGGCGAACCCTCGAGCGCTGCGGCGGCTCGAGCTGCCAAGGCGCGGTCCGCAGACTTACGCAAACCGAACGCACTCGGCAGCAAATCGCGCACGAAGACCGGCGGAAACGTGCCGCTGCGTTCGCCCGCATCGAGCGCGAGCGAAATACTCTCGCGCACGCTGAGACCCCAAAACATTACGGGCGTTTGAAACGTTCGCGTCAAGCCGAGCGCGGCAATGTGCTCGGTCGAACGCCCCGTAATGCTTTGGCCGCTCAAGGAAACCGAACCGCTCGTCGGCGCTTGCAAACCGCTGATCACGTTGAACAGCGTCGTCTTGCCCGCACCGTTGGGACCGAGCACGCCCAGCACTTCACCGGCTCGCGCGGCAAAGGTAACGTCTTCGAGCGCCGCCACGCCCCCGAAACGCATGCCGATCGACCGCACTTCGAGTATAGCGGCACCGGCCCTCACGCCCGGCGGCCCGCCCGCCCGAGCAGTCCTTGCGGGCGCAGCACGAGAACGAGGATAAGCACGAGGAAACCGACGCCTTGTTCCCAGCCGGTCGAGATGACGCCGCCCGAAACTTTCTCGAGCACCCCCAACAGAAAACCCCCGAGCAAAGCCCCGGGCAAACTATCGAGTCCACCCAGCACCGCGGCGACGAAACCGGCAAGTCCAAGTGAGAGGCCCATGTCGTACGACGCACTCGTTATCGGCGCGATAACGATTCCGCCGAGCCCGCCGATCGCCGCGGCCGCGACGAAACTCCAAAACCCGAAAGCAGCGACCGGAATGCCGAATGTCCGCGCGATCGACGGCGCGGCCACGGCGGCGCGCACCGCGGTTCCGAGCGGGGTGTGCCGTAGAAATACGTAGAGCGCGGTGAAAACGACGACATCGGTTGCGAGCACCCACGGCGTTTGAGGCGAAACGACGCCGCCGAAAATAACGATTGCCGAACCGTTGCCGAAGGCCGGCAGACTCAGCGAATTCGTTCCCCACACGAAGAGCCCGGCGCCGCGAATGGCGACGTCGAGCCCGAGCGTGATGAAGATGAGCGTGACGCTCGTCGCCTTACGTGCCGGCCGGATCGCGAGCGCGTAAGCGATCGCGCCGACGCTCGCCGCCGTTAGTACGCCGAGCGGCGCCGCCGCGAGGAGCGGCACGTTCGCGCCCGCGAGCGCGGCGACCGTCATCGCACCGACCATGGCAAATTCGCCTTGCGCGAAATTAATAAGGCCCGTCACCTGATAGATCAAAACGAAACCGGCCGCAATAAGCGCATAGATCGCGCCGACTGCGAGCCCTGCCAGGACGTATTGCCAGATGGCCGCGCTCACACGCGCTGCGCTCGACCGAAGCGCGCGACGAGTCCCTGCGGCAGCAAGATCAACATCGCGATCAAAATAACGCCGAAGAAGAACGACTGAAAATCGCCGCGCGCGCTCGGAATGAGCGCGGGAATCGCCGTCTGCAGCACCTGCCCGAGCACGACCACGAATGCGGCGCCCACGACGGCGCCCCAGAGACTTCGCAAGCCGCCGATGACCGACATGAGCACGAAATTGACGGACAGCAACACGCCGAACGACGTGGAGTCGATATACGAAATGTACGATGCGTACAACGCACCGGCCACGCCTGCGTAGACGGCGCTGAGCACGAACACTTGCCGTTTCATACGCCCGGGACTGATGCCGAGAGCGGCCGCCGCGAGCTCTCCGTTCGCGACGGCAACGAGCGCGCGGCCGTAGTTCGAAGCGATGAGGTTCGCCGCGAACCACATGCCGAACGCGACGAACGCCCACGTCAACAACCCATACGCGCGGACGTCGAAGGTCCAAGCGCCGAGCGTTAGACCCGGAATGTCTTTGAGGCCCGACGATCCGCCGAGATACTCCCATTCGTTAAAAGCCACGCCGACGATGATACCGAGCGCTAACGTCGCAAGCGCGAGCAGATTCTCGCGTAGCCGCAACGCGACGAAACTCATGAGATACGCGGCGCCGCCGGCAACGACCGCCGCACACACGATGCCGAGCCACGGCGTCAAATGCGCCTTCAATGCGAAACCGGCCGACGTATACGCACCGAGAGCCACAAATGCAGCCTGCCCGAGCGACACTTGGCCTGCGTATCCCATAAAGAGATTGAGGCCGATCGTGACGAGCGCGTAAATACCGATCAACGTGATCAGCCCCTGATAATACGGCGGAGCGATCCAGACGATGCCGAGCACGCAAGCAAAGACGACGGCCGGAACGAATGCCATCGCCGCGTAGTTGCCTCCTTCAACAGTTCCCTCCTATCGGTGTCGAGAAGCAGCGTCCTATGACGAGCAAATCCGTTTTTGTGAGCGGCGGCGCGAGCGGTATCGGCCTCGCGACCGCCCGACACATGCTGGCTGCGGGCTGGAACGTTGCGATCGGCGATATCGACCTCGACGCCGCAAAGCGTGCCGAGCGCGATGCGCCGGGCTTGTACGCGGTACGGCTCGACGTCACGAGCGACGCGTCGTGGTCGGAAGCGATTGCGGCGACGATCGAGCGGTTCGGACGGCTCGACGGGCTCGTCAACAATGCGGGCATCTTTCTGCTCGGCAACATCGAGTCGACCACGGACGAAGAGTGGCGCCGCACGCAAGCGGTCAACGTCGACGGCGTCTTCTTCGGCTGCCGCCACGGCGTTCGCGCGCTCAAAGCCGAGGGCGGCTCGATCGTAAATTTGTCGTCGGTTGCCGGATTGATCGGCGGCGCGAACATCTTAGCCTACAACGCATCTAAGGGCGCGGTTCGCTTGCTGACGAAATCGGTCGCTCTGCATTGCGCGCGCAAAGCCTATAACGTCCGTTGTAATTCCGTGCATCCCACGTTCGTCGATACGCCGATGTACCAAGCCACGCTCGCGAGCACGAAAGACCCGGTGAAAACCGATGCCGCTTTCGCAGCGGACATTCCGCTCGGGCGCGTCGCGCAACCGGGTGAAATCGCCGCGCTCGTCGCGTACTTGCTCGGCGACGACTCGCGCTTCGTCACGGGAGCCGAGATGGTGATCGACGGAGGGATGACGGCGCGCTGAACGGCAATTTTCGTGATTCTCGACGGCGCTAGGGAGGCCGCTTTGTCCTTGCTTCGGGTGGTCGCTACGACGGTGTGGCTCGCGTTCGCGATGTCCGCGCTTTCCATTCCGGGACGCGCCGCACGAGCGGAATCGCAACTCTATAGCGCTTTACATTGGCGCTCGATCGGGCCGTTTCGGGCAGGACGCACGGTTGCGGTCTCGGGCGTTCCGACGCAGCCGGGCGTCTTCTACATGGCGCCGAACAACGGCGGGGTTTGGAAGTCGACCGATTACGGCCGGACGTGGAATCCGCTTTTCGACGCGCAGAATACCGGCTCCATTGGAGCCCTTGGCGTCGCACCATCGGATCCGAACATCGTATACGTCGGCAGCGGCGAAGGTCTGCGCCGGCCCGATCTTTCGACGGGCGACGGAATGTACAAGTCGAGCGACGGCGGCAAAACGTGGCTGCACTTAGGTCTGCGCGACGGGCAGCAGATACAGCAAATCGCCGTCGATCCACGCGATGCGAGCCGCTTGTTCGTTGCGGTCGTCGGCCACCCATACGGTCCAAACGCAGAGCGCGGACTCTACCGTTCGATCGACGGCGGAGCGTCGTTCACGAAAGTGCTCGGTAAAGGCGGCGACGTCGGCGCCGTCAGCGTCGTCATCGACCCGCGCGATTCGAAGACGCTGTACGCCGCCCTCTGGTCGTCGCGTAACGGGCCTTGGAATCTCACGCAAGTCTACGAGCGCTTCGACGAGAGCGGTTTGTTCAAATCGATTGACGGCGGAACGACGTGGCACGAGCTTGCGGGCGGTTTACCCAAGGCCGTCGGGCGAATCGGCATTTCCGTTTCACCGGCCGATTCGAAACGCGTGTACGCGGTCGTCGAGAAGGTCGAAGGCTGCGGCATCTACCGTTCGAGCGACGCGGGCGCGACCTGGAAGGAAACTTCGAGTGAGGAACGCGTGTGCGGACGCACCGAAGATTTTGCGGGCATTACGGCAGATCCCAAAGAGCGCGACACCGTCTATTCGGCGAACACCACGACGTATCGTTCGCGCGACGGCGGGAAGTCGTGGACGGGAATCAAGGGAGCACCGGGCGGCGACGATTATCACACCGTATGGATCGATCCCACAAATCCGAACGTGATCATCCTCGGTTCGGATCAAGGTGCGACCATATCGGTAAACGGGGGCGAAACGTGGTCGAGTTGGTACAACCAGCCGACGGCACAGTTTTACCACGTCATTACCGACGACCGTTTCCCGTATCGCGTGTACGGCGGGCAACAGGAGAGCGGCAGCGCCAAAGTGACGAGCCGCGGAAACGACGGCGCGATCACGTTCCGCGAGTTCCATCCGGTCGGCACGGAAGAATACGGCTACGTCGCGCCGGATCCGCTGCATCCATGGTTGATCTACGGCGGCAAGTCGACCGTTTACGACGAACGCACGGGACAGACCCAAGACGTCTCGCCGACATACGATCGCACGACGTATCGCTTCGATCGAACGAATCCGCTCGTTTGGAACCGCGTCGATAAACACATCCTCTACCTCGGGCTTAACGTCATCTTCGCGACGCGCGACGGCGGACGCAGTTGGCGAATTATCAGTCCCGACCTCACGCGGCCGAATCCCGGTCAGCCGGCGACGCTCGAGCACTTTGCCGCGAGCGACCCGCTGCGCGGCAAACATCGCGGCGTCGTGTACAGCATCTCACCATCGTATATCGACAAGGACGTCGTGTGGGCGGGCACGGACGACGGGCTCGTATGGCGCACGCCCGACGGTGGAAAGCATTGGAAAGACGTGACGCCGCCGGCGCTCGGCCCTTGGAGCCGCGTAACGCAAATCGACGCTTCGCACTTCGACCCGCGCACCGCTTACGTTTCGGTAAGCCGTCAGCGCCTCGACGACGCGCGACCGTATCTGTACCGAACGCACGACGGCGGTAAGACATGGTCCGCGATCGCGACCGGCATTCCCGTAGACGAGCCCGCCAACACGATTCGTGAAGACCCTAAACGTCGCGGCTTACTGTTCGCCGGTACCGAGAAAACGGTCTATTTTTCGACGAACGACGGCGACTTCTGGCAGTCGTTGCGCAACGACTTACCGATTACGTCGATTCGCGATCTGGTCGTGCACGGCGACGACGTCGTCGTGGGCACGCACGGCCGTTCGTTCTGGATCTTAGACGACATAGCGCCGCTGCGCGAAGGCGCAGCCGGGCTACGCGGAGCGAGCGCGCATCTCTTTGCGCCGGCGCGCGCCTATCGCGTGCGCCGCAACTCGAATACCGACACGCCGCTGCCGCCCGAAGAACCGGCCGGACAGAATCCCCCCGACGGCGCGATCATCGATTACTGGCTAGGACCGGGCGCTGCGGGTCCCGTCGTGCTCGAGATCGACGACGCAAGCGGACGGCGCGTGCGGTCGTTTTCCAGCAACGACTTCGCCGGACGCATCGATCCGCAGATCGACGTGCCGACGTACTGGCTCCAACCTCCGCATCTTTTATCCGCTGCTCCGGGCGCGCATCGTTTCGTGTGGAACCTCCGTTACCCGGGGCCGCAATCCCCAATTTCGGCCTATCCGATTTCGGCGATCGTGCATGACACACCGCGTTCGCCCGAGGGTGTGCTCGCGCTGCCGGGAGCCTACGTCGTCCGTCTCATCGCCGGGGGGCGCAGCTACGCGCGCACGCTTCACGTCGCGATGGATCCCCGCGTTACCGCGACGCCGGGCGACCTTCGCAAACAATACCGGCTCGCATCGGCGGTCGCGGACGCAATCGACCGTGCAGATCGTGCGGCGCGGGACGCGCGCGCTCGCAAAGACGACAACGCGGTCAAAGCTTTTTCGCGGATCGAGACCGGCCTCGTGCAGCTCTTGGACGTCGTCGATGGCGCGGACGCCGCGCCGACGCGGCAAGCGCGCGAGGCCGTCGCCATGCTCGTGCGCGGCCTGGACCGAGGCGGCCCCGCAAAGTTCGACTTCCCGCGCGGCGAACCATAAGTCGCGTATCGACACCGTGTCCACGATGTTCGCTCGCGTTACGGTTCTCGTCGCTGCGATCGCACTGTCCGCCGTCGCAGCCGACACCAGTCTCGCGCGCGGCGCAGAGAGCCCGCACCTCGCACATACGTGGCCCACTCCCAAACCGATTAGCACCGTCTACTCGGACGCGCATCTTCCACCCGCCGGTTGGAACCCGCTCACGACGCGCGGCCCCGCGAACGCTCGCGACGCATCGCGCATTTATTGGCCAGGCATCTGCGCGGCTCGGAAGCCGACGATTTCGTGTATCAACGGAGAGCCGGCGGCGCACGCGAAGTCGGCAGCCATCATTGCCGAAACGTTCATGCGCGGTTCCGGTGGCGTGATGGGCTGGTGCAGCACGTCCGGCTATACGACGACGTTCGAGGGCTTCCCGGGTTCGCAGACGTGTCAAGGACGCGACACGATGTCCGCCGTCTTTTTTGCGACAAACGCCGATCCGATCTATAAAATTCATTGCGGAGTGTACGCATGCGGCAGCGGAGTCAAGGGCGACGGAAGCGACACTCTCGAAGGCGAGTCCGTCCACATTGCGGACGGATCGATACCCAATCTCGGTGGCGATGGACACCTTTCGAT
>JALYUE010000074.1 GCA_030853925.1 Vulcanimicrobiota bacterium | reverse complement strand
GAACGCTGCATGGCGATCTCCGTTGCAGTCGCGGTCGGTCCCGAAGCGTTCGGCGACGCTTTGGTCGCGCGCTTGGCGGAGCGCGTCAAGATGCTGAAGATCGGGCCCGGCACGGCCGCCGGCATCGAGATGGGGCCGCTCGTCTCTAGAGAGCATCTCGCGAAGGTGCGCTCGTACGTCGATCTTGGCGTCGCAGAAGGCGCGCAGCTCGTCGTCGACGGTCGCGGTTATCGCTCCGGCGTGTCGCCGGACGGATTCTTCCTCGGCGGCTGTCTATTCGATCGCGTCACGACGTCGATGCGCATTTATCGCGAAGAGATTTTCGGACCGGTGCTTGCGGTCGTACGCGTCGCAACGATCGAAGACGCGCGCAGATTGATCGACGAGCACGAGTTCGGTAACGGCTGCGCGATCTTCACGCGCGACGGCGGCGCCGCGCGCCGATTCGTGCACGACGTGCAGTGCGGCATGGTCGGCGTCAACGTACCGATTCCCGTGCCGATGGCCTTCCATAGTTTCGGCGGCTGGAAACGCTCGCTCTTCGGCGACCACGCGATGTATGGCCCCGAAGGCGTCCGCTTCTACACGCGCATCAAAACGACGACCGAACGTTGGCCTGCGGGCTCGCCGTCGGGTTCGTCATTCGTCATGCCGACGATGGCATGAATCGCGCCGCTGGTCTCTTCGTAGCGTAAGAGGCGCAAAGTCCCGGCATAGCCGAGGGCGACCACGTGACATGTCGAAGGGCGTTTCAGATGGCGACCTACGCAGAACGAAAGGCGGCACGGCAACGCGAACTCGAGCGTGCGCTCGAGCGTTTCGTGCAAGTATGCCGCGATCGTCCCGACGTTCGCGCGGTGTTCCTATTCGGATCGCTTGCAGAATGGCGGGTCGGTCCACGCAGCGATCTCGATATACTCGTCGTACGTGAGACCGCCGTTCGCGGCATCGAACGGGGCAGCGATTTAGCGATCGCTGCCGATGTCGGCGTGCCTCTAGATCTTATCGTCGTGACGCCGGATGAATTTCGCGAAGGTTTGCCGGCAACGAGTTTCGGCCGGACGCTGCTCGCGACGGCGCGAAGCGTCTATGCAGCGTGATCGTTTCGTTGTTGCACGCCGTTGGCTACGCGGTGCCGTGGCCGATCTGGCGTTGGCAGAAAGCATTATTGCAACGTTTTCGGCCCGAGCGGCATTTCACGCGCAACAAGCGTCTGAGATGGCTCTGAAGGCGGTTCTCGTCGCTGCTACGGACGACCACCCGACGACGCACTCGACGAGTACGCTCGTTCGCGAGTTGCGCGACGTGCCGCTTGACGTGCCGGACGACGTCGGTGCGGCGGCATCGGCACTCGATCTGTACTATTTGACGTCACGCTATCCCGACGCCGTTGGCGACGCCGATCCGCTCGACGTCGTGATCGAAGAGGACGTCTTGCTGGCCGTATCGCGAGCGCGCCGCGTCGTCGACTTTGCCGCCGCCGCGGTCGACCGGCTTGCGCACGACGCTCCGCTTTCCGGCGCTTAGGCAACGCCATCTTGGAGCGGCTGTCCGGCGTCTCCTCGATTGATGTACGAAGTCCCGCTCTTCGCTTATTCTACCGATGTCCACGACATGCAGCCTAACGCGCTCGAAACGCTTCAGCAGCCCGCGCCCGTCAAAGCGGTTGCGGACCGACCTCGATGCCATCGTCGATTAAGAGCTGTTCATTGCCTAGACTGCGCTTGATTTGCAGGGGCTTGAAGCGCTGCTACAAGTCGTTGCCGTGTAACCTGTCTCAGCTGAGCCCGTGCCTTCGTAGCATCACGACCGCAACACGTCACCGCGCGCGCGTCGCGGCCCCGCGTTCGATAGCGCGCAGGCCGAGGTCCGCAGCGATGGCGAGCAGGGCGGCGGCGGCGCTGCCGGCGTAGATGCGGCCGGGGTCGTCGTTGTCTAGCCCGGCAAACAACGTCGCGCCGAGACCGCCCGCATCTATTTTACCGGCGAGCGTCGCGATCGAAATCGTCGCTACGGTCGCGAGCCGAACGCCGCCGAGAATGACCGGCAACGCCTGCGGCACTTCGACGCGCCAGAACGTTTGCCACGCCGTCATGCCGAGGCCCAGCGCCGCTTCGCGCAACGCGACGGGCACGCCGCGCAAGCCGACGGTGACGTTGCGCACGAGAATCATCTGAGCGTACGCGACGAGCGCGATGAGCGTCGTGACGAGCCCGAGTCCGAACGTCGGCACGAGCAAGCCGAAGACGGCGAGACTGGGCAGCGTGTAGACGACGCCGAGGACCGCGAGCAGCGGACCGCGCACGCGATCGCGGCGCGCCGCGAGCACGCCGAGCGGCAGCGCGATCGCACAGGCGATGACGAGGGTCGCGAGCGTGATCTCGAGATGCTGCAGCAGCCTCAATCCGAGTTCGTCCGGATGGCGCACGATGTAGTTCACCGCTCGTCAGCGTTCCGAAACGGCGACGGCCCGTCGTACGTCGGCAAAGGTGAGGGCGCCGGATGCTGCATTGCCGTCGCCAACCGCTAAGCAGTCGGCGCCTTCCAAGAAGAAAGACAGCGCTTCGCGCAGGCTGCGATCGCCTTCGATGCGGCCTTGCGTCGCACCGCCGTTTGGCGGCGACATCGCGTCGCGTACGCGCAGCAGCTGCAAACGCCGCACGGCGTCGTGCGTGTCGAGCAATCGCTCGACGTATGCCGAAGCGGGTTTGGCGAGCATGCGCAGGGGCGTGTCGGCCTGTACGATCTTACCGGCGTTCATGACGACGATGCGGTCCGCAATTCGCAAAGCTTCGTCCACGTCGTGTGTGACGAAGAAGATCGTCGTTCCGAGCGCCCGGTGGATGCGCAGCGTTTCGTCCTGCAGCGCCGTGCGAACGATCGCGTCGACCGCGCCGAAAGGTTCGTCCATCAGTAAAACGCGCGGCTCGGCCGCAAGCGCACGCGCTACTCCGACGCGCTGTTGTTCGCCGCCGGATAGTTCGCGCGGTAAGCGGCCTCTGTAGCGCGCCGGCTCCAGAGCGACGAGCGCCAGCAACTCGTCGACGCGTGCGGCGATGCGCGCGCGATCCCAGCCGAGCAGTTCCGGCACGACCGCGATGTTGCGCCCGACCGTCATATGCGGGAACAGTCCCACGGCTTGAATGACGTATCCGATCCCGCGCCGCAGCGCTTGCGGACTCGTCGCGCTCACGTCTTTGCCGTCGACTTCGATCGTGCCGGAGTTGGGAAGTACCAACCGGTTCAGCGTGCGCAATAACGTGCTTTTACCGCACCCCGACGGCCCGAGGAGCACGATCAGTTCGCCGCCGGCGACCTCGAGCGACACGTCGTCGACGGCGGTGCGATCGGCCCCGGCATAGCGTACGACGACGTCACGCAACCGGA
>JALYUE010000068.1 GCA_030853925.1 Vulcanimicrobiota bacterium | reverse complement strand
GAGCGGGCCCGGCGGCGGTCGAGGCAGAGCCGCGCGGCGCGACCGAAGCGAGTGCGGACACGGGTTTCGGCCCGCCGACCGACAGCGTGTATGACAAACTCAGCGTGCGCGGCGCGAGCGGCGTCGCGGCGGTGCGAAATTCGCCGCCCCCGAGCGACAGCGGTAGCGGCTGCACGTTCGCGTCGGTTGCGAAGGTACTCCCGTACGTATTGAAGACGTTATTTTCGAACAGCGACACGATGCCGGGACCGAACCCGTGCGAAAGACCGGCGGCGAACGTTACATACGCACCGAGGCTTTGCTGATTGTTCGCACCCGTGTACTGCGCGTTCGCGAGTAACTCGACGCCGCTGCGCGGCAGATAACCGTCGAGGGTGACGCCGGCACGATGCACCGGCCGGTTCGGCAGCTGCGCGCCGACGATCGTCGTGGACGGACCGTCCTCCAAGCGGGAACTCGCAGCGGCCAGTTTCGCGACGTTGAGCGTGTAATTCGGAATGACGACGAAGAATCGACCGATGCCGAAGCGTCCGCTCGCGGTGAGCCCTTGATAGATACGCCGCGTTCCCGCAACCGACTCGTTGACGAAAACCCGCGGAGCGGCTGCCCCGAGGCCGCACACGGACGGCGCACCATACACGCTATACAGCGAACCGAGATACGTGCCGCCCGCACCGCCGGGGAAGTAGGAAGCCGGTTCTTCGATGAGCGCACCGATAACTTGGCCGCTCTGCACTTGGGAGAACGCATCGAGCGAGACTTGACCGCCCGAGCGCAAGAACTGATGCGTCCAATTCGCGTCGAGCGACACGGCGGATTGCGCGCCGCCATTAACGTCGCCCGGACCGCTGACGACGGCCGTCCCGGCCTGACAATCGTAGCGCGCGCCGACCGGATCGCTAAACGAGTGGTTGATGTTCAGGTTCGGCTGCGAACTGCCTACGTTGACCGACGCGCCGAACGTGTCTTGGGCCTGCGGCCGCCACGATGCGCCGAAGCCTCCGAGCAGACTCGTGCCGAGCGTCGCCGTGTTGACGAGCGATAAACGCGGCGACAACGTCAACTTATCGTTCGCCTTGAAACTGTCGGAAAGCTGATAACTCGTCGAATCGATCGCGTTCGTGTAAGGCTGCTCGAAACGCGAGCCCGCGAGCGGCACCGACGTATTGATGGCCGAGTGTGTATTGCCGGACAAAGCGAACGTGTGGCGGCCGGCGGCGATCGAAGCGCTATAGGCAAAGCCGCGCGTCAACGTCGTGCCGTTCGAAATTGAAGGATCGAGTTGAACGCTGTAGTCGCTCGGCGCAAATGGCGCCGCCGGATTGCCCGCGTTCGGGTTCCCCGGAACGCCCGGGTCGAAGTTCGGAGGTAAGAGCGCATAGCGATGCGCGTAGTCGGTGTGCGAGCTCCCCGCCGTCGCGTACGCGGTGAAATTCGTGGCGACGGTGCCGATCAGCGATTGCACCCCGCCCGTCGCGAAAGCGAAGCGGCCGAAATTGCGATTGTCCGGTCCGATGCCGCACGGCAGCGTGGTGACATCGCGCGCGCAGATCGCATAATTCTCGCGATTGTTGGTCAACGCCGACGCGCTAAAGCTCGTGCGCTCGTCGCCGAGGCGATAGCGCAACTTCGCGAAGTCGCCGACGTTGCGCGATTCACCGTCGTGCGGATACGTGAGCCCGCTTTGGTCTTGGTAGTCTTGGAATGTGAGCGGGCTATTCGCGCCGCGACCCGTGTGCTGCAGCGCGATGCCGAGGCTGCCGACGCTGCCGGTCGCGGCGAGCGAAAAGTTCGAACGGTCGAACGTGCCCGTGGTACCATTCGCGTGCAGTTGCAGCGACTGCGTCGGTTGTAGGGTGCGAAAGTTGACCCCGCCGCCGAGCGAACCGGCGCTGGGCGACGTGCTGACGCTCGAACCGGCAAAGAGATCCGTTCCGATCGCGCGCAAGTTCGCCGCGCTTCCGGGCGCCGAAAGCGGGATGCCGTCGAGCGAGACGCTCGTTTGCGATTCGTCGTGGCCGTTGAGCGAAACCGTGACCGGGCTATTCGGGTCGGTGGCGTCTTGCGTCACGGAAACGCCGGCGATCTTGTCGAGGGCATCGGTTAGCGAATCGGAGAGTCGCCGGATCGGACTGTTCTCGTTGATGTCGCTGCTGCTGACCGAGACGGTGGAGCGCGCGGACACGCTGCCGATCACCTTGAGACCGCCCGTGCTCGGGGCAAGCGCGACGCGCACGTTGATCGAACGGCTCGGCAGAACGTCGAACTCGCGCGAAACGCCCGAAGTAAACCCGCCCTTCACGACTCGGACGCGGTAAATGCCGATCGGAACGTCGGTGTAACGGATGATGCCGGCCACCGTGGTGAGCGAACTCGCAGTCTGCGGTCCGACGAGAATCGTTCGCGCATCGGCGATCGCTCGGGTCGTCGCCGCGTCGACGACGGTAATAATGATCTCGCCGGTCTCGCTCTGCGCGGAAACGGGCAGAGAAGCGACGCACAGGAGCGCCGAGGTAAACGCTACGAAACGATACACGACCGGGCGAAGCATACGCGAATTACTTTGACAGGCTACGCTCCGACAAACCTGGGAACGGCCGCCGCGTAGGGGCGCCGCGCAGGAGAGCGTGTCCGCCCGCACAGCAGCGCAGTCGAATCCAAACGCCGGTTCGAGGCCGAGGCGCGCCCACCGCTTAAAGAGACCGACATGTCGAATCGTGTGCCGCAGAGCGTTTTCGGGCGCGAACTGCGCCGCACACGGCGACCATTTCGACTCGGAGCGACCATCATTACAGTGGCGCTTGCGCTCGGCGCCGCGCTGGCAGTCGTTCTGCTCGGCGCCAGCCTCTCGCCGGTCGTCGAGAGCCGGTTTGGCTCCATTGATGCCCAAGCTAGCCCGACGCGTTTATGCACTGAAATTGCAGCGTACGCTGCGTTAGCGCTCGTTATCTTCCGGCGTTTACCGGCGCTGGCAAGATGCTCGCTCGCCGACCTCGGTCTCTACCGGCCGCGACGGCACGCGCTTGCCGGCGCCTTTGGAACGGCCGTCGTCCTCTTCGGCTTTCGCGCCGCAGCGTTGGTTCCATATCTCACGCTCGTCCACGCGGACGGTCACATTCAAGCAGGCTTCGAGCGCTTCACTCCGCAGGGATGGTTTGCCAACCTCTTGGACTCGATAACGGAAATTTTCGCTGCCCCCGTCGCAGAAGAGTTACTCTTCCGCGGCGTCCTCTTTAACGCACTCGCCATTTGCGTCGGAACGGTGCCGGCAGCGCTCGGCAGCGGTTTACTTTTTGGTCTCTCGCACGGAGATTTCGTGCTACTTCCATTCATCACGCTCGACGGCATCGTATTGGCGCTCGTTTACCGCTATACACGAAATCTCTATGCGACGATGATCGTTCATGGGATTGGAAACTTCATCGCCGTCGTCGGGTCGCGCTTCTTTTTACAAGCGTAACATATGCGCGCATCTCGATCGTGGATAACGGAAAGTGCTAAGACTGCCGTCGCGAACGAGTTGATAGACCAAAGATCGATCACGTCGATCAGCTGACTCGATCACGTCGATCGGCTGCCTCAAGCCTCAGCGATCGATAAGTTGTAGCGAGAGATTAATTCTTAATAACAGTCGAAGCCAACAGTCGAAGCCAGCTGCCGAACTTTGGCTTCTCGCAGCTGAAAAACCGATTAATCAACGAGTTCTAACTCACAGAATAAAAGCGTGGTTTGCAGGTAGCGAGGCAACGCACGGTATTCCAAAGATGTCGCGATGGTCGTCGCAAGGATGCAGAACGCTGGAAGCGGGAACAATACATACCATAATTTTCTCGAGTAATTGGGTGAAACGATGATACAGCCATCTCGGTTGCTGCTCGGGGCGTTCGTGCTTGCGTCGATCGTCTCGTTTAGTTATGCGAAAAGCAGCGCGTCGTCTACCGGAACGGAGGCGAGATTGGCCGCGTCAACGAGCGGCCAGTCTGTTGGGAACGCAACGCAGGGTAGCATTATCTACGCCGAACGCTGCGGTCTTTGTCATAATGCAGGCGGGATGGGTCCGAACCTCAAGGGTGAAAACAGCAGAAAAAACCACGCCGCCGTCGTCGCTTGGATTAAGAACCCGCAGCCGCCGATGCCTAAGCTGTACCCCTCGCAACTCGGTGAGAGGGACGTCAACGACGTGGCTGCATACGTCGAGACGCTTAAGGGGACGGCGAAAGGGTCGCCGGCTTCAGCAAATGGCTTCGCATCCAGCACGAAGGGGAAATCGGTTGGCGGTGTGGCCGCTGCCGGCCCAGCAGCTCAAGGCAAAACGCTCTACGACACGAGCTGCGCCAGTTGCCACGGTGCGACCGGAACCGAAGGCGGGGTAGGTCCGAGCCTCAAGGGCGAAAAGAGCAGAAAAAACCACGCCGCCGTCGTCGCCTGGATCAAGAATCCAAAAGCGCCGATGCCCAAGCTTTATCCCTCGCCCCTTAGTGAAAAGCAAGTAAACGACATCGCAACCTATTTAGAGACTCTGTAAACCGAGCGTAGCGCCGGCCCGCGCCAAAACGTGCCGGCCAGCGCCGCGAGCGCCGCCACGTTGATGACTGAAAGCGCGTGCGTTACGAGCTGCAGTTCGGGAAATACGCGGTGCTCGTAAAAGCCCAGGACGAGCACGACGCATACCGTAAAGGTGGCGAGCAAGATGCAGGCGACGCGGCGTTGCGCAAGGCCGCACTGCCACATCAGCGGCGCGAGCGCCAGCGCGAACAAGATATACCGTTCGTGCATGCGCGTAAGCAAAACGAATAAGGCGACGAGTACCGCGAACGCGGCCACGGCCAGCAGCCGCTCGCGCGCGACCGGGTCGCACTCGCCGCGCATGCGCGCGAACAGCACGGCCGTCGTAATCACCGTAAATGCCGCGAACGCGAGCCAGCCCCACATTTGCAGCGAGACACCGGCGAAGACGATCGAGTCACGCATCGGCGACGCAGCGGCCGTCCAAACGTTATACGCGTTGACCGACGTCGAGTCGCTTAGCGCTTGTCCCGCGACGCGCCCCGCGAGCCAGCGCACTACGCCGACCGGCGCGGCGCTCGGCACGAAGGGCAGCGACACGAGATACGCCATGACGACGCCGAGCGCCGGTCCGATCGCGAGCCGGAGCGACGGTCCCTCGTCCACGAGTTGGGCGGCGAGCAGCAGCGGAGCGATAACGATCGGCAGCGGTTTGACGAGAATGCCGAGCGCGAACGCCACCCAAGCGAGCGCGTAGCGGCGCGACATCGTCAGCGCAAGCGCGCCGACCATGAGCGTCGCGGCGATCGAATCGACTTGGCCCCATACCGCCGAAATCGGCCAAGTTGATGGTGCGAACGCGGCGATACCGGCCGCCGCAAGGCCCCGCCCGTCGCCCGCCCAACGCCGCACGATCGCGAAGACGAGGCAGCACAACACTAGATCGGCCGCGATCGCCGGAAGCTTAAGCAGCATCGCGAGCACGACGTCGTTCTGCAAAGCGTGCGGCATCAGCCGGTAGGCGGCCACGACCGCCTGTAAGATCAGGCCAAACGCAGGCGGATAATTTACCGGGTAGTGGTCCACGGTATCGACGTGCGCATACAATCCGGCGGTTCCGTATTGCATCAACAAGTGCGCCCAACTGACGAAAACACGACTGTCGTGCGTTTGCTTCTGGCGCAACGCTATGACGAGCAAAACGCGCAGAACGAATGCAGCCCCGAGAATAGCGTACAGCGTCTCCCTCGATGAGGCCGAGGAGGCTCGTAGCAAAGGTGTTTTCGAGCGAGGTAAGCGTAGAGCTGCGACGACGTTCACGTTTTAATGACATCGGCTCCGGAGGCGCGGAGATTTACGTCGACTGCGCTCAGTGCGTGGCGAGTTCTACATAAAAGCGCCGGCCCGGCGTCGGGTATCCAAAGACGGGCGCATTCTGTGCGCCGCCGAGGTTGAAGCCGCGCAGCGAGAGGACCGCGTCCTTCGCAAGTTTGAAGCGCACGTAGGCGTCGAGCGAATCGTAAGCGTCGTAACGCCCCGTCAGCGGTGCGATGCTCGGCTGAGCCGTGTCGTCGCCGTCCGAGCCGACGATGGTCCAGCGAAAGCCGTAAGCGACGCGATCGTTTGTGAACGGATGTGCGATCGACAGCGTAGCGCGGCCGACGGGATTATGCGCGAGGCGACCTCCCGTGGTCAGATCGAGCGCGCGGTACAGATCGGTGAAGCTGGCCTCGGCGACGAGCCCGCGTAAGGGCTTCGTGCTCGCCGTCACTTGCACGCCCGCCGTCGCCGCGCGCCGCGCATTGAGCGGTAAATAATTCGGCGGCGGCGACACGATGAAATTCGATCCGTTGCGATCGAACCAGCCGAGCGACAACGTCGCCTGCGGTGCATCGTAAGCAACGGTAAAGTCCCCGGTCTGCGCTTTTTCCGGCAGCAGCAGCGGGTTCGAGAAGCCCGGAAAATACAGTTCGTCGAGCGACGGAACGCGGAACGATTCGCCGACGTTGCCGGCAAAGCGCATGCTGCCGCTTTTGATCGCCCCGCCGAAGGCAGGGGCGAGCACGCTGCCGTGCGGCGCGTCGTTTTCCGCGCGCAGCCCTGCGGTCACGCGCATTCCGCTTACGGGCGACGTGCCGAACTGTGCGTACGCCGCGGCTTGTGACTGCGTGGCGCCGCTCGCTGCGGAAGCCGCCGTGAAGTTCCCGGTTTCGCGCGCGAAGTCGATACCGACGACGGCATCGGCGCGACTGCCGGCGATTGCGTCGCGTAACGAAAGCTGCGACCGTCCGCTGAAGACGTCGCTTTCGCCCGGCGGAAAACCATTTGGATCGGTGTAGGCAAGACGGTTCTGCGAACCGGCCAAACTCAGCGTCAACGTCGAAGCCCCGGTCGCGCGCTCGAGTTCGAGCAAAGCCGAATTAGACGAAGCGTTCTGCGTCGCGCTCAAGCTTGGGAATTCGAGCGGCCCGGCTGCGCCGACGTACGCGCCCTGAGCGTCGGCGCGGCCACGCAAGCGGAAACCCGCAGCCAGCGGCACGTCGGCCGACAGACGCCCGGCACTCTGGATACCGAACGAATCGTCGCGCACTCCGCTCGGGAACGTCGCTGCCGGCGAGTACTGCAACGTTGGATACGAGTATGCGTTGGTCGCCACGTGCCGCTCGTACGAGAAGCCGACGCGCCCGTCGCCGAGGCTTATACGAGCGTCGCGATCCGCGTTCGAACCCGACGACGCTTCGAGGTAAGCGCCACGCGGCACGCGCGTTACGATATTGATGACGCCGCCCGAAGCGCTCGTGCCGTACAAAGTCGATGAAGCGCTTTCGACGACTTCGATCCGATCGACGCCGATCGTCGAGAAGTTCGCGAGTTCGACGGCTCCCGTCGTGGGATCGGCGATCGAGATGCCGTCGACCAGCACGAGCGTCTGTGCCGACGTCGCGCCGCGAATGCCGTAATCGACGTGCGCCCCAAATGGGCCGGTCGAAAAGAGATCGAGTCCCGGCACGCCCTCCAGAGCGTCGGCTACCGTCCTCGCGCCGTACGCCTCGATGCGCGCGCGAGAGACCACGAACGTCGGTCGCGACGTTTGCCCGATCGGCTCGCTGCGCCGATCGCTTGCGAACACGCGCCCGATGGGAACGAGCGACCCCGGGGAGCTCGGAGAAGCTGACGGAGCCGGACTTGCGACGTCCTCGACGTCACTCGCCGCTGCGGCCTGCGGCGCAACGGCCGCAGCAAACGCCACGGCGACGCCGAATAAAACAAAACGAATCACGATGCGTACCGACCTTTATCGCGAGGCGGGTGTTACGCGTCCGGCTCAGTATCCTGACTCGCGGATCGTCGCCGTCGTGCTCGGGGCCTTCCCGCCGCTCTCGCAGCAGTGACCTCGAGCGGCTCCCCGCTTACAGTGGCGCGACCGTGCCGGATTGTTCACCGGCTTCCTTGTGCGCGAACGCTCGTCACATCAAATCTGCGCGAGCGACCGCGTTTCCTCTAATCGGCTTGCCGAGCCGCTTACAGCTGCAGCGTCAGTTGCGTCTCTTCGCGGCCGTCCGGCGCCGCGAGCTTCGTGCGCAGCGGCGCCTGCTTTTCCAGCGTGGGACGTTCGTCCAGGACGCTCGCAATCTCACGAGCGCGCGCGACGACGCCGGCCGGCAAGCCCGCCATTTTCGCTACTTCGATACCGAACGAACGCGACGTACTGCCTGGAAGCACGCGGTGTGAGAAAACTGGCGCGCCCGACCGCGCGCTCGTTTCGACGGCCGTCACATGAAAATTGACGGCGAGCGGCCAGCGCTCGGCGAGCGCGACTAGCTCGTGAAAGTGGGTTGCGAACAGGGTCATCGGAGCTTGGACCTCGAGGCCGAGTAAGTATTCGCAGATCGCCTGAGCGATCGCGAGGCCGTCGATCGTACTGGTTCCTCGTCCGACTTCGTCGATCAGCAAGAGGCTGCGCCGCGTGCAGCGCCGCAAGATGTTCGACGCCTCGGCCATCTCGACGTAGAACGTCGATTGTCCCGAAGCGAGATCGTCGCCCGCGCCGATTCGCGTGAAGATTCGATCGACGATGCCGAGCGTCATCGAGCGCGCCGGCACGAACGCTCCGATCTGCGCGAGGATTGCGAGCAGCGCACTTTGCCGCAGGTACGTCGATTTGCCGCCCATGTTCGGACCCGTCAACAACACGAAGCGCGCGGAACGTTCGCCTAGATGCACGTCGTTCGGCACGAACGCGTCGCCCGCGAGCGCTTCGATGACGGGGTGGCGGCCGTCGACGATATCGAAAACGCTCGCGTCGACGAACTGCGGCCGCACATACCCGCGTTCGCCCGCGACCTGCGCGAGCGCGCATGCCACATCGAGCTCCGCCAGCGCATCCGCCGTCGCGAACAGGTCTTCGACGCACTCGGCGACCGCCTCCAGCAGATCCGCATAGAGCGCCTCTTCCAGCCGTAGCTGCTGCGAGTGAGCGCTCGCGATCGCGATCTCGAGTTCTTTGAGTTCCGGAATGATGAAGCGCTCACCACTCGTAAGCGTTTGTTTACGGATGTAATCCGCCGGAACCAGAGCGAGATTCGACTTGGAAATTTCGATCCCGAAACCGTGCGCGCTCGCGTACTTGACCTTGAGGCCCTTGATGCCGGTGCGTTGACGTTCGCGTTCTTCGAGCGCGGCGATCCGTTCGCGCGCGTTTCCACGCAGCTCGAGGCAGTCGCGCACCTCGGGCGACGCGTCCGGGCGAATAACGCCGCCGTCGACGAGCGTCGCCGGAAGATCGTCGCACAGACGGCTTTCCAACAGCCGTAAGAGCTCCGTGTGTTCGCCGATACGCAAGCCGAACGTCGCGAGCGCCGCCGGCAGCGCGGCGCGCAGCGGCCGCAACAGCGCGAGCGTCCTGCGCAACGAACCCAAGTCGCGCGGCTGCGCGCGCCGGAAACGGACCTTCTGCGCGATGCGCTCGAGATCGAATGCGCCGCCGAGCAACTCTTGCAGACTCGCGCGCGAGGGATAATCGCCGCCGAGCGCTTCGACCCGGTCGGCTCGCGTCGCAATCGCCGCGCGATCGACCAGGGGTGCCAGAATCCAGCGCGACAATAGACGCGAACCCATCGCCGTCTTGCAGCGATCGATCGTGCCCAGCAACGTCGCTTTCGGATTCGCGCCAAGCGATTTCGTAAGATCGAGATGTTTGCGCGTGTTGGGATCGAGCGCTACGAACGTTCGTGCGCGGTAAAACTCCGGTTCGCGCATCAGCCCGTGCGGCGCGCTGAACCCCACCCGTCGTACGAATGCTCCGAGCGCTTCGAGCGAGCGGCTCATCGCCAGCGACTCGTCGAGTGAAAAGCCGTCGATCGACGTCAACTCGCGTCGCCCTACGGCCGCGAGCGGTGGCGCCGTAACGCGCACCTCCGGAAGCTGCGTCGCGATCGCAGCGCGAATCTCGGGCGGAACGTCGGCCACGATTTCCGCGGGCGAAAGACGCATCAGTTCGGCGAGCATCTCATCGAGACCGCCGTCGCCGCTATACGACGTTGCGGCCGCCCGGCCCGTCGAAACGTCGGCGTATGCGATGCCGATCGCATCGCCCGCGAGGGTCAGCGCCGCGAGGTAATTATTGCTTCCGCGCTCGAGCAAGTGTTCTTCGATGAGCGTGCCCGGCGTGACGACCCGCACGACGTCGCGGCGCACGAGTTTGTTCGGCACGGGGACTTCGAGTTGTTCCGCGAGCGCCACGATGCGCCGCTGCGCGACGAGGTCCGCGAGATATTTATCGAGCGAGTGGTAGGGAACGCCCGCCATGCCGACGCGCTGACCGTTGCCGGCCTCTTTCGAGGTCAATGCGATCTGCAACGCGGCGGCGATCGTCGCCGCGTCGTCACCGTACGCTTCGTAAAAGTCGCCGACGCGCGACAGCAAAATCGCATCGGGGTAGCGAGCCTTCATCGCGAAATACTGCTCGAGCAGCGGCGAGTAACGCGGTTCAGGCGGTTGCAATGAGGTCGATCGTCGCTCGGGCGTCCACTGCCTGCGGCGCCGTATCGTCGTAGCGCGTTGCGATCGCGAGAATCTCTCCGGTACAGCCCCACGTGAACGCCTCGCTCACGCGCACGTCGAGCCACGGCCGTCCGCCGAGCCGCACTTCATCCAGCGAGCCCGCGGGAGCGATTACCGTAACGTTGTCGGTCGTTTTCGCAGCCAGCTTCGAACGGTCTTTGCGCGAAGGACCTTGTACGAGCGCGCGCACGACGCGGCCCACTTTTCTGCCGTGCCACGCGCGTACGTTGCGGTCGACGACGGCGGCGAGGCGCTTGAGACGGTCGGTTCCGACTCCCGGAGCGACCTGTTCCCAATGTGCGGCCGGCGTGCCGCGGCGCGGCGAATACACGAACATGAACGCCTGCGCGAAAGCAATCTCATCGCACAGCGCGAGCGTTTGCGCGAAGTCGTCTTCGGTCTCGCCGGGGAAGGCGACGATCAAATCCGTCGTCAGCGCCCAATCCGGGCATGTCTCGCGGAACAGAGCGATCTTGTCGCGGTATCCTGCGACCGTATACTTGCGATTCATACGGCGCAGCACGGGATCCGAACCGCATTGAACGGGCAAATGAAAACGTGGATTGAGTTGCGGTAAGGCGCCCATCGTCGCGGCCAGCTTCGCGGTGTAATCTTTGGGATGGGACGTCAAGAACGTCAACCGATCGAGTCCGTCCAGGCCCGCGACCGTTGCGAGCAGATCGGCAAAGTCCGCGCCCCCGGCCGGGTCTTTATACGCGTTGACCGTCTGTCCGACGAGCATCAATTCGCGCGCGCCCCGAGCGATGGCACGCTCGCATTCGCGCAAGATGTCTGCGACGGGACGGTTGTCGAAACGGCCGCGCACGTGCGGCACGATGCAATACGTGCAATAATAGGAACAGCCACGCTGTACGTTGACGAATGCGCGCACGTGCGCGTAAGCGTCGCCGACGCAATCGGCTTGGCCGCCGATCGGTTCGAGCAGCAAGCGCTGCTCGCTATGATCGTCGTCGCCGTCGTCGAAGCCCCCGCGCCAAGCGACGAGCGCGTCGCCCAAGCGCCCGAGATCGCGCGTGCCGAAAATCGCATCGAGATATGGAGCGGACGCCTGCATCCGATCCCGATCTTGCTCGGCGAGACAGCCGCAAACGACGAGTTTCACGTTTGGATCGGCGATCTTGAGCGCTTTGAAATGCGCCATCCGGCCGTACGCGCGTTTCTCCGCGTTATCGCGCACGGTACACGTGTTGAGGACGACGACGCTCGCTTCCGCAGCGTTCGCCGTCACCGCATAGCCCGCGGCGGCGGCGCGACGCGCGACGTACTGAGAATCGGCTTCGTTCATTTGGCAGCCGAACGTTTCGATGTAAATACTTGCCATATCGTCCGCTACGGTTTCTTCGACGAATCGTCGGTCAACGCTTCGAGCAGTCGAAGCGGTAAAAAGAGTTTGCCGGCTACGATCTCCGGGGCGGTGTCGAACGAAGCGCTCGTCCCGTCGAAACGTAGGGAGGGATCGCCGACGTGCGCGACGACGACATGGCCCCCATACCGGACGACGATTTTTTTCCCCGTTACGGAAAAAGCGTCCGTCGGCAAGTAGTCTTCGGCCGGCGCAACGACGGCCGCCGACGCATCGCTCGCGCGCGCCTCGCGCAGCACGACCTCGGTATTCGTTTCCGCAACGACGAGGAAGCTGCGGGTCGTGCGCCCGTGGGCGGTCGTCATGCTGACGCGGTGCGTTCCGGGCGAAAGCGAAATGCTGCGCCCGGGAGTACCCGAGAACGGCCGGCCGTCCAAAGCGAGCGCAGCTCCCGCCGGAAGTTCGTGAATGACGGCGCTGCCGCCGATGCCGGCCGGAACTCGGCCACTTGCGACGAGCCGCGTGCTCGACAAGGCGATATCGGTCGCCGATATCGTGACCTCGACGTCGCGCACCGTCCAGCCGGTTTTGGTAATGCTGACCGCGTGATGGCCGACCGCAAGGCCGTCCACGAGCACCGGCGAGCG
>JALYUE010000062.1 GCA_030853925.1 Vulcanimicrobiota bacterium | reverse complement strand
GTTCGCGCTTGAGCGCCGTCAACGTCGAACTCGACCGATATTACGATCTCTTGCGTCAGCGGCGCGCGCGCGAAGAGTCTGGGCAAGATCCCGCCGAGACCGAGCTGCGCTCGGAAAAGACGGTAGAGACGTACTTGCAGTAGCGGCGCCGCGGCGTAGCGAATCGTAGCGACTAATGAGGTTGCTGCGCGCGCTCGCTATCGTCGCGCTGCTCGCCGTAGCCGTTTTCGTCGCGTACCGGTTCGTCGTGCGTCCCTCGGCTCCGGCCGGGGGCGAAACGATCGCCGTGTATTACTGCAAAACGGACGGCGAGTCGCTGGCGAAGTGGTCCGTCTCCGTAAATCCGAATGCCCGCGATCTCGCGAGCACGGCCTTCTACGCGGCGACGCAAGCAGTAGCCGGACCGCCCTCGGACGTCACCGCCGTTCGCTTCCCGATGGGAACGATTGTCCGCTCCGTGCACGTTTTGAGTTCGACCGCGGCGGTCGATCTCGGCGGAAACATCGCGTCGGCGCAGAGCGGCAGTTTTGCGGAAAGCGGCGAATTTAAAGCGCTCGTTTGGACGTTGACCGCGTTGCCCGGCATTTCGGCCGTGCAAGTGCGCGTCGACGGCGCGCGCGTGCCTACATTGCCCGGAGGTCACCTTGAGCTCGATGAACCGCTTACGCGTCAAAGCTGGTAAAGGCGCGCCGGTCGTGGCGGCGTTTGCCTGCGCGGCATTCGCCGGGGTCGTACCGGCGGCCGCGCAGACCACCGCCAACCAGAACTTTTGGTTCTCCGGCACGCGCCTCGTTTTCGCGCACGCGCAGACGCGCGGCGGAGAAGTCGCGATCGCGACCGACGACGACGGCCTGATGCGGTTCCTCGCGAAATTGAACGCCACGCTCGCCTACCAGCCCGGTCAGAAATACATCGTCGTCACCGGCCCCGATCGCAGTACCGTTGCTTTTACGATCGGAGACATACGCTACCGCGCGGGCGGCGTCGCGCAAAACGCGCCGTTCGCGCCCTATGTGTCCGGCGGCGCGGCGTATTTGCCGTTTGCGGCGCTCGCTCGCGCGCTTGCGGTCGATGCCGTCGACGATGCCGGCATGACGGTGCTGCAGCCGCAGATCGCATCGCTCGACGTGCGCGCCGGCAACAAAGTGACGGTCGTCACGCTACGCGGCGCGACGCCTTTGCGCTTCAAGCGCACTTCTAATCCGAACGACGATCGGTTGTCGCTCACGTTTCTCGGCAGCGGGTCGACGCTCGCGCACGAGCGCGACGTCGCGACGGGTAACGTGAAGAGCGTTACCATTACGCCCGGCGGTTCCCCGAAAAATCCCACGACCGTTTTCGACTTCGATGCGATTCCGGGCACCGCGCACGTCCTGGCTCCGAGCGATTCGCCAAACTCGCTCTCCATCGCATTCGCTCCCGCCGGTGCCGCGCTCGGCGGAACGCAGATTCCCGAACAGGGCGATGCGAACGTCGCGAACGTGCCGCTGCTCGTGCGCTATCCGCCGCTCGCGACCGGCCAGACGGCCGCGACGAACGTCGTTCCGCCCGCTCCGCCGCCTGTCGCAACCGTCGCTAGCGGGGCTCCCGCTCCGGCTGCGCTCGCACCCGGCGCAGACGCCGGTGCGTTGCCGCTCGCAACCGTCGTCGGCTTCGATACCGAAACGACGGACGGCGGACTCAACGTCAAACTGTCCATCGCCGGAAACGTTCGCTACGAGTGGCATCGGCTGCCCGATAATCGCTGGTACGTCGATTTGAAACCGGCCGCGCTCGCGGTGACGCCGCAAGACATGACCTTCCGCAATCCGAGCGTGGAAGCGCTGCGCATCAAGGGCTTTGTCGGTCCGAACGATCGGCAGCAAACGGTGCGCCTCGCGCTCACTCTTACGAGCCCACGCGCCGTCAATCTCGTCGCAAGCGACGGCGGCGTAACGGTATCGGTCGATAAAGCGGACGATCCCGCGCCCCAGCGCGTCGGGTTCGGCCAAGTTCAAGACGGCAGGGTCGTCGCGGCGCTCGGACAACCGCCGCCGCCGGTGCGAGCCGCCGTACCGACTCCGGTACCGGAAGCCGCGAGCGACCCGGGTACGAGCGCGATTCCCGCTCCGACGTGGAAATTTGCGCCGCACGCGGGCATCAACCGGAAGTTAATCGTGATCGACGCGGGCCACGGCGGCAGCGATTCGGGGGCGGTTCATAACGGTTTAGCTGAAAAAGATCTCAACCTCGATCTCTCCAAACGTTTACGCACGGTGCTCGTGGCTCGCGGCTGGCAAGTCAAGATGACGCGCGACAGCGACGTCGACGTGTTTGCGCCCAACGATTCCGCGCACGACGAACTGCAAGCGCGCGACGACGTCGCGAACGCCGCGGGGGCGGCGCTCTTCATCAGCATCCATATTAACGCGTTTACGTCCAGCGGGCTGAGCGGCACGACGACGTACTATTACAAAGGCGACTCGTATGGGTTGGCCGGCGCCGTGCACGCGCGGCTCGCGGCGAACCTGCCCACGAAAGATGACGGGCTGCGTAAAGAAAACTTTTACGTCATCCGGCATGCGGCGATGCCCGCCATTCTCGTCGAGACGGCGTTTCTTTCGAACTCGGGCGATGCGGATCTGCTGCGTTCGCCCGAATTTTTGCAGAAAGTCGTGCTCTCGATCGCCGACGGCGTCGGAGATTACGCCTCGCAGACGCCGGTGAGTTCGAACGTCGCTCCCTCGGACGGTCTCTAATTCTCGGCATCTTCGATTCAGGACTCGGTGGTCTCACGGTGCTGCGTAACGTGCGGCGCCGCTTACCGCTCGAAGACATCGTTTATTTAGCGGACCAAGCCCACGTGCCGTACGGCGAGCGCAGCGAAGACGAACTCGCGCGCCTCTTGGCAAGTAACGTCGGTTTCCTCGAACATGCCGGTGCCGGTGCCATCGTCATGGGCTGCAATACGTCGTGTGCCGTTGCGGCGAAGCGCGGTTGGCCGCCGGCAAGCGTGCCCATCTTCGACTTGATCGTCGCCGCGGCCGGGGCCGTGCGGGCCTGCGGTGCGCGGCGCGTCGGCGTCATCGCCACGACTGCGACGGCGCGATCCGGCGCGTATGCGG
>JALYUE010000055.1 GCA_030853925.1 Vulcanimicrobiota bacterium | reverse complement strand
GCGTTCATGACGTGCGCGCTCGCAACGAGTATCGTAGAACGGTGTGCTTGACCCGCTCGCCGGCATCGCAATCGTGGCGCCCGGGCGCCGTGCGGATGTTCGCGCTTGTGGCGCTCGCTTGGCTCGGTGCAACCGGAGCGGTTCGCGCGGAAACGACGACCTTCGAGGCGCTCGAAGCGCCGATCGTTCGCATCAACGTTCGTGCAACCGACGTAACGATCCGGACGTGGGACCGAGCTGCCGTCAGCATCGAAGGGTCGCCGGCGCTCGTCCTCGAGCGCAAAATGGTGCAGGTGTCGACGGCGCAAATTCCGTTGTTCGTCCCGGGCGCCGGTAGCGGCCGAGGCGACGGACGTGAAGCGCTGCCGCCCGAAAGCTTCGTCGTGTCGTCGATCCCGAGCGGTCCTCGCGAGCAGGTCGTCGTCAAGATGCCGCTCGGGTGGCAGAGCGGCGGCACGCCCGCGTTACCGCTTATCGTGACCGTGCCGGCGGACGCGGTGTTCGTCTCGGCGCGCACGGGCGGCGGTAATCTCGACGTGCACGATTATCGCGGAGGCACGTTCGTCGGGTTCGCCGGCGGCGGCCGGCTATCGCTGTATGGCGCCGGGGGCACGGCGTTCGTGCAGACGGGTCGAGGTCCGCTACGCATTAGCGATTCGTCGTTCGAGCGTTTACGAGCGCGCTCGCTTTCGGGCAACATGACGTTCGAACGCTGCCGCGTGCGGCAAATTGAAGCGACGAGCGTCGACGGCTCGCTCGTCTTCGACGGCGGCAACTTCGAGCCCGGGCTCGCGCGTTTCGAGACGACTCGCGGCGACGTCGCCGTGGGCACCTCAGGGCCCGCGCAGATCGCCGGGCATGCGGCCGGCGCCGGCAGAGTCTTCACGAGCTTCGAGCGCGGCGCGCGCGTCGACGGAAGCGACGGCGCGTCGACCGCAGTCGTGGCGGGCGGCGGACCACTCGTCACCGCGAACACGCAGGCTGGTAACGTTTTTCTGTACGACGGCTCGCTGCACAACCGCCGAGCGATTTTACCTTCGGCGTGGCAGTCGCCGCTGGGGACGCTGCAACATCCCGCGGAGCGGTCGGTCGGCTCCCAGATGGCCGCAAGTCGGGAACCGGTTTCCTACCCTCGCGCGCACCGGTTCCGCCGGAAGCCGCCTACGAGCCCGCGCAAAGATGCCACTCCAACGCCGATGCGTTCGGGCGCTCGCCCACCGGGGAACTACCCGTAGACGTTTTGCAAGGCAGCGAGCGCCTCGCGATCGGCCTCGAGGTCGAGCTTCACGAGCGGCATTCCGGGCAAATGCATCAGCGTTTCGAGCGGCGGCCGATCGTCGCGGTATAGGATACCGAGAGGCATCTCTTTGCCGTCGAGTAGCGCGTCGAAGGCTTGCGACCGGTTCCCCGGGTCGTAGCCGGGACGGTCGCCGACATAATACGTATGCTCTTTGAACCAAGCGTACGTGTTGAGCTTGTTGTACGTGACGCACGGCGACATCACTTCGACGACCGAGAATCCGTCGTGCTCGACGGCGGTCTTCAGCAATTCGACGAGCTTCTTGGGATGCGCCGAGAAGCCGCGCGCGAGAAACGAACCGCCGGCCGCGAGCGCGACCGCAAGACCGTTCATGGGCGCGTCGGGGTTCCCGCCGGGCGATGTTCCGGTGACGTAGCCCGTGCCGCTCGTCGGCGACGATTGACCTTTGGTAAGGCCGTACGTCTGGTTATCCATCACGACGTACGTTACGTTCGGATTGCGCCGCACGGCGTGCAGAAAATGCCCGGCGCCGATCGCATAGCCGTCGCCGTCGCCGCCCGCCGCGATAACCGTCAATTCGTGGTTGGCGAGTTTGACCGCGGTCGCAACCGGCAACGCCCGCCCATGCACGCCGTGAAACGCATATGAGTGCAGGTAGCCCGAGATCTTGCCGCTGCAGCCGATACCCGAAACGAACGCCACGTCTTTAGGAAGTTTTCCAAGTTCGGCGAGCGCCGCCTTGAGCGCGGAGAGCACGCCGTAATCGCCACAGCCCGGGCACCACCAGGCGGGCGTCGCCGTCGCGAAATCTTTGGGCGACATCACGGCGCTCACGAGTGTTTCACCCGCACGGCGATGGAGTCGGGCGGCACGGTGGTGACGACGGGATGGCTCGCGGGTTCCGGCTCGCCGCGCAGCAGCGCGTGTTCCTCGATGGCGCGCGTTATCTCGCACGGGTGGAACGGCTTGCCGTTATACTTATTGACTAAGTGCATGTGAGCGAGCGGCCCCGTGACGTAGCGGATCAAGCGTTCGAGTTGACCGCCATAATTGTTCTCCACGACGAAGATCGCTTCGGCATTCTCCACAAACGCGCGCACGTCGTCTTCGGGAAACGGCCACAACGTGCGAAACTCAAAGAAGCGCGTCGCGACGCCGAAGCGCGCGAGCCGATCGACGGCTTCCACGATCGGACCGCGGTTGCTGCCATAGCCGAAGATGGCGATCGTTGCGGTAGGATCGCCGTGCACGTTCGCGCGCGGCAGATCGTCCCTCATACTCTCCATTTTGCGCATCCGCTTTTCCATCATGCGCGCACGGTTATCGGTATCCTCGGTAATGACGCCCGCGGGGTCGTGCTCGGAGCCTGCGGCTAAATGCATACCGCCTTCGACGCCGGGGATCGTCCGCGGCGACACGCCGTCCTCGCTGAACGCGAAACGCTGATAATCGCCGAACGTCACGGGCGTCAGCTGCATGCGGCCGCGGTCGATGCCGACCGCAGCGACGTCGAGCCGCGGCAGCGTGGCCTTGCTCTGACAGAGCGCTTGTTCGGTCAGCACGAAGACCGGACACTGATATGTATCGGCAATGTCGAAGGCGCGCGCGGACAAGTAAAAGCAATCTTCGACGGTGCCGGGCGCGAGCACCACGCGCGGAATTTCGCCATGTCCGCTAAAAATGAGATGGTTGAGGTTCGACTGTTCGGTCTTGGTCGGCATACCGGTCGAGGGTCCGGTGCGCGCACATTCGATGACGACGAGCGGGATTTCCAGCACCCCCGCAAGTCCGATCGCTTCCGTCATGAGCGCTTGCCCCGGTCCCGAGGTCGCGGTCATCGACCGTACGCCCGTGAAGGCGGCGCCGAGAGTCATGTTGATCGCCGCCAGTTCGTCCTCCGCCTGCACGATGACGCCGCCGAACTCCGGTAGATACTTGGCCATCCACTCCAGAATATCGGTCGCGGGCGTGATCGGGTAGCCTGCCATGAACCGGCAGCCGCCTACCAGCGCTCCATATGCGATCGCGTCGTTGCCCATCATGAGCAAACGATCGGCATCGAGCCCTTGGCGCAAAATATAACCGCTCGGCCATTCGGAATAGTGGCGGTCGACGTAGCTTTCGCCGGCCTCGATCGCGCGCACGTTGAGCGCGGAAATCTTTTCACCCTTGCGCGCGTACACGCCCGTAACTTCGGCCCGCACGATCGCCGCATCCATGCCGACGAGCTTGCCGAGCACGCCGAGCGAGATCGTGTTTCGTACGAGTTCGAGGCCGAGTTCGTCCTTCGCGATTTTCGCAAGCGGAATCTCATACCACGTCACGTCGGCGCGGCGCAGCGTGTCGGGTACGCTCTCCGAAGAGCTGTCGAACACGACGAAACCGCCCGGGCGGAGTTCCGCAATGTGCGCTTCGACCGCTTCTAGGTCGAATGCGACGAGCCCATCGACGGCGTCGGCCATACCGTAATTTCGGGCCTGCCCGGCGCGAATCACGTAGTTCGTGTGGCCGCCGCGAATTCGCGACGGGAAATCTTTATACGTGTAGACCTCGAGGCCCATACGCTTGAAAATCGAGGCGATCAAGTCGCCCGTGGTCAGGCTGCCGTCGCCGGCTTGCCCGCCGAACATGATCTCGAGATCGTTGGTAATCACCCTGAGAATGTGCCTCCGATTCTCATCGATTGCCCGCAGCCGCGCTAATCACCTCGCAGGCGGTTCATAACAGAAATTTGCGCATCAGGGCGACGTCGAGCTTCCACGTATGCTGCCGTAAGATCGCTTCGACCTTATAACCGCAGGCTTCGAAGAAGAGCTGAGCCGGCAGGCCGGCGGGCGCTTCGAGCGTCGCCTTGTGGCAATTATAATAGTTGGCGGCTTGTTCCGCGCGCTCGAGCAGCCGCCGACCGATGCCTTGGCGCCGCGCGGCAGGCGCCACGATGAGCGAGTCGATATGTCCGAGCGACGCCGCGATGCGCAGCCCAAGAACGCCGACCGTTTCGCCCGCGACGGAGGCGGCGAACTCGTGCCGCTGCTCGTGCCCGACGGCGGTGAAGTTCCACTGTGTCGACAGCGCCTCGCGCTCGTGTTCGCGTCGGAAACTCGCCGTGCGCTCGGTCTGCACCATTTCGATTTCGGCGTTCGCGCCCGGCTCAGGCACGCGCTACGGCCGCAATCTCCGTCGTCGCATCGAGCGTCCAACCGTCGTAAGCGGCGAACACCCGAAACCCGAGATCGTCTTCGAGTTCGCGCGCGAGCCGCGCGGGGCGCTGTTCGAGCATCCGCGTGCCGAAATGGGTCATGACGCCGACTTTGGGACGGACGATCTCAAAAATTCGGCGCGCTTCGTCGAACGACAGGTGATCGACCTTGAGGTCGTCGCGAAAACGCAGCACGTTGACGATCAGGACGTCGGGCGCGTGTGTCGCGTAATCTTCGGCGAGCCCGTCGAAAAAACGCCCGCACGGCAAATATGAAATCGTCGTCCCGCAGTGCGTGAAGTGTAAGCCGTACGTCGCGACGCCGTGCAGGTGCCGCACGGACGTGCGAATGGCGACGTCGTTAACGAAGAACGGGCCGCTGCGTTCTTCCAAGATGTGCCGCTTCGCGACGAACTTCGCAGCGTACGGAAAAATAACGGCCTCGCCCTCGAACGCGTCGCGCGGCGCGAGCAGTGCGCCGCGCCGCTTGAAACCGCCCTGCGTCATCGCCTCGATCATGACGTTCACGTCACCCGCGTGATCGAGATGTTTGTGCGACAACACGAGCGCATCGAGCAGCCCAGGATCGCACGGCGGCACGCACGAGGTCGCGCGCACGAGCGCGCCCGGGCCCGGGTCGACGTGGATTTGCGTCGTAACGTCGCCCTCGAACCGAAACCACATGCCGCCCGATGCGCGAATTTGCTTGGCGACGACGAAGCGGGCGCCGGCGGTGCCAAGGAAGCGGACGCTGATCATCCTCGCGCTATTCGCTTCGCAGCGCGTAAGCCCGGCCGCTCTGCGGGATACGCAAAACGGTCCTTGAAGCGAGGCGGATTACTTTCGATGTGATAGCAAGGATGGCGTAACAAATGGCTGCGAGAGTCGCACTGATCACGGGCGGTATGGGGGGTCTCGGCGAGGCGATCTGCATGAAGATGTCGGCGCTTGGCTACCAGGTCGTCACGACGCATTCCCCGAGCAACAAAAAGCCGAATGAATGGCTTTCGGCCATGAAGGAACGCGGCTTCGATTTCAAAGCGTATCCTGCGGACGTAACGGATTTCGATTCGTGCGCGCAAGCCGTGGCCAAAGTTGCGGGCGACGTCGGACCGGTCGACGTGTTGGTTAACAACGCCGGCATCACGCGCGACACGACGTTTAAGAAAATGACCAAAGGCGATTGGGACGCGGTGATTCGCACGAATCTCGACAGCGTCTTCAATATGTGCAAACAGGTCGTTGACGGCATGGTCGAACGGGGCTGGGGCCGCGTCATCAACGTGTCGTCGGTCAACGGTCAGAAGGGCGCCTTCGGACAAACGAATTATGCGGCGGCTAAAGCGGGCATGCACGGCTTCACAAAATCGCTCGCGTTGGAAGTCGCGAAGCGCGGAGTTACGGTCAATACCATTTCGCCAGGTTATATCGGAACGAAAATGGTCACCGCGATCGATCCGGAGGTCTTGAACGCCAAGATTCTTCCGCTCATACCGCAGGGGCGGCTCGGCAAGCCGGACGAAATTGCGGGACTGATCGTGTATCTCGCCTCGGACGAGGCGGCGTTCGTCACCGGTGCCAATATCGCAATTAACGGCGGCCAGCACATGCAGTAAAACGCTCGCTCGGGCATACGCAAAAGGACCGGCCGCAAAGCCGGTCCTTTTCGTTCGTGCGACGAAAATCTAGTTTTGGCTGATGGCGGCCGTTGCGCGCGACTGCGTCTCATCGATACGTTTGTTCAGATCGTCGAGCCCTTGCTTCGCGGTGTCCTTAACGAAATTCAGATTCGAGATTCCGGTGTTGACGACGCCGCGCATCGCTTGCACCGACGACTCCTGCAGCTTTGCGTTCTGCGAGACGAGCTTTTCTGCGAATTCGGCGAGATGCTGCTGTCTGGTTTGAAGTTCGCCGACCGTCAGGGTCATGATTTCGTTCGAGCGATCGAAATTTTCACGCACGGCCGTGTCGAGGCTGTTGGATTGGTACGGGCGCGACGCGATTTCCCACACGGACTTCGCATAGTCGAGCGAACGCTGGTTCGCCGCTTTGATCGCTTCGATAACGACGCCGTACGTTTCGGTCGTGATCTGCATGTAGCTGTTCGTGGTTGCCTTGTCGTCCATTATTTTTCTCCGTCACGTTTGGAACTGTGGTCTTTCGTCCACGTCCCGGTGTAAAGGCTGAAGAACGCGTCGAGGTTGGTACGGTACTGCTCTAAAGCGGAACTCCACAACGCTAAGGCGTCTTTGCCGCCGTCGGTGAGCGTGTAGATACGCCGTGCCGGACCTTGTTCTTTGGGATCCCACCACGAACTGATGTAACCGTCGCGTTCGAGTTGCCGGAGCGCGCGATATACGGTGCCCGGATCGGAAACGACGGCGAAATTTTCCTTGAGCGCTTTCATAATCTCGTAACCGTGGAGGTTCAAGTCTTTGAGCATCACGAGGAGCCAAGCCATCAGGTAATTCTTCGGGGTGCCGCGCGGGGGAAGCCCCGCGTCGACCCGGCTATGAGTCGAGACGCGTTCCGCATCGTCGTCGTCGGGGCGAAGCCCCGGATTGCTCATAGTGTTCTTCATACCGATAGGTACATTCTACACATAGGTGTGTCTTTCGTCAAGACTATTAGTCGCATCCGCGTGACATTTGGCCCTTGGACGGCCGGCTGTGAATTTCTCCCCTATCTGCAGATCTTCCCTACTAGTCGGGACGCTCGTCGTTAAGTTCGCGCGACGCTCGAGGTCGAGCGGCTGCCCCTCACGCAAGCAACCTCAGCGTCGGGAACGTGCCGGCGAGAATCTCGCTCGGGCTGCGCGCAAACCATTTTTCGAGGACGGTCGCATACACGCTGCGGAAATCGAGCGTATAGCGCATGTCGCCGTTGTCGAGCTCGTCTAGCGACGGATGCGCGCCGTAGAGGCCGCCCTTTACCCGGCCGCCCACCAGCAGCATGGGCGCGGCCTCGCCGTGATCGGTGCCTCGGCTCGCGTTTTCACCCACGCGCCGGCCAAATTCGGAGAACGTCAGCGTCAGGACGCGTTTCTCGTTCCCGTGGGCGGCTAAGTCGTCGTAAAACGCCTTGAGCCCATCGGAGAGTTCTCGCAACAAACGATCTTGCGTCGGCCGCTGGGCTGCGTGCGTGTCGAACGAGCCGTGCTGCAGGTAGATGACGCGGGTGCCGAGCCGGCTGCCGGCGATTTGCGCCGCGAGGGCCAGGCTGCGTCCGATGGCGGTCGCGGGATACGCCGCAGTCGTGGTGTAGCCGGCGAGTAGCTTCGGCAATTCTTGCGAACCGCGTTGCGCGTGATCCTCGATCGTCGCAACCGTGGCGAGATATGGCGAAGCGAACGGCACGCGATCGTCGTGCAGCAGCGAAGAAAATGCGCTGCGCTGCGGGGCGTTGCGATCGCTCGTGAGTCCATAACCGCGCAGCCCCGCGATGGCGGGTACGTCGACGCGGCGCGCGAGCATGAGTTCGGGCAAAACGGGCGCGAGCGCCACCGCATTAAACAGATTTTCTTTGGGAAGTTCCGCCGAGTCGAGATACCGGCCGACCCATCCGGTGCTCTCATACCGTTCGGGCGCAGCCGTTTGCCAAATTTCCGTGGAGCGAAAGTGCGAATGGTCCGGCTTCGGATAGCCGGCGCCTTGCACGATCGCAACGTTACCGGCATCGAACATGCTTTTGAGCGACGTCATCTGCGGATTGAGCCCGACGACGCCATCGATGTGCAGCACGTCCTTCGGCGCGATGCCGAGACTCGGACGATACCGGTAATACTGGGGCATGCCATGTGGCACGACCATGTTGAGCCCGTCGTTCCCGCCTTGCAGGTTGATGACGACGAGCACGCGGTCCGCCGCATCTCCCGTCTGCTGCGGGAGCACCGGCTGCGCGAGCGCCGCGCCGAAGAGCGAGTCGGCACCTGCCGTGACGGTCAATCCTGCGAGCGCTCCAAAGACGAATCGACTGCGTTTCATACTTGCCCCTGAAGCGTCATGCGAGTTGGTAAGCGGGCATCGCCATCGCGAGATATGCTGCGCCGCGGATTCGTTCCGCGGAATTTTCTGGGGACAACTTACCGTTGGCAGATGTGTCGCTTCCATCAAGATAGCTTTG
Organism: Vulcanimicrobiota bacterium; assembly: GCA_030853925.1. GTDB lineage: Bacteria > Vulcanimicrobiota > Vulcanimicrobiia > Vulcanimicrobiales > Vulcanimicrobiaceae > JALYUE01. Next base: position 23,551 of record JALYUE010000055.1, on the reverse strand, counting down.
CAAACGCGCGAGCGAAGCCGGGCTCGCGTCCCCTTGCAAAATCGTCGCGACGAGTCTCGTCGCCGCTTCGTTTGCGGTTGCGGGCACGCCGGCGGTCAGCCAGCTGCGCTCGCTTGCGAGCTCGGGCGCCCTCGTAAGCGAGCTCGAGAAATTCTCGCGCGCCAAAACGGTCTGCGTGTTGAGCCACTGCGCGCCTCCGTCCCAACCTTTCACGCTCGGCGGGTGGAACGGCATTTGGCCCATGCGGGCGAGCACCGGCAGCGCGTCGGGCTCGATTTGCGCGGCCCCGAAGAGCCGATACGAACCGATGACGAACTCGATCGGGCTCTTGACGAGGGCGCGATACGAGCGCGGATCGTAAAAGAGATTCGAACGCAATAAGGCCGCGATGACCGGGCGCATAGTGAAATCGTTCTTGCGAATCAGAGCGGCGGTCGCTTCGACCAGTTCGGGCTCGGGGTCCGTGTAGACGAAAAACGTCAGCAGCTTGCGGGCGAACCAGCGCGGCGCGGCCGGCTGCGCGAAGATGATGTCGATGACCTCGTCGCCGCCGTAGTTTCCGCTATGCCCGAGGAACGTTTTCTCGCCGTCGTCGTGCTGGGCAGCGTTGAAGACGAACGGGCCGTTGCGGCGCGCCAGCGTGAAGCCGGTGAACGCGCGCGCGCTTTCGCGCACGTCGTTCTCCGTGTAGTTGCCGATCCCGAGCGTAAAGAGTTCCATCAGTTCGCGCGCGAAATTTTCATTGGGTTGGGCCTTGCGGCTGCGGGCCTGGTCGAGCCACTTCAGCATCGCCGGATCGCGCGCCAGCGAGTGCGTCAATTCGCGCCAATTTCCGAGCGCGTAGCGGCGTAACAACGCATTTTGTTGAACGATCTCGAGACCGTAGATGCCTTTGGCTCCCGAGGCCGTCGCGAAATGACCGTGGAGGAACAGCGTCAGCTTCTCTTGCAGCGGCGCGGGCGTCGCGAGCATGCGATTCAACCACCAAAGCGAGTTGGCACGCTCCTGCGCGCGGCGCTGCATGCGCATCTCGCGTCGCCGCACGGCTGCGGTATCGCCCCGGGCGGGCGTGCCGGACATCGCTCGTGCGGCCGACATCGCTTGCGCGGCGGGTGCCGCAAGGTCGGGCAAGGCCGGAAGTGCATCCGCGTTCGGAAATTGCAGCAAAGAATCGACGGCCGCATGCATCGGCATGGACGAGAGACGCGTGACGTCGGCGGGAGAGCCGCCGAAGCCGGCGCGCCGCAGCAAATGCGCGGCCAGACGTGGACCCCAAGGACCATCATACGGTGCGAGCGGATTAGCGCAAATGGCGCCCGTCGGACGATACGACGACGCAGGGGCGGCTGTCATGACGTCATGGTAACGCCTGGGCGGCCGTTACGCGCGCACGTTCACGCGATTCTAACGGGCGCTTAACGGCGGCTTAACGCGCGCCTACGGCGAACCGAGCGTACATGAAGCGACTCGAGACGCGCGTCGATCGCACGACGGCCGATTTTAGCGAGAATACCATGCACGCGCGCGCCCTCGTCGCGGAACTGCGCGAGCGGCTCGCGCGCGCACGCCTGGGTGGCGGCGCGGAGTCGCTCGCGCGACACCGCAAACGCGGTAAGTTGCCGGCGCGCGAGCGAGTCGATCGTCTGGCCGACCCGTTGACGCCGTTCCTCGAGTTTTCGGCGTTAGCTGCAGCCGGCGCGTACGACGACGACATTCCGTCGGCGGGCGTCATCACGGGAATCGTCCGCGTCCATGGCCGCCACTGCGTCGTCATCGCGAACGACGCGACGGTCAAGGGCGGCACGTACTATCCGTTGACCGTCAAGAAACATTTACGCGCGCAAGAGATCGCGCAGCAAAATCACTTGCCGTGCATCTATCTCGTCGACTCCGGCGGCGCGTTCTTACCGAAGCAAGACGAAGTGTTTCCCGATCGCGATCACTTCGGCCGCATCTTCTACAATCAGGCGCGCATGTCGGCGGAGGGCATTCCGCAGATTGCGGCCGTGATGGGCTCGTGCACCGCGGGCGGCGCGTACGTGCCGGCGATGTCGGACGAAACGGTCATCGTCGCAGGCTACGGAACGATTTTCCTCGCGGGCCCCCCGCTCGTTGCGGCGGCTACGGGCGAGATCGTCACCGCGCAAGAGCTCGGCGGCGCGGACGTCCATACGCGCATCAGCGGAGTAGCCGATCATTTCGCAACGAACGACGAACACGCGCTCGCGCTCGTGCGTTCGATCGTCGCGAATCTGGCGCCGCCGCCCGACCGGCGGCGTGACGAAACGGACGCCGAACCGCCTGCATACGATCCGGCCGAACTGTACGGCATCGTGCCGCACGACGCGCGCGTCGGCTACGACGTACGCGAGGTGATCGCGCGCTTAGTCGATGGGTCGCTGTTTCACGAATTCAAACCGCTGTACGGTGCGACCCTCGTGTGCGGCTTCGCCCGCATCGAAGGACACCCGATCGGGGTGATCGCCAACAATGGGATTTTGTTCAGCGAAAGCGCGCTCAAAGGGGCGCACTTCATCGAACTGTGCGCGCAGCGTGGAACGCCTTTATTGTTTTTGCAAAACATCACGGGCTTCATGGTCGGTAAGGAATATGAGAACCGCGGCATCGCGAAGGACGGCGCGAAACTCGTCATGGCCGTCGCCTGTGCCGAGGTGCCGAAATTCACCGTCGTGATCGGCGGCAGTTTCGGCGCGGGTAACTACGGCATGTGCGGACGCGCGTATTCGCCGCGACAATTATGGATGTGGCCGAACGCGCGCATCTCCGTCATGGGCGGCTCGCAGGCCGCCTCGACGCTCCTCACCGTGCGCATGGAAGGCGAAAAGCAACGCGGCCGCAGCATGGACGCGGACGAGCAGGAGCGCTTTAAAGCGCCGATCCTGGAGAAGTACGAACGCGAAGGCAGCCCGTATTATTCGACGGCACGATTATGGGACGACGGCGTGATCGATCCGCTGGACACGCGCCGCGCGATCGCGCTCGGCCTCGAAGCCGCGGCATACGCACCGCCGAAGCCGACGCATTTCGGCGTCTTCCGGATGTAGACGCGGTCCGAGCTACGCGCCGTCTTTGCCCGCAGCATTCGCTGCAACGAGCACGTCGTAGCGCAGCGTTCCGTTTTCGGTCAAGCGCACGCCGGCAGTGGGAACGTGCGGGCGCAGCGTTCCGTCGTGCATGAGATGGCGCACGTCGGCATGGTGCAACAGCACGGCGGCGTCGGAAATCAAGCGCCGATGACATCGCCACCACACCGTTTCGGAACAGAGAATGGCTAATCGCACGGTGGCGGCGCGCTCGAGTAGCCGCGTCAGAGCGTCTCGGAATACACCCGTTTCCATGTAATCGGCGTACGCGCGAAACGACGGATGCCGTAGTGCGATGTTGGCGCTGTTTCGATCGACCTTTCGAAAGCCGCCTAAAGCGCGCTCCCATACGTACGCGGCGCCGGTTTGCTCCGGTACCCAAACCTCCATTGCCTCGCGGGCAAAGTGTGGATGGCGACGACTCTGCGGAATCGAGCGCACGTCGACGAGCGAGTCGAGCGCCGCTCCCCGAGCCAGAGCAGCCAACTCGTTTGCGCTCGCCGTGCCGTGTCCGAGCGTGATAAAAGCGAGCGAGCCCGCGTGCGTGCCGGAAGACTCCGCGGTTAACCCGCGGGCTGCGGCTGCCCGGCGCGTGCGAACGTTTCGAGCATCTTTGCGTTAAAGGCCGGGATGTCGGCCGGCTTACGACTGGAGATGAAATTTCCGTCGACGACCACGTCGCGATCGACCCAGGTGCCGCCGGCGTTGCGAATGTCCGTTTGAATCGAAGGCCACGACGTCAGCGTACGGCCGGCGAGCACGCCCGATTCGACGAGCGTCCAAAACGCATGACAGATTGCGGCTACGGGCTTACCGTCGTCGAAAAAGGCCTTCGCGAATGCGACCGCCGCCGGCTCCGCGCGCAATTGGTCTGCGTTGAGAGCCCCGCCCGGCATCAGCAGCGCCGCGTAGTCGGCCGGCTTTGCTTGCGAAAGCACGACGTCGACGGCGACTTTATCACCTTTATCGTGGTGCTTGAAGCCCAAGATGGTGCCGGCTTCGGGAGCAACGACGTCGACCCGCGCGCCTGCGTCTTCGAGTGCCTTGCGAGGCTCGAGCAGTTCCGGCTGCTCGAAGCCGTCCGTCGCGAGTATGGCGATGCGTAGACCTTTAAGGCTATATTTTTCCATATTAAGCTAATTTCCGGAGCGTGCGGCTGTAAAACATGCAACGCTCGACCTCCCTTTGGGGTTCGACGGGCGTGGAAGCTCCGCCGCGTTCGTCTCGGTTCGCAATTTTCGCCGCCTATGCGGCCTGCGTTCTCATCTGGGGGACGACTTGGCTCGGCATCAAGTATTCGCTGACGGGGCTCCCTCCGCTGACCGGTGCCGGAATCCGCTTCGTTGCGGCGGCGGCAATCCTGTACGCTGCGGGAGCCGCACTACGCCCGGATCTGCGGCGCCGCGCGCCTCCCACGCGGCTCGTGCTGGTTCTCGCTCTGATGATGTTCGGGCTCAACTACGCGTTGACGTATCTCGCGGAAACGCATTTGGCGTCCGGCCTCGTAGCGGTTCTCTTCGGAACGATGCCGTTCTTTATATTCGGGTTCGCGCGAGGGATGCTCGGCGAACGCGCGGGCCTCGGAACGATCGTCGGCGCATTGCTCGCGCTCGGCGGCGTCGCGACGATTTCACTCGTCGGCGACGTGCGCGGCGAACTGCCGTACGTGCTCGCCGTGCTCGGCGCGTCGGCGTGCTCCGGCTTCGCGAACGTCTACCTCAAACGTTACGCGCAGGCGGAACCGTTCGCGACGCTGCCGCCCGCCATGCTGCTTGCGGGCCTCGTAATGACGGCATCGGGCGTCCTCTTCGAAGCGCCGGATTGGTATCGTGCGACGATGCTCGCTCCGCTCGCGGCCCTGGGGTACCTCGCGCTTTGCGGCAGCGCACTGGCGTTTTACCTCAATCACTGGCTGTTGCAGCGCATCGATTCCGGAGTGATGGGGCTTTCCGCGCTGATGATTCCGGTCGTCGCCGTCCTCGTCGGAACGTTCGTCGGACACGAGGTTTTCGGTGTCAGGGACGTGATCGGCGCGCTTCTCGTCATCGGCGGCGTATCGATCGCTCTGGTGCGACCGCGTACGCCGGTACCGGTAAGTCGCGAAGCGAACGTCGCCGCATGACGCCGCCGAAGCTCGGAAGCCGCACCAATATAGCGTTGCTCGCGCTGCGCGTCGTTCTCGGGGCGGCGTTCATCCTGCACGGCTGGCCGAAGGTTCTGCACCCGGGCACGTGGGCGTCGCACATGCTGCCGCGCGCGCCGGCGTGGCTTGGGGCCGTCGCCGCCTTCGCCGAATTCGGCGGCGGCATTGCGGTGCTGCTCGGAATTCTCACGCCGCTGTTCGCATTCTTGATAGCGTGCGATATGTTCGTCGCCATTTGGTTCGTGCACTTGCCACACGGAGCGTCGTTCGTCAACGACGCTGCCGGCAAGACTTCGTTCGAAAAGCCGCTGATGTACCTTGTGGTAGCTTTGGCTTTGATCTTGGCGGGACCGGGCGCATATTCGCTAGATGGAGCGGGCGGCCGGCGACCTCGAAAGCGACGCTAAGAGAGCGCGCGTAAAGACGAATTTCTAGAAGCGACCGACGACTCTATCGTAAAAGTTCGCCCGATTGAACGATGCGAATATGAGGTAGTTTGCAAGCATGGCTAATGCATCCACGGACCCGATCATCGTACGCGGCGACGCCGTCACTCTGCGCGTCTGGCGAGACGAAGAACCTACGACGGACAAGCCGGAAGAGACGCGCGATTATGAGACGCTTGGTTTCATCGTCTCCGGCAAAGTCGATCTCACTGTTGCCGGAAGCACGTCGTCGCTAGGAGCCGGCGACACCTACACGGTGCCGAAGAATGCGCCGCATCGGTACGTCGTGCGCGAACGGCTTACCGCAGTCGAGGCGATTTCAACGGCCCTTTAACTGCTATCCCCGGCTCCTAAAGCGTAACGTTGTGTGCAGCTCAGCGCAGCGATCGTACGCTAAGATGAACAAGGTTTAGATGCCGGCATACCATTCGTAACCGGCATCTTCCCAATAGCCGCCCTTGCCGCCGAAAACATGCGCGAACGAATCGGCAATTTCGATGTGCTGTATCCACTTCGTGCTCTTGTACGCGAGCTGCGTCGGAATGCGCAAACGCACGGGACCGCCGTGATCGGGATCGATGCGTTTGCCGTTGAGATCGAGCGCGAGCATCGTTTGCGGATGGGCCGCCTGCGTTAGGTCGATGCTGCCGTAAAACTGTTGTCCGTTTTGATCGCGGTCGAAGGAATAGCACACGACATAGCGCGCCTTTGAAGTCGGCCGCACGAGGGCCAGCAGCGAGCGCAGCGGCACGCCGCCGAATTTGCCGACGACGCTCCAGCCTTCGACGCAGTCGTGCCGCGTGTTCTGACTGAGCGTGGCAAGCGCGCGCAGTTGCGAGTACGTAAACGTCTGCGGATGCTCGATCAAGCCCGAGACCGGCAGGCGATACGTCGCGTAATTATCGCGCAGTATCTGCGTGTAACGGACATCGCTCGGGGTGTCCAGGCCGTTGGTCGGGAAATTCTCGGTGATATCGGCGTCGCGGTACAGCTTCGCCATGCCGCGGGTCCCGATGAGCGCATGATTGACCGTTTGCGCCGAATCGAGAACGCCGCGCGCCGGACTCCATTCGTTGAGAGCGTTCGTGACGCTCGCGCAACCGCCGAGAGCCGTCGCCATGCTGGACGCGACGAAGAGACGGCGCTTCACGGTCCGGTTCCCTCATGTGGACCCAGGCGATACGTGCCGGCGACCATGCTGCGCATATTATTGAAGAACCCCGTCGCGACCACGAGAAAGACGTGCCCGAAGACGAAACCGATCAACGCGAGCATGGCGAGGAAATGCCACGTGCGCGCGAACTGGCGTCCGCCGAGCAACCCCGTCAGTGGCCCGGCGAATGCGTCGATGCCGGGCGACAATGCGAGCCCGGTGATGACGAGAAACGGCGAGAGCACGAACAGTACGAACGTGTACCCGGCCTTTTGCAGTGGATTGTACTTGCCGTGTTCGGGCGGTTCTTTTCTGAGCCCGAAATAGTACAGCTGCATCGGCAGCATCTTCGGCAGGTCCGCGGGCCGCAAGACGATGAGCCCGAGATCCTTGCGCACCGCACCCGCGACGAGATACGCCGCGCCGCACAAGACCATGATCCATGCGAAGAACAGATGCCAGCGCCGGCCGCTCGCAAGATCCTGGTAGCCCGGAAACGTCAGCCAACCCGGGAACGCGCGCGGCGCCTCAGCGCCCTGTCCGTCGGAGGTATAGCCGAGAACGTGGGTCGTTTTAAGCGAGTGTCCGAAAATCGACGTGACCCCGGCTTGGCTTCCGCTCGCGCTCTGCTCGCTTTGAATCCAGAGCACGCGATGCGCGGGGTCGCTTTTGTCGGACGCATCGAGATACGGCGCCGCGTTGAAGATTTGCAGACCGCTCATGACTAGTACGAGCAGCGCCAGCGCCCCGAGCCAGTGGGTGAGTCTGGTCGCAACCGAGTGGCGATATACGAGGCCCCGAGCATCCGCGGACCGCTCGCGGCCGTGCGCCGGGGCCGGACCTACCGTGGCTTCCATGGTCGTATGGTAACACGGGCGCTGCCGGCAATCGGTAAGGGAGCCGACAGTCGCCCGCGAAAGCGCCGCTCATGGAGCCGAGCCTGCTGACTCTGCGTCGCGACGGCGCGGTCGCCCATGTGACGCTCGCGCGGCCGGAAGTGCGCAACGCCTTCAACGCTGCGTTGATCTTGGAGCTACAGACGGCGTTCGAACTCCTGGGCAACGATCCGTCGGTGCGCGTCGTCGTGTTGGCCGGCGCCGGGAAGACGTTTTGCGGTGGCGCGGACGTCGGCTGGATGCGCGCCTCGCTCGACCTTGGCCGGGCAGAGAACGTGGCCGACGCGCGTGCCATGTCGCGCATGTTCCGAACGATCGACCGGCTGCCGAAGCCGGTCGTCGGACGCATCCACGGCGCGGCGCTCGGCGGCGGCGCGGGGCTCGCAGCGGTATGCGACGTTGCGATCGCTTCCTCCGAGACGCTGTTCGGATTTACCGAAACCAAGCTCGGGATTTTACCCGCCGTTATTTCGCCGTTCGTACTAGCGAAGATCGGAGTATCGCACGCCCGCGCGCTCGCGCTCACGGGCGAGCGCTTTGCCGCCGCTCGCGCGCTCGCGATCGGTTTGATCCACGAGGTCGTCGCGAGCGAAGCGCAGCTCGAGACCGCCGTCGCGCGCATTACGGCGGAAGTTCTGGGCGCCAGTCCCACAGGCATCGCCGCGACGAAAACGCTGTTCGCACTCGTGCGAGAAAGCGACTACGACGCGACGCTCGAACTGACGGCCGAAGCGATCGCGACTCAACGCACCAGCGCCGAAGGCCAGGCGGGCTTGCGCGCATTTCTCGAAAAGCGGCCGCCCGAATGGGCGACGTGAGGCCGATCCGGCGGCTCCTCGTCGCCAATCGCGGTGAGATCGCGGTGCGCATCGCGCGAGCGGCGCGCGAAGCCGGCATCGTTCCGCTCGGCATTTTTTCCGAGGCCGATCGCGGTGCCGCGTATTTGCAAGAAATGGACGACGCGGCGTGCGTCGGTCCGGCGCCCGCGACCGAGTCGTACCTCGACAGTTCGCGCGTGATCGCCGCCGCCTTCGAATTGCGCGCGGACGCCGTTCATCCAGGTTACGGCTTTCTTTCCGAACGCGAGGCGTTCGCGCGCGCCGTAATAGATGCGGGCCTGCTGTTCGTAGGACCGACGCCCGAGGCGATCGGCGCGATGGGTGACAAGACCGAAGCGAAGCGCCGCGCTCGCGCGCACGACGTGCCGGTCGTTCCTGGCTACGACGGCGACGATCAATCGCCGGACACTCTGCGCGAAGCGGCAGCCGGCATCGGAACGCCGCTGCTCATCAAAGCGAGCGCCGGGGGTGGCGGACGCGGGATGCGCGTCGTCGAGGATCTCGCGCGTTTCGACGAATCGCTCGAAGCCGCGCAGCGCGAGGCCCTCGGCGCGTTCGGCGACGCCAAAGTTTTGCTCGAAAAATATCTGGTGCGGCCTCGACACATCGAGTTTCAAATCGTGGCCGACGCGTACGGCCGTACGATCCATCTCGGCGAACGCGAATGTTCCATTCAGCGCCGGCATCAAAAAATCGTCGAGGAAGCGCCGTCCGTCGCGCTCGACGCGGCGTTGCGCGAACGCATGGGTGCGGCCGCGATTCGCGCCGCCGAATCCGTTGGCTACACGAACGCGGGCACCGTCGAATTTCTGCTCGCCGAAGACGGCGCATTTTATTTTTTGGAGATGAACGCGCGCTTGCAAGTCGAGCACCCGGTCACGGAACTCGTGCACGGTGTCGATCTCGTGCGCCTGCAATTCGCGCTCGCGAGCGGCGCGGCACTCGACATCGAACAAGCGTCCGTCCAGGCGCGCGGCTGGGCGATTGAAGTTCGCATAACGGCTGAAGATCCGGAGAACGGCTATCTCCCGGCGAGCGGGAAAATCGAGCGCTTCGAAGCGCCGACGGGACCGGGTCTGCGGCTCGATAGCGGCGTCGGCGCGGGCAGCGACGTCTCGATCTACTACGATTCCATGCTCGCAAAACTGATCGCATTCGGGCCCGATCGCTCGAGCGCGATCGAACGTTTGACGCACGGGCTCGAACGATTCCGCATCGACGGCGTGCCGACCAATCTGCCGCTGCTGCTGCGTATCGCGCGCGACGTCACGTTCCGCGCCGGCTACACGACGACGGCCTTTCTCACCGAACATGCAAATTTTCTGCGGCCCGATCCGACGGGCGATCCGGACGAAGCGTTCTTGATCGCCCTCGGCGCCGTGCTCGCCGATGCGCGTTCCTGGCGCATCGCGGGCGCCGGCATTCCCGTGCGGCTGATCGGGACGCGCAGCGTCTTCGTAACGGCGTCCCTCTCGGGTGACGGCGACACGTGGCAGTTCGATGGCGACTTTACGGCCGCCGCGAACTTCGAAGTGACGGGCGAGCGCGTCGTCGTGCGCTCGCACGACGAACGCTGCGCCGGCCGCGCGGCGGTCGATACGACGGGCGTGACCGTCACGTACGACGCGCGACGGTTTCGCTTCACCTTTGCACCGGCGCCGGAGCTCGGAGCCGTCGGGGCATCGGCGCAAAGCGCGAGCTCCGGCGCCGTGAACGCTCCGATGCCCGGCAAAATCTTGAAGGTCGCCGTCAAAGCGGGCGACTCCGTCGCCGAGCGCGATTTACTCGTGGTGCTCGAAGCGATGAAGATGGAGCATCGCATCGAAGCCACGCGTCACGGCACGGTACGCAGCGTCTTAGTCGAACCGGGCGTCCTCGTTGCGAGCGGCGCGACGCTCGTCGAACTCGAAGGGTAGTCTCATGAGCGCACTCTCGTTAGCCACGCTGCCGCAACGGGTCAAAATTTGCGAGATGGGACCGCGCGACGGACTGCAAAACGAAGCGGCCATCGTCGCGCCCGCCGACAAGATCCGCTTTATCGACTTGCTCTCCGAAAGCGGCCTGGCAGTCGTCGAGACTACGTCGTTCGTACGGCCGAATGCGATTCCTCAGCTTACGGATGCCGAAGAAGTGATGGCGCGCATCGAGCGTCGCGCGGGCGTGACGTATTTGTGCCTCGTGCCGAACGTTCGCGGGCTCGAGCGCGCGCGCTCGGCGGGCGTACGCGCCATCGCGGTGTTCACGGCGGCTTCCGAAGCGTTCGCGCAGCGCAACATCAACATGTCGATCGAGCGCTCCCTAGAGACGTTTCGCGACGTCGTCAAGAGCGCGCGCGGCGAAGGCATGTGGGTGCGCGGTTACGTCTCGACGGCGTTCGGCTGCCCTTACCAAGGTGCCGTGCCGGTCGACGACGTCGTGCGCGTCGCGGAAGCGCTCGCCGAGATGGGCGTCGACGAGATTTCGATCGGCGACACGATCGGCGTCGCTACGCCCAATCAAGTGATCGACGTTGCGGGTGCGTTGCAAGCGCGGATGCCCGTCGAACGGATCGCGATGCATTTTCACGACACGCGCGGGACGGCGCTCGCGAACGTCGTGGCGGCGCTGCAGATGAACGTCGCGATCTTCGACGCCTCGAGCGGCGGTCTCGGCGGCTGCCCGTACGCTCCAGGCGCGACCGGCAATCTCGCGACCGAAGATCTGCTGTACATGCTCGACGGCATGGGCATCGAAACGGGCGTGTCGCTCGAGAAAATTCGCGACGCGTCGCGTTTCATCGCCGGCGTCCTCCAGCGGGATCCCGTATCGCGGGCCTATCGCGCCCTGGAAGCGGCTTGCGCCCGGCAGAGCGCGCGAGTGTGAACGCGTGAACGGAGACCGGTTTCCGGCGGTCATGGCCGCCGCGGCACACGGACGCATCCTCGCCGACAACGCGGCCTGCGCGCAGTTGCCCGACAAGGCGCTCGAGCGGGTCCAGCGTTATCTTGCGTACGACAACGCACAACAGGGTCCGGTCTTCGCGCGCGCGCGCGCCACGACGGATCTGGTCGAAGAGGCGAAGCGCGAGTTTGCAGCGCTCGTCGCGGCTCCGCCCGATCAAGTCGGCCTCGGCCTCAACGCCACCTCGCTCGCGTTTGCATTTTCGCGGCTAGTTGCAAGCGGCATCGCGCGCGGCAACCGCATCGTCGTCACGGCCGCCGATCACGATTCCAACATCGTCCCCTGGCTCTGGCTGCGACGCTTCGGCGCGCAAGTGGACGTCGTGCCGGTCGACGCGAAAGGCGACATCGACGAAGCGAAATTCGCCGACTTTTTGCAGCGCGAGCCGATGGTCGTTGCGTTGCCGTGGGCCTCAAACGCGACGGGCACGGTGTTCGACGTGGCGCGGCTCGCGACGCTTGCGAAACGGGCGCGCGCGACCGTCGTCGTGGACGGAGTGCAGGCGCTTCCGCACTTCGCGCTCGACATCGACGCATCGATCGACTTCGCGTTCTTTTCAGGTTACAAGGCGTACGCGCCGCACCTGGGCTTCTGGTATGCGAGCGAACACGCGCTGCGAAGGTTCGTCTATGCGGGCGACGCGCTCGTGCCGGGAAGCGATGCGCGGTATTGGACTCTCGAAACCGGCACGCAAAGCTACGAAGCGCTCGCGGGCTGGCTCGGGACGGCAGCCTATCTGCGCGACGTCGCGGCAACGCCGCGCCTCGCCCTCGAAGTCGTGGCGCGGCACGAGCTCGAACTCGCGAGTTACGCCCGCACGAAGTTCCACGAACGGGACGCGCACGTACGGCTGTACGGGCGGCCGGCCGAGTCTGCAAGATTGCCCATCTTCGCTTTCAACGTCCGCGGGATAACGAGCGACGAACTCGCCGCGCGCTTCGAATTCGCAAACATCGAAGCGCGTGTCGGCAACTTCAACGCTCCGCGGCTGATGCAGGCGCTCGCGCCGGACACGGGCGGCCGCGCCGTCCGGCTCAGCTTCGCGCACTACAATACGAGGAGCGATATCGATCGCTGCTTCGACGTGATCGATGCAGCTCTCGACGCACCGAGCGACGTCGCCCTCGAACCGGAATTTGAGGGCGACGCACGCTCGAATCACGTCGCGGAAGCGTATGACGGTGAACGACGGACGTCCGCTCGCTAGCGCCGCGCGTTTTGACGGCCTGGCCCCCTTGTATGACCGCTATCGGCCGTCGTATCCGGCGGCAGCGCTCGCCGCGATTTTGGAAGGTCTGGGACCGGCACCCGTAGTCCTCGACGTCGGAGCCGGTACGGGTATTTCGACGGCAGCGCTCGCGGCAGCCGGGGCGCGCGCGATCGCGCTGGAACCGAACGCCGAAATGCGCGCCGTCGCGCGCGAACGCCGGTTGGACGTGCGGGCCGGCACGGCGAACGCGACGGGACTGCCGCCGTCGAGCGTCGATGTAGTCGCGGCGTTCCAAGCGTTTCACTGGTTCGCGAGTGACGCGGCACTCGCCGAATTTCGCCGGGTGCTCCGGCCGTGTGGACGGCTCGCGATCGTTTGGAACGAACGCGACCGCGTCGATCCGTTTTCGCTCGAGTTCCGTTCGATCGAGGAGCGCTACGGCGAACGCGCGATGCTCGCGGGCATCGACTTCAGCGATGAAACGCTCCCGCAGCTCTTACGGGACGCCGGGTTCGATGCGCCGCACGCGAGTTCGTTCGCGCACGTTCAAGAACTCGACGCCGAGGGAATCGCCGGTCGCATCCGGAGCACTTCGTATGCGCCGCGGTCGGGACCGCAATTGGACGCCCTGCTGCTGGAGATACGCGAACTGTACGAACGCTACCATGACAACGCCGGCTGGGTACATCTGCGCTACCGGACCGACGTCATCATCTGCGATTTGGCGACCGCTTGACGCGCGGGAGCGGCTTCACGCACTCGCTCGCAGGGCTTCGTTTGGCGCTGCTCGGTTCGATCGGCTGGCCCACGCCGCCGCCGGGTTACGGACCCTGGGAACAGATGGCGTTCAACATCGCCGACGGCATGCGCGCGCGCGGCCTCGACGTAACGCTGTTTGCAGCGGGCAATTCCGGCTTCGGCGGCAAGGTCGAAGCGGTCGTTCCGGTCGGTTTGAACGAAGATCCGGCGCTCAACGGCGACGTGTACGGCGCGTTGCACATTGCGAACCTTTTCGCACGCGCGAACGACTTCGATCTGATCCATAACAACTTCGATTGGAAGCCGCTGACCTATGCGCTCGCGTCGCATTCGCCGCCGATGCTGACGACGGTCCACGGCTTCTCGTCGCCGCCGATTTTGGCCGCGTACTATGCAGGCGCCGAGCGCAGCTTCTACTGCTCCATCAGCGACGCCGATCGCGATCCGGGCCTCGAATATCTTGCCACAACTTATAACGGCATCGATCCGGCGCAGTTCGACTTCGTCGAGCGTCCGGGCGAGTATCTCGTCTTCCTCGGGCGTTTCCATCCCGAAAAAGGCACGCATCTCGCGATCGAAATCGCGCGCCGCGCCGGCGTGCGCTTGAAGATCGCCGCGATCCCGCAAGACGTCGACTACTTTCGCACGCAGGTCGAACCGCATATCGACGGCGACCGCGTGCAGTTCATCGGAGCGGTCGGACGTGACGAACGCAACGCTTTGCTCGGCGGGGCGCTCGCACTCGTGCACATGACGACGCGGCCGGAACGATTCGGTCTGACGATGATCGAAGCGATGGCCTGCGGAACGCCCGTGCTCGGCGCGCGCATGGGCTCGATTCCCGAAATCGTCGTCGACGGCGAGACCGGTTTCTTATGCGACGCGGTCGACGACGCGGTCCACAACGTCGCGCTTCTCGCCTCACTCGACCGGCGGGCGTGCCGGCGGCGCGTCGAAACGGCGTTCTCGCTCGAGCGAATGATCGACCGGTACGTCGACGCATACGCGAGTGCGCTCGCACTCGGAGCGCCCGGCCCGCCGAGCGACGAGGTGCGTCGGGCCCGCGAGCACGATTACTGGGACCGGTCGATGGCCTTTACGGAATTTCCGCCGAAGCCGCGAACGCTCCGCTCGGGCGCCGGCATCGTTCGCCGAAGTTAAGCCTCGAGCGCGTTTGCACCAGTCCACGACAACGTGCGCCGGCCGGCTTCGGCCTTTTCGAGCGCTTCGTCGACGGTCGAGGCGAGCACGGTGAAATGCGCCATTTTGCGACGCAGCGCCGCGTGACGCTTACCGTATACGTGCAGCTTCGTGTTGGGATCGCTTAATAGTTCCGGAATGCCGTGCAGACGGTCGCCGGTCCCGGTTCCTAGGACGTTGATCATGACCGCCGGTTCGAACAACTTCGGTTCGACGAGCGGAAGCCCGCAGATCGCCCGAATGTGTGCCTCATACTGCGAAATCTGCGTCGCGTCGAGCGAGTAGTGTCCGCTGTTGTGCACGCGCGGCGCGATCTCGTTGACGAACAAATCTCCGTCCGCAACGAAAAATTCGATGCAATACGCCCCGACGATCGCCAACCGCTCGCCGATTGCGGCGGCCGTGCTTTTGGCGCGCGCTGCGACTTCGCGGGAAACGCGCGCGGGTACGATCGTCGTCGCCAGGACTCCGTGGTCGTGCCGGTTTTCGGTCACCGGAAAGCTGACGATGCTGCCGTCGAGCCCACGCGCGCAAATCACCGACACCTCGAGATCGAACGGCACGAACCGTTCATAGATAAGCTCCGCTCCGCGCGCCGCATCGAACGCATCGCGCGCTTGCGCGACGCCGTCGACCCGCCACTGACCTTTGCCGTCGTAGCCCCCCCGCGCGGTTTTCATAACGCCGGGAAAACCTATTGCGGATATCGCAGCGTTCAAGTCGGGCGCTTGCGCGACGGCCGCGAAGGGCGCGACGTTGCAGCCCACGTCGCGCACGAATGCCTTCTCGAGCAGTCGGTCTTGTGAAATGCGCAAGACTTCGCCGCTCGGACGCACGACGCGGCCGGCGCTCTCCAAAGCGCGCACCGACTCGAGCGGAATGTTCTCGAACTCGTACGTAACGACGTCGCTGCGCGCGCCGAGTTCGCCGATCGCGCGCAGGTCGTCGTACGCGGCGACGATCTGTTCGTCCGCGACTTGACCGCACGGCGAGTTGGGCAGCGGCTCGAGCGTAATGACGCGGTACCCCATGCGCTTGGCTTCCAGGGTCAGCATCCGTCCGAGTTGGCCGCCGCCGAGGATGCCGATCGTCTCGACGTTCAAAGCGTCGTCGCCCGCACCGACGCTGCGCTCGCCGCGGTCCGCTCCTGCAAGCGTTGCAACAACGCGGCGTCTTCGAGCGCGAGAATGCGCGCGGCAAAGAGCGCGGCGTTGGTCGAGTTTCCGATCGCCATCGTCGCGACGGGGACGCCGGCCGGCATCTGCGCGATCGAGAGCAGCGAATCGAGACCCGAGAGCGCCGTCGTCTTGACCGGAACGCCGATGACGGGCAGCTGCGTTTTCGCAGCCGTCATGCCCGGTAAATGCGCCGCGCCGCCCGCACCCGCGATGATAATCCGCAAACCGCGCCCCGCCGCCTTCGCCGCGTATTCGAAGAGCAAGTCGGGCGTTCGATGCGCCGAGACCACGCGCATTTCGTGTGCGATGCCGAGATCGGCGAGCGTCGTCGACGCCGCGCGCATCGTCTCGAGATCGGACGCGCTACCCATGATGATGCCGACCTGCGGTGTATCCATGCTTTGCGCTTCGCGCGTCCCGCAGGGGCGACCTCGATGCGCGCGGCAATGCGATGCGGCATGGCGCGCTTTCTGACGGGCATCAATTACTGGCCGCGGACCAGCGCCATGGGCATGTGGACGCATTTCGACGCGGCCGAAATCGACGAGGATTTCGCGCGCATCGCGAGCCTCGGTCTCGATGTCGTGCGCTTCTTCTTATTGTGGGACGCATTTCAACCGGCGCCCGACCGCATGTCCGCGGAAGCCCTCGATCGCTTCGAAACGGTCCTCGACTGCGCGGCGGCGCACGGCCTGCGCACGATGCCGACGTTATTTGCCGGACACATGAGCGGCGTGAATTGGCTGCCGGCATGGACGCTCGATCGCTCGCGGCAGAGCGGCCGATTCCGCACCTTCACGGGCGCGGGCGAATCGCCGCTCGGCATCGGGGATATGTATGTGGGCGAGTTGCTCGCCGCGCAGCGCATCTTCGCGCGCGCGGTCGGCGAGCGCGCGCGCGGACATAGCGCGCTCTACTGTTGGGACCTCGGCAACGAGTTTAGTAACCTGCGCGAACCGGCGTCCGCAGGCGACGCGGCCGATTGGAGCGCGGCATTATCGGACGACCTCGCCCGGAGTTCGGACGTACGTGTGACGGGAGGCCTGCATGGTGAAGATCTGACGCGTGACCGCCGCATTCGCCCGTCGTCGATCGCAAAGCCATGGGAATTCGCGACGATGCACGGCTATTCGGTGTACAGCGACTTCGCACGTAGCGCGACCGATCCCGAAGTCGTCCCGTTCTTATGTGAGGTCCTCGGCTCGTGCGCTCGCAAAGACGTCCTGTTTTCCGAATTCGGAAACCCGACGTGTCCGCCGGGCGCGCGCGCCGTCGGCGCCTTCGCATGCCTTTCGGAAGAGGAGATGGCGCTCTACGCATACGGCGTTCTCGACCGCCTGCAAAAGCGCGGCGCGCTCGGCGGCTTCTGGTGGTGCTGGGCCGACTACGCCCGGGCGCTCGCCGCAACTCCACCGTTCGATGTGATGCCGCACGAGCTGACGTTCGGCATCGTGCGACAGGACGGCAGCCTCAAACCCGTTGCTACGGCGCTCGCTGCGTTCGCACGAGAAGCGCGGCCCGTTACCCGAGCCCCGGCGCCAATCGTCGATGAAGCGGCTTACTTCGCGGGTATGCCCGCCTCGATCGATCGAGCGTACCTGGCGTACTGCGAAGCGCACTCGGAGCGGGACGCGGAGTCTTGAAGAACGCGCGCGAGCGAGTCGCCATCGTCACGGGAGCGTCTTCCGGCATCGGCATGGCGCTGGCCGAACGCGCCGTGCGCGCCGGTTGGAACGTGCTCGCCGTCGGTCGCCGCGCGGAACGGCTTACGGAACTCGCTGCGACGGTCGAATACGCAACCGGAACGCTCGCGACGCTGGCGCTCGATCTGCGTTCGCCCAAAGCCGCCGCGCGAATCGTGCAGACCGCGCTCGAACGCTTCGGCCGGATCGACGTACTGGTCAATAACGCGGGCGGCGTGGCCGTCGGCTCCATCGCCGAACAAAGCGACGCCGCGCTGTACGAGCAGATGGAAACGCACGTCATCGTACCGCTCGCTTTGACGCGCGAAGCGTTGCCGTCGTTGCGCGCTTCCAAAGGTCAGATTTTCTTCGTCGGCAGCGGCGTCGCTCGCGTTCCCGTGAGCTCGCTCGGCGCCTATCCCCCGGCCAAAGCCGCGGTCCGCAACATGGCGCGTGTCGCGCGCAGCGAACTCCGTTCGTTCGGCATCACCGTCACGTACGTCGATCCGGGAGCGGTCGCGAGCGAATTCATGACGCGCGCCGGATTCGCAGGGCCCCCGGCGTCGCTCGCAGCCTCACCGTATGCCGTCGCGCGCAAGATCTTTAAGGCGTTTCACCGGCGGCAAGACGTCGTCAACGCCGTGCCGTGGCAAACGTTCTGCGTCGCCGTCGGCGAGGCGCTGCCGAATTTGACCGACTCTATTTTACGGCGCGCGCCGCAGATCGTCGTGGGCGATCGCGCACCGTCGCCGCTCGCGCAGCCGCACCCGCAACCGCATTCGCTGACGCTCGCCGGCGAACCGCCGCACGAACGCGCGGCCGAGTCACCGTTCGATGCGGCACTGAGCGCGCACGCGGCGCGTATGAAAAAGTTCAATCTGAGCCCATCGTTCGTGCGCGGCATTCTCGTGCCGGACGCGCGGCTCGAACTCGGCGACGTCGCGATGCGCTGGGCCGGGATGCCGAATAAACACGAGCGCGCGTTGACGAACGACGTGCTCGACGCGCTCGCGAGCGCGGGCTTTCTCGAACACGTCGAACCGGAGCGCTACCGCGTCGTTCGCAGCCCGGATTGACGACGCCGCCAAGGCCGATTACGCCCCGCGAGCATGCCGACAAAGAACACGATCGTCGCCAGCAGCACGATCGTCGCACCGCTCGCCGCTCGTAAGTAATACGACGCGTAGAGTCCCGCAACCGCGCAGAACGCGCCGAGCGCAGCCGAGAGCGCGAGCATCGTCGTAAAGCGGCGCGTCAGTTGAAAGGCGGTCGCGGCGGGCGTCACGAGCAGCGCGGCGACGAGGACGATGCCGACCGATTCGAGCGACACGATGATCGTAAGCGCGAGCAGCACGAGCAGCGCATACTCGACAAAACCGGCGTTGATGCCGCTCGCCTGCGCGACGACGGGGTCGAACGTGGTGTAGAGCAGCGCGCGATACAATAGCGCGAGCGATACGACCACCACGACGGCGAGTCCGACGATCAACTGCAAATCGTGACGCGATACGGCCAGGATGTTCCCGAACAAAAAGCTCGACAGATCGACGTTGTAACGCGGCAGGCGGCTCATCAAGAACACGCCGAGCGCAAAGGCTCCGGTGAAGAGTACGCCGATCGCCGTATCGAGCGACACCTTCCCGCGGCGGTTGACCACACCGATGCCGAGCGCGGTCACGACGGCGACGACCGTAGCTCCGGCATAGTAATCGAGGCCGCGCAAATACGCGACGACGATACCCGCGAACGAGGCGTGCGCGATGCCGTCCCCGATGAACGAGAGCTTCCGTAAGACGACGTAGGTGCCGATCGTCGAACACAACGTGCCGACGACGAGCGCCGCGACGAAAGCGCGCTGCATGTATTCGTATTGAAACGGCGCGAGCAGGAAGTCGATCACGCGCGAACGTCGCGCACCGCGTCGGAACGCGCGTGGCCGTGCACGTGCGAGTGCTCGCGGATGTCGGCGTAAGCGCCCGACGCGAGCACGCTCGGCGGATCGCCGACTGCGAGCACGCGGCGATCTACCACCGCCAAGCGGTCGAACCAATCGCTCGCGCGATCCAAATCGTGCGTGGTCATGAGCACGGGCAAACCGTCATCGACGAGGCCCCGAATCAACTCGCGCAACGCTTCTTCGGTGGCCGCGTCGACACCCGTCGTCGGCTCGTCGAGCAGCAGCAATTTTGGCTCCTGAGCGACCGCACGCGCGACGAACGCCCGCTGTTGCTGGCCGCCGGAAAGCTCCGAGATGTGCCGATCGTGCAGGTCGCTCAAGCGTAACGCTTCGAGCGCCGCGTCGACGGCGATGCGATCGCTCTTCGAAAAGCGTCCGAACACGCCGAGGCGAGGGAAGCGACCCATCGCGACCACGTCGTAAACGCTCGCCGGAAAACTCCAATCGACCGCTTCGATTTGCGGCACGTAGGCAATCGTTCCGGGGCGCTGCGTGCCTGGGGCCGAGCCGAAGACTTCGATGCTACCGCTCTCCGGCCGTACGAGGCCGGCGATCGCCTTGAGCAGCGTCGACTTCCCGGAACCGTTGGGACCGACGATACCGAGCGCCATACCGGTTTCGAGCGTGAGATCGATGCGATCGAGTGCGAGGACGCGTTCGTAGCGAACGCTGACCCCGCGCACGCGCACCGCTTCGCTCACGACGAGAGCGCTCGGACGATCGTGGCCGTGTCGTAACGCAGCATCCGCCCGTAATCGGAAGTCTGCTCGTTCGTTCCTAGCGAATCGTCGAAAAGATTCTCGACGGTCTTGATGCCGGCGCTTTCGGCAAGCGCTTGCACGAGCTTGGGGCTGTATTCCGGCTCCGCGAACACCGCTCGAACCCCGTTCGCTTTCGCGAGCGAGACGAGGTGCGCGACGTACTGCGGATCGGGTTCTTGACCGGGCGAGAGTTCGAGTACGCCGACCGTGCGCAGACCGAAGCGATCGTCGTAGTACTGCCAGGCATTATGAAAAACGAGCATCGCACGCGACCGTTTCGGGATCGTTTCGATCTGCGTCGCGATGTCGCTCCGTAGCCGTACGAGCGTCGAGTCGTACGCGGCAGCGTTCTTCTCGTATGTCGCGCGGCCCGCCGGATCGCGCCGCACGAGCGCAGCGCGAATCGCGCGTACGTAGCCACGTGCGAGCACTGGGTCCATCCACAGGTGTGGGTTTCCGTTTTTCGCGGGCAAACCATCGGTAGCCACTACGATGTCGAGCCCGTCGTTCTTAGCATTGTCGATCGTGCGCGCGAGCCACGTTTCGAGCCCGAGTCCGTTTTCGATCAGTATGTCCGCCGAATGAATTTTTTCTATGTCGGTGGGACTAGGCTGGTAATCTTCGGGCGAGGCGCCGACAGGCACGAGCGAATCAACGGTGGCGCGGTCACCGGCTACCGCGCGTGCAAACGTCTCGAATGTGGAAATCGTGACAAGTATTTTTAGTGATTTTGTGGTAACGTTTTGCGTACGGTCGGCCGAAGTACAACTTGCCGCCCAAAACGCTACGGCGACGAGTGCGAGGATTGCCAACATTCGACTAAGCACGGCCGATTTGCGAACCATTAGCACTACTTGGCAATGTGCGCGTTCGTGAGAATGCTCTCCTGTGCGACATCTTGGACACTTGCGCGGCGCGAGCCGAAAGCGCGAGCAATCCGGTATCGAGCCGGTCACGTTATCAACGTACACCCTATACTTTCATGTCCGGCAACGGCATAGGACGTTTGATGACTCGCGTTTTTCGCGCACTTGCTTTGTCGCTCGTCTGCGTGGCGAGTGTGGCGTTGCCCGTTGCGGCCCATCCGCTCGGCAATTTTACGATTAACCATCTTTCCAAGCTGACGATTCTGCCCGGAAGCGTCGCCGTTCGCTACGTGCTCGATATGGCCGAGATACCGACGTATCAAACCATGCGCGAAGCAACGGCCGACGGCGCGATGTCGCGACCGCAAATCGATGCATGGGCTCGCTCCGAAGCGGCCTTGCTGCTGCCGCAGCTCAAGCTCGTTTCCGGCGATCGGCCGGTATCGTTCTCGCTCGAACGAGCGGCCGCGCACACTCGGCCCGGAGCGGGCGGCTTGCCGACGCTGTATCTCGTCGTCGATGCGGCGGCGAAGTTGGATGCGCTGCCGGCCGGTGGGCGCTTGACGTTCGAGGACGACACCTTTCCGGGGCGCCTGGGCTGGCACGATGTCCTCGTAGCACCCGCGACGGAACCGACTCGGGAATTGACCGCGTACCCAAGCGCGCTACTCGGCTCGCCGCGTGCGACACGCGCCGTGGCCGTAACCGTCCAAAGCGACGGCAGGCTAGCAGTGAGCACATTTGCAGATCGGGATGCCGGCAGCGCGAGTGCTCCGGCTGCATCCGTCGTGCGCTCGAACCAACTTTCGGACATGTTGGCGAAGGGAACGAACGATTGGTCGTTCGTCATGCTGACGTTCCTCGTCGCCATCGCACTCGGCGCTCTGCACGCGCTCGAACCGGGGCACGGGAAGACTCTGCTAGCGATTTCGCTGGTCGGCGCGCGCGCAACGGTGCGGCAGGCGGCCATCCTCGCATCGGCGCTCACGGTAGCGCACACCATCGGGGTGCTCGCGCTCGGCGTAGCGATCAATCTCTTTAAAGGCTACTTCGTACCGGAAGCGATTTACCCGTGGATTACGCTCGTGTCGGGTGCGACGATCGCGGTCATCGGGGCGCGCGCGGTGCATCGGCAGATTGCCCTGCGGCAGCCCGTCGCACATGTCCATGCCCACGGCCATTCCGCGACCCACCCTCACGAGCATACGCACGTGCACGGTGCGCACGAGCACGACTCGCCAAACGCGGGCGGTCATACGCACGGCCACGCGTCCGACCACGCCCACGACGATATGGAACATGCACGCCTGCATGCGATTCCGGGGACGGCTCCGTTAACGTTCGGCGGCACGGTTCTGGCCGCGATGAGCGGCGGCGTGGCGCCGTGTCCGGCCGCGCTCGTCGTACTGCTGGCTGCCATCGCGCTCAACCAAGTCGCGTACGGAATCTTCGTCATCGTGGCCTTTAGTTTCGGTTTGGCGGCGACGCTGACCGGACTCGGCATCGCCGTCGTGCGGGGCGCCGGCTGGCTACAAGGACGTCCGCAGTTCGAACGGTTCGTGCGCTATGGACCGCTCGTTTCGGCAGTCGTCATTTCTACCATCGGCGCAATCATGGTCGGTCAGGGCTTCGCCCAGCAGGGAGTGTCCGTCTCTCCCCTGGTCGTCACCGCCGTTACGGCGCTCGCCATCGCAAGTTATGCGTTTTCGCATTCGTTTGCAAATCGCCGGCTCGAGGCGGCTTCGTGATCGGCGCGGGCGCGTTCGCGGTCTTCGCTTTGGGCCTGCGCCACGGCGCGGATCCCGACCATCTCGCGGCGATCGATAATCTCACACGAAACTCTTTCGAAGAGCGGCCGTGGCTCAGCCGGTTTTGTGGATCTCTCTTCGCAGGCGGCCATTCGATCATGGTTCTCTCGATTGCCGCCCTCGTCGGCATCCTCGGGACGCACCTCGGACGATATGGACCGCTGATCGAAACGATCGGCACGTGGGTCAGCATCGTCGTGCTGGCGCTCATCGCAGTGTTAAATTTGCGCCAACTTCGCTCGGGCGACGGCCGCTTAGCCGGCGTCAAAACCCGGTTATTGCCGCGCGCGCTGCGCGAGGGTACGAGCCCATGGCTTGCGGTGCCCGTCGGATTGCTATTCGGTTTCGGTTTCGAGACGTCGAGTCAAATCGCCACCTATGCGGTCGCCTTCGGAGTCGGCTCCGGGGTCCTCGGCGCGCTCTTCATCGGCGCAGTCTTTTGTCTTGGAATGCTGTGCACCGACACGCTCGATAGCGTGCTCGTGCATCGGCTCGTCTCCGATCGCTCGAACCTGCAATCCTCGACGATTCGGGTGTGGATCTGGTCGGTCACCCTCGTCGCGCTCGCCGTCGCCGCGTACGAACTCGCTCAAGTTCTCGGCTGGCAAT
>JALYUE010000052.1 GCA_030853925.1 Vulcanimicrobiota bacterium | reverse complement strand
TTGCGAAACCGGCATTCCGCGGCGCCGTCGCGGGGAGCGTCACTCCGGGCGTCGGGACGAGCCCGGCCGCGCATAAGATTCCGCTCGCCGCCGGTGCGAGCGGGTGGGGAAGCGAGGCGGCGATGGCCACGGCCGCGGTCGCGCAAGGTACGAGCGCGCCGAGCGCCAAGCCCGCAGCGAAGAGCGAGATGGCGGCAAGGGCGTTCGGGCGCACGAGCCATTCGCTCGACGCGAGCGTTCGCGAAGCGAGCGCCGCGGACAGCGTCGCCACGGCGATCGCAGTTAGCTCCCGGAAGGCGTCGGGTGCATCTTGCTGCGCCATCGCTCGGGAACCGGTTCTCCGACGCGCGGCAAGTCCGGCTAGCGCGAGGCCGGCTGCAAACCGTCCGGCTGCGACCGCCGGTCCAAACGTCAGCCAGCCGACCGCAGTTGCGGGTATCGAAAGAGCTCCCGGAAGCCCGCGGCGGCTGCAGCCGCAGCCCAGGCTCGGAACGAGGCGCGCAAACCACCTGCCGGCAAGCAATTCGGTCGCGAGGACGAATGGAGCGGCTTCGAAGATACTACCGGCGGCAGCGGCCAGTGCGGCCTGCAAAGCCCCGGGTGATACGGCGCCCCAAAGCACGATCGCCGATAGCCACGGCATGGCGCGGAATAACGAAGGTCGAGGCATTCCGATCGCTCGCACACGAAGAAGGAGAGGATGAGCAAGATCGCCGCGCCGCGGGGAACGGCAGACCTCTATCCCCCCGAGAGCGCGCGGTGGCAAGCGCTCGAAGCGCACTTCCATGCGATCGCGCACCGCTTCGGCTATGGCGAGATTCGGACGCCGTTATTCGAATCGACGGAACTCTTCGTACGCGGGGTCGGCGACACGACGGACATCGTCGAAAAAGAGATGTACACGTTTTGCGACAAGGGAGGCCGCAGCCTTACCTTGCGGCCCGAGTGGACGGCTCCGGTCGTGCGCGCCGTGCTCGAGCATAATCTGCTCGCCCAAGGTCCGCAGCGTTTGTACTACATCGGGCCGATGTTCCGTTACGAGCGTCCGCAAGCCGGACGCTACCGCCAGGCGCATCAGTTCGGCATCGAGTGTTTCGGTTTTGCGGGCCCCGAGGCCGACGTCGAAACGATCGCGCTCGCGCACGAACTGATGCGAGCGCACGGATTGCCCGTCGTCGTAGCGGTGAACTCGATCGGCGACGGCGAGTGCCGTCCGCGTTATCGCGAAGTCTTACACGCGCATTTCGCGCCGCATCGCGAGCGGCTATCCGCCGATTCGCAGCGGCGCCTGGACCGCAATCCGCTGCGCATCCTCGACAGTAAAGCCTCCGAAGACGCGGATTTGATCGCGAGCGCGCCGACGATGCTCGACGTCCTCTGCGACGCATGTTCGACGCATTTCAGCCGGGTTTGCGCCCTGCTCGAGGCGACGGGCGTGCCCTATCGCATCGATCCGCGCATCGTCCGCGGCTTGGATTACTACACGCGCACGGTGTACGAGTTCGTCTCGGACGAACTTGGAGCGCAATCGACCGTTTGCGCGGGAGGCCGTTACGACGAACTCGTCGCCTCGCTCGGCGGTCCGCCGACGCCGGGAGTCGGGTTCGCTTTGGGCATCGAACGTTTCCTGATGATTCTCGAAAAGCGCGGCGCTTTTGCCGGCAAAGAACGTAGCGGCATTGCGGTCGTTCCGCTCGGCGAGGCGGCGCGCACGCGCGTCGCGCCGCTCGTGGCGGCGCTGAGGCGCGATGCGGCCGACGTAGCCGTGACGATCGATTACGGCGATGCGAAGCTCGCGGCGCAATTTAAGAAAGCAGACCGCGCGAACGTGCGGGCGGCCGTCATCGTCGGCGACGACGAATTGGCCGGCCGCAGCGTGGTCGTGCGCGATCTCGCGACGCGCGTCCAAGAAGTGCTTTCGGCCGCGGGCGACGATGCGGCGACGGCGACGAGCATCTTGGATTGGTACGCCTGCCTGCCCTCCGAGGTCGTGGCCGCCGCATGACCGAGAGCGAAGCGCTGCGCGCCATGCTCGCGGTGATGCAGGCGCACGATTTGGACGCGCTGAGGCTGCGCGTGGGAACGTCGACGTACGAACTGGTACTGCGCGCGGACGGCGTCGCAGCGGTGTCCGCACCGGTGGGCGAGCGACGCACCCTGCCTGCCGGCTTGTCGCCGAGCTCTCAGATCGCGGCGGCGAACGTCAAGAAGGTGACCGCGCCCATCATCGGCGTCTTTTATCGCGCTTCGGCGCCGGGCGCCGAGACGTTCGCGGAAGTCGGCGATCGCGTCGAAGTCGGGCAAGTGTTGTGCATACTCGAAGCGATGAAGCTGATGAACGAGATCACGAGCGATTTCTCCGGCATCGTCCGGCGCATATTGCCGGATAATGGGGCGCTGGTGTCGCTCGGTGAGGAGATGTTTTGGATCGAACCGTAACCCCGGTGCAGCCGGCGCGGAGCTTCGCGGACATGCTCGCCGACAGGCGGGGCCTGCTCGACGAACCGCGGTACGAAGCCGTCGTCGAGCGGATTGCCGCGACGTTGATCGCCACATTCCGCAATGGCGGAAAAGTATTCTGGTGCGGCAACGGCGGCAGCGCCGCCGACGCCCAGCACCTGGCCGCGGAATTTTCGGGGCGCTTCTTACGCGAGCGGCGAGGGCTGCCTTCCGAAGCGTTGTCGGTCAACACGTCGGCGCTCACGGCGATCGCAAACGACTACGGGTACGACCGCGTCTTCGCGCGCCAGGTCGAGGCGTTCGTTCGCCCGGGCGACGTGGTCGTCGGGATTTCGACCAGCGGCAGTTCCCGCAACGTCGTGCTCGCGCTCGAAGAAGCGAAACGTTTGGGGGCGACGACGATCGCGTTCAGCGGCAACGGCGGCGGCCGCTTGGCCGAGGTCGCCGACATCGAGTTGATCGGTCCCGACGGCTACTCGGCGCTCGTTCAAGAAGTGCACATCACGCTCGGGCACATCGTCTGCGATCTCGTCGAGCAAGCGCTGGTGTGAACCACGCGAAGCCCGCCGCGTTTCTCGACCGCGACGGAACGTTGATGGAAGATTCGGGCTTCATCGGCGACCCCAAGCGCGTGCGTGTGTTAACCGGTGTGACCGAGGCGCTCGCGGCGCTCGCGGCGGCGGGCTTCGAGCGGATCGTCATCACCAATCAATCCGGCATCGCGCGCGGCATGTTCGGCGAGGCCGACGTGCTCAGCGTCAATCGGGCGCTTGCGGGCGAACTCGCCGTACGCGGCGCGGCGCTCGATGCGTTTTATTTCTGCGGGCATCTCGCAGATTGCGATTGCCGTAAGCCCGCGCCCGGTTTGATCCGCCAAGCCGTCGCCGAACGCCATCTGGATCTCGGGCGCAGCGTCATGTTCGGCGACCGCGGCAGCGATATGGCGCTCGCGCGCAACGTCGGCATCCCGGGCATCCTCGTCAACGAACTGCCGGACTACGACGGGCCGCCGCCCCTGCATCGGGCGCGCACGCTGCGCGACGGCGTCCGCTTTTTCTTGGATTACGTTCATGCTTGACGGCATCGCCGCGCCGAGCGCGCGCGAGCTGTTCGCGCGCATGCGCGACAAGCGCGTGCTCGTCGTGGGCGACGTCATGGTCGACGAATGGGTGTGGGGCGACGTCTCGCGCATATCGCCCGAGGCGCCGGTACCGGTCGTTGCCGTACGCGACCATTCGTTCACCCTCGGCGGCGCCGGCAACGTCGCGAGCAATCTGCGCGCCATCGGCGCGCGCGTGTCGTTCGCGGGCGCGGTCGGCGACGACGCGGAGGGCCGGCGCGTGTGCGACATGTTCGATGGGATCGAGGTCGACCGCGACGCGGTAATCGCGGTCGGCGACCGTCCGACGACGCGCAAGACGCGCATCGTCGCGCACAATCAGCAAGTCGTGCGCGCGGACTGGGAATCGGCCGAACCGCTGGGAAATGCCGATCGGGCGCGCATGTGCGCGCTCGTCGCCGAGGCGGCGGGGCGGCACGACGCGGTGGTGTTGTCGGACTACGCGAAGGGCTTGTTCTCACGCGAACTGGTCGAAGCCGCGAACGCGTGCGCCGTCGTCACCGCCGACCCGAAGCCCAAGAATATCGCGCTGTTCGCGGGCGTGACGTGCGTCGCTCCCAATGCCGGCGAAGCGGCCGCGGCCGCCGGCATCGCCATTCGCGACGAGGCGTCGCTCGAGCGCGCCGGTTCCGCATTGCTCGCGCGGCTGGGTTGTCGCTACGTCGTGGTGACGCGCGGCGAACGCGGCATGGCGCTCTTCGGTGCGGACGGCGAACGGTTACTCATTCCGTCGGTGGCGCGCACGGTCTTCGACGTCAGCGGCGCGGGCGATACCGTGATCGCCGTGCTGACGCTCGCCCTCGCAGCGGGCGCTCCGATGACGCTCGCGCTGCATCTCGCGAATTTCGCGGCAGGGGCGGTCGTCGCGAAACTCGGAACCGCGACCGCTTCGCCCGCGGAGATCGTCGCGCTCGTCGAAGCGGGCGCGCGTGGCTGAGCTCGCACCGAGATCCGCATTCGACGTCCCGATCTTCGAGCTGCAGGACGCGGTGCGCTGGCGCGAAGAGCTGCGCGCGCGCGGTAAAAGCGTCGTCTTCACGAACGGCGTTTTCGATCTCGTACACGCGGGACACGTCGCGTATCTCGCCTGGGCTCGCGAACAAGGTGACGCGCTGCTGATCGGACTCAACGCCGACGCCTCGGTGCGCGCGCTCAAAGGTCCCGAACGGCCGCTCGTTCCGTTCGCGGATCGGGCCGCGGTACTCGCCGCGATGCGCAGCGTCGACGCGGTGGTCGGTTTTTCCGAACGCACGCCCGAAGTATTGCTCGACGCGATTCGTCCGGACGTGCACGTCAAGAGCGCGCAGTACCGCCTCGAAGATCTACCCGAACGCACCGTCGTACTGCGGCACGGCGGCGAAATTCGGTTAGCGCCGCATCTCGGCGGGCGCAGCACGACCGATATCGTTGCGGAGATTCGCCGCCGCTACGGAACGTAGCGATGCGCATCGCGTTGACCAGCAACGGCCCGGGCGAATTCTCCGGGTGGGTGCGCCCGCTCGTGACGGCTTTGCTGCGCTTGGAGCCGCACACGGACGTCACGCTGTTCTTCGTGCCCGACGATTACGCGACCGGGCGAGAAGCCGACGTCGCACGTCGGCTGTTCCCGAGCGCGCGCGTAGTTGAAGCGCGTGACTACGTGCGTTTCGCTTTGCGCCGTCGAGTAGCGAACGTGCCGGCCCGGGTCGACGTCGTACAATATTTGGGCGGAGACCTATCGCACGCAGCGCGCGTGCGGGCGCGGCTCGGCGCCCGCGCGCGCACGTATAAGTTCGCGCGCAAACGCGATGCCGCAAAACTCGACCTCGCGTACGCGGTCGATGAGAAAAACGTCGCGCAACTTACTCGCGCCGGCGTGGCGCCCGAACGCGTCGTTTTGGTCGGCAATCTCGCCATCGACGGCGCCCTTGCGGAAGCGGCCGGCAAATTTCCCGCGACCCCTGGGGACGGTGCGTTTGCGCCGGGCGGCGTGCTCGTCATGCCGGGTTCCCGACGCCTGGAAATCTTGCACGCCTTTCCGTTTTTCGTGCAGATGGCGGTGCGGCTGCGCGCGGCGCGTCCGGATTTGCCGCTGGCGTTCGCGATGTCGCCGTTTACTTCGGAGGACGAGCTGGCGCGCTCGCTCGCGGCGGGCGGCCACCGCAACGCTTGGGGTGCGCGCGGGCGCATCGTGCCGCTCGAAACGGGTTTCGGAGTGCAGGCCGAGGGCGGCGGCGAGCCGTTTCCTATTCTGCGCGATGCGATGCGCCACGCACCGCACGCGCGTCTCGCCGTCACCTTGCCGGGCACCAAATGTATCGAACTCGCGGCCCTCGGCGTTCCGGCTATCGTGTGTGTGCCGCTCAACGCGCCCGAGATCGTCGTTATCAACGGCCCGCTACAGTATTTGGACCGCATTGGGTTCGCGGGCGTCGCGCTCAAGCGCGCGATCGTCCAACGGGTCGATGCGCGCTTCGAATTTGCCGCTCAACCCAATATCGATCTCGGCGAAGCCGTGATGCCGGAATTGCGGGGTACCCTCATGCCGGGCGAAGTGGCGCGCCGGGTGGCAG
>JALYUE010000032.1 GCA_030853925.1 Vulcanimicrobiota bacterium | reverse complement strand
AAGCCGGTCACGCCGGCTCCGCTCGCATTCTTACCGGTCGCTACGGCGCCGGTTGCAAGTGCGCCGGTTGCAAGCGCGTCGGTTGTGACAGCGCCGGTTGCGACATCGCCGGTTGAAACGACGCCGTCTCCCACGGCGGCCGTACCTCCACAAAACGGGATCGCCCGGCCCACGTTCTCGCCCGTCATTGAGCGGCCGGCCGGCGCCGGACGATTCTTGACCGCTTCATACAGCAATGCTGCCGGTACGCGCTCGTACAAAATATACGTGCCGAGCGGTTACTGCGGGCGGCCGGTGCCTCTGATCGTCATGTTGCACGGCTGCAGCCAATCTCCCGACGACTTCGCCGCCGGAACGCGCATGAACGTACTCGCCGAAGAGTTCACATGCATCGTCGCGTATCCCGCGCAACCGTCTTCGGCGAACGCCGGAAAATGCTGGAACTGGTTTAAACCGGGCGACCAGCGGCGCGACGAAGGCGAGCCGTCGCTTATCGCCGGTATCACGCGCGCGATCGCAACCGAGTATGCCGTCGACGCGAGCCGCGTGTACATCGCCGGGCTCTCGGCCGGCGGCGGCGCAGCAGCCGTGGTAGCGTCAGCGTACCCCGACGTGTACGCGGCACTCGGCGTTCATTCGGGCGTTCCGTGCGCTGTGGCTCGCGACGTGTCGTCCGCGTTCAGTCTGATGCAACGCGGCGGTACCGGAAGCGAACGCCGCTCGACGGATGCTTTGGGAGCGGCGGCGGCCCGCACCGTTCCGACGATCGTGTTCCACGGCGACCGCGACACGACGGTGCATCCTAGCAACGCCGATCTGATCGTCGCGCAAAGCGCGCACGCGCAGTTAGAAACGACGGTGAGCGCCGGAGGCGCGGCCGATGGCCACGCGTATACGCGAACGTTATATCGTGATCCGGCGGGTCGAACGCTGCTGGAAAACTGGGTCGTGCACGGTGCCGGCCACACCTGGCTTGGGGGCAGCTCGGCCGGATCGTATACCGACGTCAAGGGACCGGACGCCTCGCGGGAAATGGTGCGATTTTTTCTCGAACATCGCGCGCAAGAAGCGGACCGATAAAGCTCGAGGAGGGGTAGCACGATGTCCGAAATTTGCGTCAACGACGACGCCGGCGTACGGACGATCACCTTCAACCGCCCTGCGAAGAAAAACGCGTTGACGACGGCGATGTACGGTGCGCTGGCGGACGCTCTCGCGTCGGCGGAACTCGACGCGGACGTCGCGGTCATCGTCTTCATAGGCGCGGGCGCCGATTATACGAGCGGCAACGATCTACGCGATTTCCTCGCCTTCGAAGAACTGACGAGCGAGACGCCGGTCATGCGCTTTCTGCTCGAACTCGCGCGCTCGCCCGTCCCGCTGATCGCTGCGGTCCGCGGACGGGCGATCGGCGTCGGCGTGACGATGTTGCCGCACTGCGACCTCGTCTATGCGAGCGAGACCGCGAAATTCACACTGCCGTTCGTCGATATCGGCCTCGTTCCCGAGGCGGCCAGTACGCTGCTTTTGCCGCGCGCCGCCGGGCATCGGCGCGCGAGCGAATTATTGCTGACGGGCAAGAGCTTCGATGCGGCAGCGGCGGTCGAGTTCGGGATCGCAAACGCAGTTTGCGCCGACGCCGACCTCGAGTCTCGCGCGCTCGAAGCGGCGCGGAGCCTCGTAAAGAAGCCTCGCGCGGCACTGCGCGCGACCAAAAGATTGCTCAAAGGGGACGAGAGCGAAATTCTCGCGCGCATACACTTGGAAATGAACGAAGTAGCGCGGCTCTTGCGGACGCCGGAAGCGCGCGCCGCGTTTGCGGCGATCCTGGCGAAGTAATCGAACCGGCCGTACGGCGGCGCGCGTCGCTACGCCTGGCGGAGGCGCGGCGCATCGCGCTCGCCGCTCAAGGTTTTGGGGTTTCACAACCGGCGCGCCTCGGACTCAGCACGCTCTCCGCGCTCGTGCGAAAAATTGGGCTCGTGCAGATGGATTCGGTCAACGTGCTCGTGCGCTCGCACTATCTGCCGGCGTTTTCGCGGGCGGGACCGTACGAACGTGCCGCGCTCGACGCGCTGACGTATGGGCCGCGACGCGAACTCTTCGAGTACTGGGCGCACGAAGCGTCGCTCGTTCCGATCGCGACGTATCCGTTGCTGCGTTGGCGCATGGAACGCGCGAGCAGGCACGTCGGTACGTGGTCCGGCATGGCGCGGGTCGCGCGCGAGAAACCCGCTTTCGTCGAAACGCTGCGGGCGACGATAGCGGCGGACGGTCCGATGAGCGCGTCGAATTTCGAAGGAGCGCGCGGTAAGGGCAGTTGGTGGGGCTGGAGCGAGGTCAAGCACGGTCTCGAATTTCTCTTCTTCACGGGCGTACTGGCTGCGACGGCACGGCGCAGCAGTTTCGAACGCGTTTACGATCTCGCGGAACGGGTGATTCCGAAAGCGACGTTTGAAGCGCCACACGTCGATGAGGCGGACGCTCAGCGGGAACTCGTCGCTATCGCGGCGCGCGCGCTCGGAGTCGCAACCGAAGCGGATTTGCGCGACTATTTTCGTCTCCCGGTCGCCGACGCGAGGGCGCGCATCGCCGAACTCGTCGAGGCCGCACGCTTACTGCCGGTAGCGGTCGAAGGCTGGAAGGGCGTCGCGTACGTCGATCCGCAGCGGCGCGCACCGCGCGCGATTCGCGGCAGCGCACTTCTGTCTCCGTTCGATTCGCTCGTGTGGAGTCGGCCGCGCGCCGCGCGCCTCTTCGACTTCGACTACAGGCTCGAGATTTACACGCCGGCGCATAAACGCGTGCACGGATACTACGTGCTGCCGTATTTGCTCGACGACATGCTGGTCGCGCGCGTCGACCTTAAAGCAGATCGCGCCGCGAGCATACTGAGAGCGCATGCCACTACTTACGAAGCCGGCGTGGATCGCGAACGCGTCGAGAGCGCACTGCGGGAAGATCTCCGTGCGCTCGCCACTTGGCTTCATCTCGAAAAAGTCGGTAATTTCGGGACGCGCTCGCCTCGCTCGTAAGGCGGCGGACGCCGCCGCGCGTTCTACGTGCAAACGATTCGTTGCGCCAAAACCTTACCGTATCTTGTCGTAATTCGGTCGCACTCGTAACCGGCACGCCGGCGGCCGCGGCCGCGCCCGCCGCGAGCCGCGCCGCCGGTACGATGCACGGCGGTATTCACGCGCATCCGTCCGAGGTCGCTCGGTTGTCGGACAGCCGGCGGCGCGTGCTGCAATTACTGAAGGACGTGCGACGCGCCCGGGGAGGGGTCTCGCGCGCGCAGGCGTTTCGGCGTTTCGCGGAAGCGTCGCGTCGGCACGATGCTGCCGAATTATCGCTAGCCGCGATCGCGCGCGGATGACGCGCTTCGCAGACCTCGAAGCGGCCATCCACGCGCGAGCCGTTCCCGCTTAAAAGCGGTAATTGCGTCCAAGTCTGTGCGATTGAAGAAGCGGCCGCGAGCGATCGTCGGCAATCTTGACGCCCGTATTTGAGGTC
>JALYUE010000030.1 GCA_030853925.1 Vulcanimicrobiota bacterium | reverse complement strand
GAATTCGGCCCCGCAGCGCTCGAAGTCGTAGCGCCGTCGAGCCTGCTCGACGGCGTTTCCACAATGACGCGCGCGTGGATGTCGCACGGCGACACCGTGATCGCGCCGCCGTCGGGTTTCACCGTGCTTGCGCGCACGGCAAACTGTCCCGTCGCAGCAATTGGTGACGCGACGCGTCGTATGTACGGTGTGCAGTTTCATCCCGAAGTCGTGCATACGGAGTCTGGTAAAGCGATCATCGCCAACTTCTTACAGGGCGTTGCGGGTATCGCGCCGGCGTGGCAGATGGAGTCGTTCGTCGAGCGTACGATCGCCGAAATTCGCGCGCAGATCGGAACGGGCGCAGTCATTTGCGCGCTCTCCGGCGGCGTCGACTCAGCCGTCGCGGCGACGCTCGTGTCGCGCGCGATCGGAACGCAGCTCACGTGTATCTTCGTCGATACGGGACTCTTGCGCGCGGGCGAAGCCGACGGCGTGCTTGCGGCCTTTCGCGACGTGCTGCATCTCAACGTCAAGAAAGTCGATGCGCGCGAGCGTTTTATCGAACGCCTCGCCGGCGTCGTCGACCCCGAAGAGAAGCGCATCCGCATCGGTCATGAGTTCATCGCCATCTTTGAAGAAGAAGCGAGCGCGATCGAAGGCGTCGAGTATCTCGTGCAGGGCACCCTGTATCCCGACGTCATCGAATCGAAGACCTCCGGTTCGAAAGCCGGGCACAAGATCAAGTCGCACCACAACGTCGGCGGCTTGCCGGAAACGATGGCGCTGCGCCTCGTGGAACCGCTGCGCGCGTTATTTAAAGACGAAGTGCGGGAAGCGGGGCGGGTGCTCGGACTACCGCCGGCGATCGTGGCGCGTCAGCCGTTTCCAGGGCCCGGCCTTGCCGTGCGCGTGCTCGGCGACGTTACGCCTGAACGCCTCGCTACTCTACGCGCCGCAGACGCGATCGTGACGGACGAGATCGAGCGCGCTACGCTCGATCCCCGGCCGTGGCAATACTTTGCGGTGCTGACGCCGTTGCAAAGCGTCGGCGTGATGGGCGACGGCCGGACCTATGCGAACCTCGTTGCCGTCCGCGCGATCACGAGCGAAGATGGCATGACCGCCGATTGGGCGCGCTTGCCGCATGAGTTGCTCGAGCGCATCAGTACGCGAATCGTCAACGAAGTTCGCGGAGTGAACCGCGTCGCGTACGATATCACGTCAAAGCCGCCGGCTACCGTGGAGTGGGAGTAGGCGCGAATGCGCATTCTCGTCGTCGGAAACGGTGCGCGCGAAGATGCGCTCTGCTGGCGTCTCGCGCAGTCGCCGTCGTGCACGGCGCTGTTTGCCTCCCCGGGAAATGCCGGGACGGCCACCCGCGCAACGAATTGGCCGATCGCGCCGACGGATGGAAAGGCGCTACTCGCGCGCGCGCTCGCCGAGAACATCGATCTCGTGGTGCTCGGACCCGAAACGTCGATCGCCGCCGGAGTCGGCGACCGCTTGCGGGAAGCCAAACTTACGGTGTTCGGCCCGAGCCGCGCGGCCGGCCGTCTCGAGTCGAGTAAGATTTTTGCCAAACGTTTCATGGAACGGCACGGCATTCCGACGGCTAAGTCCCGCGTCGTGCATTCGCTCGCGAGCGCGCAGAAGATGCTCGCGGATTGGAGCGGGCCGTGCGTAGTGAAAGCCGACGGGCTCGCGGCGGGAAAGGGCGTCGTCGTCGCGCCGGAGGCGCAGTCGGCCCTCGCGGTGCTGCGCGATTGGTACGGCGCCGGCGGCGTACCGGGCGGCGGCAGTGACGTGCTCCTCGAGGAAAAGCTTGAGGGCCGGGAAGTGAGCTTTTTTGCGCTGGGCGACGGCAAGCGCTTCGTGCCGCTGGGGGCTGCCTGCGACTATAAGCGTGCCGGCGACGGCGATACCGGCCCCAATACGGGCGGGATGGGCGCGTACTCCCCGCCTTACGGCTTTCCCGACGATTTGATGGACGTCGTGCGAGATCGGATCTTGGAACCGGTGGCTCGCGGCCTCAAAGCCGACGGCGAACGTTTCATCGGCGTGTTGTATTGCGGCTTGATGTGGACGGCTGGAGGCCCGAGCGTCATCGAATTTAATGTTCGCTTCGGCGACCCCGAAACGCAGGTGCTGCTGCCGCGCGTGCGCGGAGATTTTGCGGCGTTGCTCAAGAGCGCCGCCGACGGCGCGCTCGACGATGCCGGGGTGGACGTCGAAGGCCCCGCGTGCGTCGGTGTGGTCCTCGCCACGGCCGACTATCCGCGGGCGAGTACGGCGCTGCGAGACCTCAGCGGCGACGTCGACCTCGGCCGCGAGCGCTTCGCGTTCTGGGGGGCATCGGTGCGTCGAGACGGCGTCGTCGACGCGCAAGGCGGCCGAGTCCTCACGGTCGCCGCGCTCGGTGACGACATCGCGCTCGCTCGGGCGAATGCTTACGCGGCGGTCGACGAGCTCGCGCATCGCATCGGGAGCGGGGTGTCGCTTAGTTATCGCAGCGACATCGCGAAGTTCGGCTGAGCCACGCTCGCGGCACGAAACTCCAGGGGCGCTGGACGGGTAGTGACGGTTAGCATGTATCAATACCAGCAGCAGCGTCTCGGCCTTCCGGCGGTTTCGACGGCGTCGCTACTCGGCCAAGTACTCGGAATCACCGGCGTCGGCTTCCTCATCACTGCGGCCACGAGCTACTTTTCGCAGAACCTGTCATATGGCGCGTCGCTCGTTGCGATGCTCGTTGGATTCGGTTTTCTGTTCGCGATCTCGGGCACC
Organism: Vulcanimicrobiota bacterium; assembly: GCA_030853925.1. Taxonomy (GTDB): domain Bacteria; phylum Vulcanimicrobiota; class Vulcanimicrobiia; order Vulcanimicrobiales; family Vulcanimicrobiaceae; genus JALYUE01. The sequence continues at coordinate 2,880 of JALYUE010000030.1, read as the reverse complement.
CGTCGCAATCCCGCACTGTCCTTGATGATGTTTTACGCGTTCACGGCGTGTGAGGGCATTGGAATCGGTCCGGTTATCGGTTCATACGTCCGTATTAGCGGCCCGGCGGTCGTGCTCGACGCAGCTTCGACGACGGGTCTGGGGATGCTGACGCTCGCGGCCGTGGTCTTCCTCACGAGCTTCGATTATCGGCGCCTCTCCGGGGTAGCGTTCGGCGCGTTGATCGCGCTCGTGCTCGTCGGTCTCGTCTCGGCGTTCACGCACTTCTTGCATCCCGGCGTTTACGCGTGGCTGACGCTCGGCGTCTTCACGCTGCTCGTGCTCGTCGATTTCGCGCGCATTCGCAGCGGCGGCGGTGGCGCGACGGCAGTCGAACTGGCCACCTCGATCTACCTCGACTCGATCAATATCTTCCTTGCGCTTCTGCAGATCTTCGGCGGCCGCAGCCGAGATGACTGACCTCCGGAGCGGAGAATAGCGTCGTAATGGCACGGGCCTACGACGCGGAGGCTCCGCTCCCGGCAGGCGACTCCATGCACGAAGCATGTGGAGTCGTCGGTATCTACGCCCCGGGCACCGAAGTTGCGCGCCACGCGTATTTTGGCTTATACGCCCTGCAGCATCGCGGACAAGAATCGGCCGGCATCGCCGTGTCGGACGGCGCGACGATCGTCTGCCATCGCGAGATGGGCCTAATCTCGAGCATTTTCGATGAAGAGATCCTTAGCAGTTTAACGGGTTACATCGCGGTCGGGCACACGCGCTATTCGACCACCGGATCGTCGGCAGTCGTCAATGCGCAGCCGCTGCTCGAGCGAGCGGCGTTCGGCGAAGTGACCGTCGCTCATAACGGTAATTTGACGAACACCGAGGAGTTGCGCGCGACGCTCGATCCCGCGACCGTGCTGCTCGCGACCTCGGATTCCGAGGTCCTCGCGAAAGCCATCGTGCAGGCGCCGGGCGACACGATGATCGCGCGCATACGCTCGGTGATGTCGCGGGCCGAGGGCGCGTACTCGATCGTAATGTCGACCGAAAGCGCGCTCTTCGCGTTTCGCGATCCTTGGGGCGTGCGGCCGCTGTGCTACGGACGCTTTCCCGGCGGTGGCTATATGTTCGCCTCGGAATCGTGCGCGCTCGCGACCGTCGGCGCGCAATACATTCGCGAACTCGACGCCGGCGAAATCGTCTGCATCGACGCGAGCGGACCGCGCTTCGATAAAATTCCGCAGCCCAAACCGCAGGCGCTGTGCATGTTCGAATACATTTATTTCGCGCGCCCGGACTCGGTGCTTAGCGGCAAGTCGATTTATATGGCGCGGCTCGAGATGGGCCGTCAGCTGGCCCGCGAGTATCCGGTCGATGCGGACGTCGTCATGGCCGTTCCGGATTCTGCGATTCCCGGCGGCATCGGCTATTCGCAAGAATCCGGTTTGCCGTACGTCGAGGGGCTGATCAAGAATCGGTATATCGGCCGCACGTTCATCAGCCCCGATCAACGCATGCGCGCGCGTGGAGTGCAGCTCAAGTTCAATCCGATCGTCGAATTGCTCGAGGGCAAACGCGTCGTCGTCGTCGACGATTCCATCGTGCGAGGTACGACGACGCCTCGCATCGTCAAACTCGTGCGCGACTCGGGCGCGCGCGAAGTGCACGTGCGGATCACCTCGCCCCCGATCATCCATCCGTGTTATCTCGGCGTCGACATGGCAACGCACAAAGAATTGATCGCGGCGAATTTCAGCGTCGAAGAAATCCGCGACAAGATTGGCGCCGATTCGCTCGGCTACCTGAGCAAAGAAGGGCTCTTGAAATCGGTCGCGCGCAAACGCGGCGAAATGTGCCTAGGTTGTTTGACGGGAGAATATCCCGAAACGTACGACGGCCCGCCCGTTTTCGAACTGACGGGAGCCGGCGGCCGAGCCGCTAACTGACGGAAGCCGTGACGCTGCCGTTCGTGGCGTGCGCGGCAGCGGGTTTCGCAACGTCTTCTGCGAGCGCGACGAACGCACGTACCGGATAGCCCGTCGGGCCTTTGGCGAGGTAAGACGTCTCGCTGTCCGTGTACGCGGTGCCCGCGATGTCGAGGTGGATCCACGGCGTGTCGCCGACGAACGCCTGTAGGAACGCTGCAGCCGTCAAACTGCCGGCCGGCCGGCCCGTGGAATTGCGCAGATCGGCGATCTCGCTTTTCACGGTGGTCGAGAATTCGTCGTACAGCGGCAGCGGCCAGTAGCGTTCGGTCGTGTTCTTCGAAAGCGCGATGAAATGGTCGCGGAACGCGTCGTCGTTCGAGATCGTGCCGGTCGCGCTGTGCCCGAGCGTAATGACCATCGCGCCCGTGAGCGTAGCGGCGTCGACGATTTTCGTCGCGCCGAGTTCGCGCGCATAGCACAGGGCGTCAGCGAGGATCAGGCGGCCTTCCGCGTCCGTGTTAATCACTTCGATCGTCTTGCCGTTCATGGCGCGCAGCACGTCGCCCGGCTTCATCGCACGCGGGCCCGGCAGATTCTCGCTCGAGGGAACGATGCCGATAACGTTCGCTTTCGGCTTCAGTTGCGCGATCGCGCCCATCGCCGCGATGACGCCGGCGCCGCCCGACATATCGTATTTCATCTCGTGCATGTTCTCGGCCGGCTTGATCGAGATGCCGCCCGAATCGAAGGTCAAGCCTTTGCCGACGAGCGCGAGCTTTTCGCTCGAACCGGGATCGCCGTTCCACTCGAGCACGATCATGCGCGCCGGTTCGTCGCTGCCACGCGAAACGCCGAGAATCGAGCCCATGTTCTTCGCGGACATTTGGTCTTCGTCGAGGGCGTGAAAGGTCAAGCCGTACTTGCTCGCCGTCTCTTGCGCGGCGTTCGCCATGTGGGTCGGCGT
>JALYUE010000114.1 GCA_030853925.1 Vulcanimicrobiota bacterium | reverse complement strand
TGCCGGGTGGTTCGAAACGATTCGCCCGCAGGCTGCGGCGCTGCCCGTCGTGCGCGATGAATTATATCTCGAAGAGCATCGCGGTACGCTGACGACGCATCACGACATCAAGGCCGGCAACGCCGCGCTCGAGCGCGCGCTCGGCGAAGCCGAGCTGCTGCTCGCGTGGGCGTTCGCACTGCACGCTACGCCGTTTTTTCTCGACGAAGCGCGCCGGCAGCTCGGGCAAGCGTGGGAGATCGTGCTGCGCGCGCAATTCCACGACGTTCTGCCGGGCTCCGCGATCGCCGAAGTCTATTGCGACGTGAGAGCGGAGTTCGAAAAAGCGGGCGCCCTGATACGGGGCGTTGCGGCGAACGCGCGCGCGGTCTTGCCGCATGCGCCGGCGGCGAGGGAACCGTCGTTCGTCGCCCCGCGCGAGGTACGAGAGGGCTTCGTTTTCGAGAACGGTTCGCTCGCGGCGCTGGTGCGGCGCGACGGCACGCTCGCCGAATTGCGTGCTGCGGGCGGACGCAATCTCGTGCGCCGCGCGAACCGCCTCACGACGTACGTCGATCGTCCTCGTCGCTGGGACGCCTGGAACGTCGACCGCGAGTATCGCCGCCGCGAGCGCACGGTGCGCGTCACCGGGTACGGCGTCGTCGACGACGGTCTCGAAATCCGCTATGCATTCGGTGAGTCGCTCGCGGTGGCACGCATCTCTCTTTGCGAACGCGACCACTTTGTGCGTGTCGATCTGGCGGTCGAATGGCGGCAACGGCACCGTTTACTGCGCCTCGAAAACGAACTCGCATTCGCCGCGACGCGCGCTCGTTTCGGAGCGCCGCACGGCGTCGTCGAACGAACGCCCGCGCCCCGCACGCGCGCCGAGCGCGCGAAATTTGAAGCTGCCGGACAGCGTTTCGCGCGCGTCGACGGCGTCGACGAGGGCCTCGCCGTCCTCACGCTCGACACGTATGGTTGGAGCATCGGCCCCCGAGACGCGGTCACGACGCTCGGGCATTCGCTATTGCGCGGGCCGACGTGGCCCGACCCCGGCGCCGACGCGGGCGAACACGCGTTTTCGTTCGCGTACCTGCCTTTCGGCGAACTCCGAATGGACGCGCTCGAGAGCGCCTGGGAAAGCTTTGCGCTCGAACCTGCGGTGCCGATGTTCGTCTGCGACGATGCCGTCGCGCACGTCGTCGCAACGAAACTCGCCGATGACGGTCGGGGCATCATCGTGCGTTTGCGCGAGTGCGAAGGACGGCACTGCAACGCCGTCGTGCGCGTTGGCGCGCGCGCCCGCTCGGTCGAATGCGTCGACGCGCTCGAGCGCCCGGCGCCCGGCGATGTAGAGTTAACGGACGGTGCGCTCCGCGCGTCGTTTTCGCCGTTTGCGCTGCGCTCGTTTCGCGTGCGGCTCTCATGATCGAAGCCGTGCTCTTCGATCTCGACGATACGCTGCACGACGACACCTTGACGTATCGGCGCGCGGCCGAGCGCGTGGCGGGCGACGTCGCGCGCGAACGAGGTATCGACGCTCGCGTGCTGCTTCAAGCATATGTCGCACTTGCCGAAGCGTTCTGGCAAACGCTGTCGGCGGATATGTTCGGGACGCCGCTTGTGGGAGTGCGAGGGCGTATGTGGCGCAGCGCGCTCGAAGCCGTGGCGATCGACGACGCAGAGCTTGCCGAGCGCAGCGGAGCCGCCTACAACCGTTACCGCCGCGAGTACTTGCAATTGTGGCCGGGCGCGCCAGAATTGCTCGCCCGCCTGCGAGTGCGCGGGATGAAGCTTGCGCTCATCACCAACGGATTTGCCGAAACGCACCGTGAGAAGCTGGAACTACTGCGTCTCGAAGACGCCTTCGACGAGGTCTTCATCGCCGATGAAGTCGGCCTGCTCAAACCCGACCCTCGCATCTTCGCTCTCGCGGCCGAGCGGCTCGGCGTCGCGGCGCCGGCGTGCGCGATGGTCGGGGACCGCTTCGAGCGGGACATTCGCGGCGCACAGGAGGCGGGCATGTTCACCGTCTGGATGAACGTGCGCGACGAAGCCGTGCCGCCCGGCGCCGCGCCGCCGAACGCGATCGTCGCGCGCATCGACGAAGTCGAGGGTGTGCTTCCGTTGGCGCGGAAGGCGTAACCAATGCAGCCGAACGCGGAGCGACGGGTCTTCGCTCGCTCGTGGAACCTTTTGACGAAGAATTTCGGCATCGTCGTGCCGGGACTTGCGGCCGGCGTCTTCACCGCAATCGCGCAGTACGTGCTCGTCCCTTGGCCCGTCGCTCCGCTCGCCACGAGCGCGCTGTCGCGCGTGATGCTCGACGTCGTGCAGATCGTGGCCGCAGTCGTCTCGATCTCGTACACGACGGGCATGGCCGATGCCGCTTGGGAAACGGGCCGCGCGACGTTGGCCGACGGCGGGCGGGCCTTCGCGCGCGAAGGCCGCCACGTGCTCGTCGCGATGCTGGCGCTCGTTGTGCTCGGCGTGGCTGCGGCGAGCCTCGTTCCGTACACGCTCGCGTTATCGCTCGTCGCGTACGCATTCTTGTGCATCTACACGATGGCGTCGGCGGTGGTCGGCGAACGGCCGGGCATCGGCGCCGTCATCGAATCGGCAGAAATAGCGTTCGCACGGCCGTTGCCGACCTTGCTGCTCGTGCTCGGTATTGCCGTCGTTGCGGTCGTGACCGGAATCGCCGGCAGCTTGTTCGTCGTGGTGCCGCTCGTCGGACCTTTGCTCGCCGCGATCGCGCTCGAAGCGTCGCTCGCGTACGTCGTACTCGTGGTCGTCGGCGAATATCGGTCGCTGCACGGTTCGGGCGCGCTCCTGCGCGGCTAAGCGCGTTGCAACGCTTAGCTCGGCCGGTCGGTCTATAGAGTTCGTGGCGTCACAGACCTCTGGCGGAAGCGCGCCGCGCGGCCTCGATTCGATCGTCATCAAGGGCGCGCGCGAACATAATCTCAAGAACGTCGACCTAACGCTTCCACGCAACCGTCTGATCGTCATTACGGGATTGTCGGGTTCGGGCAAGTCTTCGCTCGCCTTCGACACGATTTATGCCGAAGGTCAGCGCCGCTATGTCGAGTCGCTCTCGAGCTACGCGCGGCAGTTCCTCGGACAGATGGAAAAACCCGACGTCGACTACATCGAGGGTCTGTCGCCTGCGATCTCCATCGATCAGAAGTCGACGTCGCGCAACCCGCGTTCGACCGTAGGCACCGTCACCGAGATCTACGACTACCTACGCTTGTTGTACGCGCGCATCGGCATACCGCATTGTTACAATTGCGGCCGCCGCGTCAGCGCGCAGTCGAGCGAACAGATCGTCGACCAAGTGCTCGAACTGCCCGAAGGTTCGCGTATTCAAGTTCTCGCGCCCGTCATTCGCGGACGCAAGGGCGAGTACCAAAAGCTGTTCGAAGAGATCGCCAAAGAGGGGTTCGCGCGCGTGCGCGTCGACGGCGTCACGCAGGAATTGCGCGAAAAGCTCGACCTCGATAAGAAGCGCAAGCATACGATCGAAGTCATCGTCGACCGCTTGATCGTCAAGCGGGATATCCGCAAACGCCTGACCGACTCGATCGAGACGACGCTGCGCCTTTCAAGCGGCATCGCGACGATCGTGGTCGAGCCGGGGCGCTCCGAGCCCGCATCGTCACCGGCGGAGCTGACCTTTTCGGAACAACTCGCGTGCGTCGACTGCGGTCTGTCGTTCGAAGAGCTGGCTCCGCGTCTGTTTTCGTTCAATTCACCCTACGGTGCGTGTCCCGACTGCACGGGGCTCGGTGTGAAGATCGAAATCGATCCGTGGAAGGTGATGCCCGACCGTTCGAAGTCGATCGAAGACGGCGCGATCGTGCCTTGGTCGAAGTCGCTGGGCGGCGGAAAATACCCGTCGATGAATCCCTACTACATGCAGCAGGTAGAGAAAGTGCTGCGCTCGCGGCGCGTCAAGCTTTCGACGCCGGTCGACAAAATGCCGGAAGACCTCGTCCAGACGATCCTGTACGGGATGGATTCCAAGCAGCGTTTCACGTACGAATCCAAGAGCGGTCACGCGTGGAACTACGAGGCACAGTTCGAAGGCGTCGTCAATAATTTGCGGCGCCGGTATACCGAAACGTCGTCCGATTACGTCAAGGAAGAAATCGATAAGTTCATGTCGGCGACGACGTGCAAGACGTGCAAGGGCGCGCGTCTCAAGCCCGAAGCGCTCGCCGTAACCGTCGGCGATACGAACGTTCACGGCGTGACGACCATGTCGGTCGAAAAGGCCGAAGCGTTCTTCCGCGCGTTCGTGCCGACCGAGCGAGAAGAGCTCATCGCGCATCAGATCCTCAAAGAGATTCGCGCCCGGCTCGGATTTCTCGCGAACGTCGGTCTCGGATATCTGAACATCTCGCGTTCCGCGACGACGCTCTCCGGCGGCGAAGCGCAGCGCATCCGGCTCGCCACGCAGATCGGCTCCTCGCTCGTCGGCGTGCTGTACATCTTAGACGAACCGTCGATCGGCTTGCATCAACGCGACAACGACCGGCTGCTCGCGACGCTCAAAACGCTGCGCGATCTCGGTAACACGCTGATCGTCATCGAACACGACGAGGATACGATGCGCGAGGCCGACGTGATCGTCGACATCGGGCCGGGCGCGGGCGCGGAGGGCGGCCGCATCCTTTCGGTCGGCACGCTCGACGAAATTCTTGCGAACCCGGAATCGTTGACGGGCGCGTATCTCTCCGGTCGCCAGTTCATCGCGATTCCGAAGCACCGCCGGGCTCCACGCGGTTGGCTCAAAGTCAAAAACGCGCGGGCCAACAACATCGACGGCGTCGACGTGGATTTTCCGATCGGCGTGTTCGCGGCCGTTACGGGCGTCAGCGGCAGCGGTAAGTCGACCCTCGTCAATGAGGTGCTGGTCAAAGCGCTCAACCAGCACCTGCACGGTTCACCCGCCGGCGGCACGTACGGCAGTGTGGCCGGCGCCGCACAACTCGATAAGATGGTCGTCATCGATCAGTCGCCGATCGGCCGCACGCCGCGCTCGAATCCGGCGACCTATACCGGCGCGTTCGATCTGATTCGCGAGCTGTTTTCGCTCGTTCCGGACGCGAAGATCCGCGGTTACGGACCCGGTCGCTTTTCGTTCAACGTCAAAGGCGGCCGCTGCGAGGCCTGTCAGGGCGACGGCATCATCAAGATTGAAATGCATTTCTTACCCGACGTGTACGTGCCGTGCGAAGTGTGCAAAGGCAAACGTTATAACGCGCAGACACTCGAGATCAGGTACAAGGCGAAGTCGGTTGCCGACGTTCTGGAAATGCGCGTCGACGAAGCGGCCGAGTTTTTCAGCGCGATTCCGCGCATCCACTCACGCCTTAAGACGATCGCCGACGTCGGACTCGGATACATCAAGATGGGCCAACCGGCGACGACGCTTTCGGGAGGCGAGGCGCAGCGGGTGAAACTCGCGACCGAATTGTCGAAACGCGCGACCGGCCGGACGTTTTACGTGCTCGACGAGCCGACGACCGGATTACATTTCGCAGATATTCACAAGTTGCTCGAGGTGCTTCAGCGTCTGGTCGGTTTAGGCAATACCGTGTTGACGATCGAACACAATCTGGACGTCATCAAGACGGCCGATTACGTTATCGACCTCG
>JALYUE010000173.1 GCA_030853925.1 Vulcanimicrobiota bacterium | reverse complement strand
GTCCGAGCCGCTCGGCGCGCCGAAGAAGCGCGGGCGGCCGGCGAAAGCGGTTGTCGAGGCAGCGCCGGCGCCAGCTCTAGCGCGGAAGACCGCCACCGTAAAGGCGGCTGCCGCAAAGCCTGCGGCCGCAAAGCCCGCGGTCGCAAAGGGGCGTAAGGCCGCCAAGAAGACACCGGCTCCGGCTGCTCCCGCGCGGAAAAAGACTGCCGGCGCACGTAAAAAGAGCAGCCCGAAACCGTAGACGGCCCGCTTGAGCGAACGCCGCCCGCGCCAAAGGTCGCGTGGGCGGTGTTCGTCGACTTCGACGGTACGATCACCGACCGCGACACGTTCGACGTCCTCGTCAGCCATTTCGCCGGCGCCGACGCTTGGTATGCCTCGGAGGCCGGTCTACGCGACGGCAGCCTCGCTTTGCGCGACGTGCTGCAGCTGCAAGCATCCTACGTTCGCGGTACGCTCGAAGACGTGGCGGCGCTGTTGCGTCGAGAAGTACGATTCGATCCGGGATTCGCGCCGTTCGCTCGCGCCTGCCGTGCGAGCGGCATCGACGTTACGGTCGTCAGTTCCGGTCTCGAACCGATCGTACGCGGCCGCTTACACGACGCGGGCGTCGACGATATTCCGGTTATTGCAAACGATATCGAGCCCGCTCGTGACGGCTGGGTCATTCACTTTCGAGATCCGGTCGGCAACGGGACCGATAAAGCGGCGTTGGTGCTCGCGGCCAAGGCACGCGGCCGGTACACGGTTTTCATCGGCGACGGAGTCTCGGACTACGATGCCGCGCTCGTCGCGGACCGGCGTTATGCGAAAGCCGGGTCCGCGCTCGAACGCTTCCTCTGCGGGCGCAACGTTAAGGCAACGTCGTTCGCGTCGTTTTCGGAAATTACGTTCCCGTAGCGGCGATCTTGCCTTGCAAATACGTGATGGCCGATTGCAGCTGCGGGTCGGTCAGTGGATCACCGAACTTCGCGGTCTTCGGTTGAGCCGCGGTGATGTCGGGCTGAATGCCGATCAAATTGATGTCGCGGCCTTTGGGCGTTAAGTAGCGCGCGCTCGTAATTTTTACAGCGGACCCGTCCGGCAAGGGATGGATCGTCTGGACGACGCCTTTGCCGTACGTTTTCTCGCCGATCAGTTCGCCGACGCCGTTATCCTGAATCGCGCCCGACGTGATTTCCGAGGCCGACGCCGTGTACTTGTTGACGAGCACGGCGAGCGGTTTCGGCGGAACCGCCGTGTTCTCGGCGTCGTATTGCGTGTTGCTTCCACCGCGCGATTCGACCGAGACGATCGGACCCGAAGCGATGAATTTCGAACTAACGTCGATCGCCGCGTTGAGATATCCGCCGCCGTTGTCGCGAAGGTCGAGAACGTACGCTTTCGCGCCTTGACCGTCCAATTTCGTCAGCGCCGCGCTCAGTTCGCTCGCAGTGTTCGAACCGAAAACGGTCAGGCGGGCATAGCCGATTCCGTTATCGAGAAGTTTCGAATACACGCTAGGTTGATGGATGACGTCGCGCGTCACGGCAATCACGGGAATCGTGGCGCCGGCGCGTTCGATGGTAAGATGGACGATCGTACCCTTTTCGCCGCGCAGCAGTTTCGCGTCTTGATCGGACGCTAGTCCCTTCGTCGGCTTTCCGTCGACTGCGGTGATGACGTCGCCCGTTTGAAGGCCCGCTTTTTCCGCCGGCCCTCCTGCGATCACGTCGTTCACCGTCAACTCTTTGGTCTTTTCGTCGATGCCGATGGCGATGCCGACGCCGCTAAAATTACCGCCGTCGAGGCCTTCGTTGAGCTGCTTGTACTCGGCGGGCGTAAGGAACGTCGTGTACTTGTCCTTGACGGACGAAAGCATACCGGCGATGGCTTGATACGTGATGGCACGGCTCCCGCCGGCCTTCGAACCGTACGTGCCGACGACCGCGCTCACTTCGCGCTCGAGCTGCTTCGCGTTGAGCGACGCGTCGTCGCCCGCGTGCATGGCCGCGACGTGGGGGAGCTTGATGCCACTCTTTTGCAGATACGTCACGATCTCGCTGCGAGCACCGTCGAGGGTGACCTGCGCGTCGACCTTCTTATAAAATTCGGACGTGAGCAGCGAATAGCTCATTTGAAGCTCGCCGCTCTCGAGCTCGGAGAGCCCCGAAGCGGTAGTGGCCGACGGTACCGCCGACGCGAGCAGCGCGGTCGCTGCGAGGACCGGAAGGAGGCGTTTCATTCGAGCAATCACCTGCGCGCGATGCGCCGCAAATACGATTTGGCGGCTGCGAGTTGTACATCTTTAGGGGTGTCGATAATCGGTGCTTCGGCAGTTTGGTCGACGACGACGTCGGGTTCGATGCCTTTGTGGTGGATGTCCCGACCGAGCGGGGTCACGTATTTGGCGGTCGTGATTTTGAGGGCTCCGCCGTCGCTCGTATTGTAAATGCTTTGAACGACGCCTTTACCGAACGTCTTCGTGCCGATGAGCGTTCCGACTTTGTAGTCTTGAACGGCGCCGGCCGTAATTTCGGAAGCGCTGGCAGTGTATTTATTGACGAGAATCACGAGCGGCGCCGCGCCGATCGATTCGTGCGTGGCGCTTTTCGTCTCGCGGTTTCCGGCGCGGTCGATCGTCGAAACGATCGCGCCCTGCGGGATGAACAAGCTCGAAATCTCGACCGCCGCTTCGAGCAAACCGCCGCCATTGTTGCGCAGGTCGAGAATGTAGCCTTTCGCACCATGCGCTTTCCCATCGAGTAGAGCCTTGCGCACTTCGTCATACGAGGTCTGGCCGAAGTCGGCCAAACGGACGTAGTCGAGGTGATCTTCGATCTTCGCATGGACCGACGGAACGTAAATCTGCTCGCGGGTAATCGCGACGGTGCGTGGCGCGAGCGCGCCGTGCGGACGTACGGTCATGCGTACGATCGTGCCGATGCGGCCGCGGATGAGGCGCTCGACATCGTCCAAGGGCATACCGTCGACGTCATGTCCGTCGACCGCGACGATGCGGTCGCCGGTCTTGACGCCGGCACGATACGCGGGCGTACCCTCGATCGGCTCGACCAGTATCTGCTTGTTACGCGGGTTCTGAACGATATACACGCCGATGCCCCCGAAATCGCCGCCTTTGAGCGACTCTTCGAGAGCGTTGATCTCGCGCGGCGAGAGATACGTCGTATACGGGTCTCCGAGCGATCGCAGCATGCCCCGGATCGCGGCTTGCGTCAGTTCCGGATTCGAAGTCTGCTTGCCGTAAAGGCGCTGGGCCGCTGCCAAGCTCTTGTTCAACGACTTGATGTCGCTGTCTTCGGAGCCCGTTGCGGAGAACTGCGGCACGACGGGGCTTGCGACGTTGTGCGCTTTAAGATACGTGACGAGTTCGCCGCGTTCACCCGTCAGGAGCGTTTGCGCGTCGACCGGCTTGTAGTACGCCTTTTCGACCTGGCGGAAGGCGTTGTCGAGCATGCGCTGGTCGTTGCCATGTGCTGCCAGGAGCGCGTGGAGGTCGAGCGCCGCGAGGCCGGACCCGGCCTCGACGTACGCGTCGGGTGCGTGCCCGACGCGCTCGTGCGCGAGATAGATCGAGCCGCCAAGCGAAGCGACGGACACGACGAAGGCGGCGGCGAGTGCGCGGACGGTTTTTGACAAGATATAGTCGGTTTCTCAGCGCGAGCGGACGGGTTACCGGTGGTCATTGGACGACTTGGGGTGCTGTTCCGGTTGCAGGGCCGCTACCGGGCACACAGTTCGGTTTTCTACGCTCGCGGGTTGAGGCTAGTTTCTTCGCTAAGGGGCGCGACGCGCGTTTCTCATCCGTCCCTAACGGAGCCGGCCCGTCGGGTCGACTGCAACGCCGCCGACGCGCACCTCGAAATGAAGGTGCGGGCCGGTCGAGACGCCCGTCGAACCGACCGCACCGATCGCTTGACCGCGCTGCACATCCTGGCCGTTCGAGACGAAGAGCTGGGAACAGTGACCGTACAAGCTGGACGTGTCCGCTCCGTGGTCGATGATGATCGCGTTCCCGTAACCGCCGTACCAGCCGGCAAAGATCACGCGTCCCGCCGCAGCCGCGGCGATCGTCGCTCCCAGCGGCGCCCCGATGTCGATGCCGGGATGCATCTCGAAGCCGGGTCCCATGGGATTCGCCCGCATGCCGAATGGCGACGTGATCGGCCCCGCCACGGGCCACGTGAAACTGCCCGGCGCGCCCTCGGCGACCGGTGGCGCGATCTGCTGCTGCC
>JALYUE010000108.1 GCA_030853925.1 Vulcanimicrobiota bacterium | reverse complement strand
ACGGCGAGCACGACGCTCGCCGTTATGACCGTCTCGGCTTTGCCCGCGTACCACCCGTATGAATAGCGGCTGGGCGAGGTGGCGTTGAGCAGGCTATCCAGCGTCGCGGTAGACATGGCGACGACGAACCATACGTGCAGGGTCGGCATGTTTCTGCCGCCGGTGTCGATCCGAAACGTACTGCGAGCACGGTTACGCCCGTCATGAAAAGACAGATGCCGACCGCGAGCAGCCGTTGCCGCCGCGAATGAGAACCTCCGCCGAGGCCGATAATCGAGGACGCCGTCTCCGAAGAAAGTCCGCGAACCAATCCGGTCAGCTCACCGTCGACAGCGGCTCGGAGTCACGCTGCTTCGCAAATAACCGAGCGACGGCGTCGGCGTCAAGTGGTTTGTAAAAATAGTAACCCTGCGCCCGGGCGCACCCGAAGGTCCGCAATTCATCGAGTTGCTCGGGCGTTTCGATCCCTTCGGCGGTAACGTCGACGTTCAACTTCGCCGCGAGCAAAATGACCGCTTGGACGATCTCGGGATCGGCCACACCCGAGCCCGAACTGCTGATGAACGAGCGATCGATCTTGAGCGTAGTCACCGGAAACTTGCGCAAGTAGTGTAACGAGGAATATCCGCAGCCGAAGTCGTCGAGGTGCGCCGCAACTCCGAGATCGCGCAGGCGGACGAGCGTCGCGACCGCCGCATCGCTACTTTCGATGAGCGCGGTCTCGGTAAGTTCGATCTGCAGGCAGTTCGGGGGGAGTTGCGCTTCGTCGAGAGCGTTGCGGACGATATCGTACAAGCGGCTATTGTTGAACTGTCTTGCGGAGACGTTAACGCTGAGGCTAAGGCTACCGAATTCCAAATTCTGCCGCCGCCATGCGTTCATCTGACGACAACCTTCTCGCAAGACCCAATCGCCGATCGGATCGATCAATCCAGTCTCTTCCGCTATGCCGATAAACTCATCGGGCATGACGAGACCGCGTTCGGGGTGCTGCCAGCGGATCAGCGCTTCGAACCCGACGATCGCCGTGGTCTTCAGCGCGACGATAGGCTGGTAATATAGGCGAAATTCGTCCGCGTCGATCGCTCGCCGCAACTCACCTTCCACGCGCAAGCGCTTCACGGCCATATCGTGAAGCGCGGGCGTAAACGATGCGAACGTACCTTCGCCGAGGGTTTTTGCATGGTACATCGCCGACGCCGCGTCGCGCACGAGGTCCGCTCCGCGCTGATGCGTGCCGTCGGTAATGGTCATGCCGACGTTGGCCCGAACGCGCAGCGAATGCTCGCCGATTTGAAAAGAACTTTCGAAGAGCGCGAGGATGCGTTTCGCGATGTTCGCGGCCTCGACCGCATTCTCGATGTCCTCGAGCAGGACGACGATTTGGTTGTCCCCGTAGCGCGCGACGGTTTCCTTGGCTCGCAGGGCGTGCGCGATCCGCTCGACGCTCGCACCCATGAGAGCGTCGCCGACGCCGTGACCTAGGCTCTCGTCGACGACTTTCACGCCATCGACACCGACGAGGACGACCGCGGCGCGCATGTGCGGATTAGCCTGCAGTCGCGCGTAAGCTCGGGCGATGACGCGCATGAGCTGCGCACGATCGGGCGCTCCCGTAAGGGCGTCGACGTATCGCAAGCGCTGGAAGTTCTCGCGCGTATGCGAACGCTGGTCGAGCTGCCCTTTGAGTTCTCGAATGTGCCGCCGCGCTTCGAGAAGCGCCCCGACTTGCGTCGCGAGCGCGCGCAGAGCTCGAGCTTGTTCGTCGCGTAACGTATGCGGAACGCTATCGAGAACGCACAGGGCTCCCAGCGCGAACCCCTCGGGCGACACGATCGGCATACCGGCGTAGAAACGAATGAACGGTTCGCCGGTAACGAGCGCGTTGTCTTTGAAGCGAACGTCCGTCGTCGGTGAGTTGACGACCAGCAGCCGATCGGGTTCCTCGATGGCATGGGCGCAAAACGATAGTTCGCGCGGCGTTTCGGTGGCCTCGGTCCCGATATGCGAGAGAAACCACTGTCGCCTGCGGTCTACGAGCGTTACGAGCGCCATCGACGTGCCGCAAAGATCCGCCGCGAGACGCGTCAGGGCGTCGATCGTCGCGTCGCTCTTGCAGTCCAGCACGCGATAACGCTCGAGCGCTTCGATGCGCAAATTTTCCGCGACGGCTTCGATCATCTCTTATCGACCGCCGTCGCGTGATACGCGCCACACATAGGCGATTTCTTGGAACTGCATAGGTTAATGTATCGTCGGCCGTCCGGCGCACGGAAGTTCGACCCCCCGACGCCGTAGTGACTTCGCGCACCGCGCGCGAGGCGGCCGCCCGGGGCCGGCTGTGAACGCCTCTGGCGCCACCGCGCAAACGCGAGTATAATCGGCCCGATGTGCAGGAATATTCGTCCGCTCTTCAACTTCGAGCCGGCCGCCACCGACGACGACATCCGCGCCGCATCCCTGCAGTTCGTGCGCAAGATTTCCGGCTCGGCTACGCCCTCGCATGTGAACGAAGCCGCATATCTGCGCGCCGTCGACGATGTGGCTAGTGCCGCTCGTGCGTTACTCGATTCGCTCGTGACCGCCGCGCCACCGCGCGATCGCGACGAATGGACCGCTAAGACGAAGGCGCGCTCGGTGGCGCGCTTCAAGCAAGCGCGCGCATAGGCAAGGCCGCTCCGGGACGCGGATAATGCGTGAACCACGGGGAATTCCGACTTCCATGTTCGTGACCGCTCTTCGCAACATCGGAATTCTCGCGTTCACCGTTGCGGCGAGTCTCGCCACGGCCGGCGCGAACCCATCGCCGGCACCGTCGACATTTGCGCTTTTGCCGCTCGTTGCGGGCGACCTCGGCCTGCCCTACGCCGTACTACCTACGCCGCAAGAGCGCGGTGCGCTCGGCCGGAAGCTCGCAAGGCAGGTCGTGCAAGCGCGCGGCGGAGTCGAAGTGCCGACCCCGCGCGTTGCAGCCGTACTTGCCAAGATCGGCATCGATCAAAACTCAGCCTATCGGCAGTGCGCGAGCGCCGAATGCGCGCGGCGAGTCGGCCGAGCGCTGCACGTCGATACCGTGATGTACGGGTCGGTGATGCGGTACATGGCGATGATTTGGGGCACGGAAGTCAACCTCGTCGATGTCGCCACCGGCAAGATCGAAGGTCCGTACACGCTCGGATACAAGGGCGACTACATGGCGCTTTCGTCGGGCGTCGATACGTTAGCGCAGGCGTTATCCACGCGCATGATCGCCGATGCCGCCGCGCGCGATCGTTCCCGCGCGACAACTCTTACGCGGCGTTAAGCGGGGGCGGCCACTCGGAGCTTTGCCTCAGAACTGCGCGAGGAACGCGCTACTTTCGCTGACCGCAACGCCGGATCGCGAATAGCGCCGTTCGATCGCATACGCATCCGCCGGCGGCGCCGCCGTGACAAGCGTAGCCTCGACGCCGACCGAGCGCAGCATCGCCACTCGTGCGGCAGCGGGCACGACGGCGGTTCTATACGCTTCCAACCGAGCGACCACTCCGCACGTTTCGACTTCGACCGGCAGCCCGAGCGCCATCACGATCAGCGGCATGCCCTCAAGATCGACGCCGCGCGGCTCGCTCGTAAGCGCGATTCGTTCCACGATGAAACGGCGATTCGCTATCAGCGTCGTGCGCGCCAAACGGTCGAGCTCGTATTCGAGGGAGCGCAATGCGCCGGCGCGCGACTCGCGATAATCGAGCACGTCGGCGGCTTTATCGACATTGAGCTCGCGCGGTTTACCGTCGGGACCGGGACGGTTGTAGTCGAAGATGCGATACGTTAAGTCGCTGGCTTGTTGCGTTTCGAAGAGAACGATGCCCGCGCCGATCGCGTGCAACGTTCCGGCGGGCAGATCGAAGACGTCTCCCGGGTGCACGAAAACGCGACGCAGCAGCGCATCGAGCGATCCGTCGCGAACGCGTTCGAGATATTCGCCGCGCGACGTATCGCGATTCCAGCCGAGCACGATCGACGCATCCGATTGCGCGTCCAAGATCAGCCAAGATTCAGCTTTGCCGAACGGCTGCTTTTCCACGCGTTGCGCGTACGCGTCGTCCGGGTGCACTTGTACGGAAAGCGCCGCATGCGCGTCGATCAACTTCGTAAGCAGCGGAAAGATCCGGGCGGGATCGGCGCTACCGACGAGACGCTCGCCGAGTTCGGCGCGAACGTCGCCAAGACTTTTTCCGGCGTACGCGCCGTTCGTAACGCGGTTAGCATCCCAGCATTCCCACGATTCACCGATCGACGCTTGAGCCGAGCCGGGTTTGCCGTAACGCCTCACGAGTGCGTCGCCGCCCCAGACGAGTTCTCGCTCGAGCGGCTCCAGCATCAGCGGATACAGTTCGGAATCGCGATCCATACGAAGGTCACGTTCGCAGCGCATTGTGGGGCGACCCTGCGAGCGAAACCGGCGACGTATGGCGAACGTTGCCCTAGCACGACGCCGAGAGGGTACGCACGACGCTAGCACCGGACATCGCCTTTCAACACTGCGCGAACGCGGCCGCTGCGATCGTGGAACGAGCCCCGCCGTTCGTTTCCTATCGCGTCGCGACCCACGTCAGCGCTCCGGCCGTACATAAGGAACGCGACGTCGTTCGGGCGGTGCTCGTGCGCACGCGCGACGACCTCGCCGTCATTGAAGACCTGCCGCGCGGCGCGAACCAATTGGGACGTGGTTTTCCGGTAACGCCCACGTTCGACGCCCTGTCGCAATTCACGTTGTCGTGGCGCGTCGGCGCACACACGGAAATTTCGTCATACGTTCACGACGTAACGCCGCTGCGTTACCCGGACGTCGTCAATAACGCCGCGGACGTGGTGGTCGTGAGACTGCATCAATATCGCGCAGAGTACGCGGACGATTCGAGCGACGCTGCCGAGGGCAGGACGCATATCCGGCTCGTACCATACGACTTCGTCAAGCGGCAGGTCGCCAAACCCGACAGTACGTTTTTCCTCAGCGACCTCGTCATCGACAACGCGACCGGCTTACCGGCGCACGTCCGTTACGAAGGCGGCGACGACATCGCGTTCGTCGTAGACTACGTCATGCTTGGAGGTCACTGGCTCATCAACCACGCGCACTACGAGGAGACCATGCACGGTCCCCTGCGCATCGGACGCCTGCACGTCAGCGCCGACGCGGTCTACGACCAGTTCGCCTTTCCGAGCACGCCGCCCGACCCTCGGTTGGCGGGCTGATGCGCGCCGCGCTCTACCAGGGCAGCGGCGATCGCGACGTCATCGTGCTTCGCGACGTGCCCGACCCAATCGTCGGGACGGACGACGCGCTCGTGCACGTCGCATACGCGGGGCTCAATCGCGCCGACGTTCTTGAGCGGCAAGGGAAACACGGCGCACCGCGTGCCGACGTGACGATTCCCGGCTTGGAGTTTTCGGGCGTCGTTGCCGCGGTCGGCGCTCGGGTTACGAACGTCGTCCCAGGCGATCGCGTCTGCGGGCTCGTGCAAACGGGAGCGCACGCGGAATTGGTTGCCCTGCAAGCGCTGACGCTCGCAAAGGTCCCCAGCGGAATCGACTTACGCTCGGCCTCCGCGATTCCCGAGGCGTTCATCACGGCGCATGATGCGCTATTTACCCGCGGGCGGTTCGCGCTCGGCGAACACGCCCTCGTGCACGCCGTCGGCAGCAGCGTCGGTTTGGCAGCGGTCGGCCTCATCAAGCTCTGCGGCGGCATCGCACTGGGCACGTCGCGCACGCAGGACAAACTCGAGCGCGCCGCATCACACGGCCTCGACATCGGCTTCATCTTGGACGACGAGTGGCCCGCGCACGTGCTGGCGGCGGCCGCCGGCCGCGGCGCCGACGTTATCTTGGATTTTGTGGGCGCGCCCATGCTCGAGCGCAATCTCAAAGCGCTCGTCGAGCGCGGCCGCATCGTGCAAATCGGCGCGATGGGCGGGGCGAATGCCGCGTTGCCGCTCGGGCCGTTGATGGCGAAACGCGCCGAACTGCACGGCACGATGCTGCGCATGCGGCCACTCGAAGAGAAGATCGTGCTCGCAAAGCACTTGCAACGCGCGCTGCTGCCGCTCTTCGTGCGTGGCGAGCTGCGCACGGAAATCGATTCGGTCTTCCCGCTCGACGATCTCGCGGGCGCACACGAACGCATGGAATCCAACGCAAATTTCGGCAAGAT
>JALYUE010000107.1 GCA_030853925.1 Vulcanimicrobiota bacterium | reverse complement strand
GCCGCGGTCAAGGCGTATGCGACCGAAGGTGAGATCGTGCAAGCCATGGTCGACGTGTATGGGAGGTACACCGAACGTGCCGCGTTTTAGCGCGCTTGCGTTGACGCTCGGCTGTGCGAGCGCAATTGCGGTCGCGGCGTTGATAGCCCGGGCCGACGAACCGGCCGCGCTGACTGTCCCTGTGGCGGTGAGAATTCCAGTCGCGCTCACTACGACCTTAACGTCGCAGACGGCGCGCGTCGGCGATACGTTCGCGTTCAAAACGACCAAGTCAGAGAACCTCGGCGGCCTCGTGGTGCCGAGCGGAACGGCAGGGCACGGCCGCATCGCGCTCGCGTCGCCCGCGCACGACAAGGCGCAAGGTTCGCTCGCGCTACAGGCCGACAGCATCGACTTACCGGACGGCCGAACGGTTTCGGTCAACGTCGACGTCGCGCGCCCGCCGCGCGGACACCTCGCGAACAAGCACACGCGTTTTTTCGTGGTGCCCTTGCCGACGATCGGCATCTTCCCGGCTTTGATCCAATCGCAGTCCGGCAATCTCGTGCTGGACGCCGGCACGGGATTCGGTGTCGTCACCGTGGCGCCGCGTAGCGTACCCGCTCCGCTGTATACGGTCGCACCGCGCATGTCGCCCTCGGCCACTGCGGGCCCGACGCCCCCGGCGACCGAGCCTTCGGCGGCCGCGACCACGCGATGAACCGCGGCGCGCTTGCGCTCGCAGTGATTGCGGCGCTCGGTGTTGTGGGTGACCGTTCGGCTCTGGCGATCGAGGGCACGTACGAGGCGACCACGACGCGCATTCCGGTTAAGTTGACCGAACGGTTGTCGTCGCAAGACCTAAAGGTCGGCGATACCTTCGGATTCGACACGACCTCGAGCGCCCTGGTCGACGGCGTTTTTCTGCCGGCGCGCACCCACGGCCACGGCGTCGTCCTCGCCGTGCGGTCCGGACACGGCCCGCAGCCCGGCGTTTTAAAAGTTGTGGCACGCACTCTCGACGCGCCGGGCGGCGACGCTATCCCGGTGGCGCTCGAGGCCGGGGCGCTCGACGAAGAGTTGAAGGGGGACTACCGTACCGCGCCCGGCGGGGCGAGCATCGGCGCCGTGCGCCTGGGAACGCTGCGCACGACGAACATCGTGTACGAGAAGGGCACGCCGTTCATCGTCGTGGCGCCCCCGCCCCCGGGCTCGCAAGCGTCTCCGGGCACCTAGCGGAACGGTCGCTAAGGTGGGCCGAGCGTTGCTCGCGCAGCATTGCCGCCGGACCGTGCCGAAGAGTGCGGTATGATGAGCGAAAGACCGCTGCGCGTGATCGTCGCGAAGGCCGGCCTCGACGGTCACGACCGCGGCGCGAAGGTCATCGCGCGCGCGTTGCGCGACGCCGGTATGGAAGTGATCTACACGGGGCTCTTCCAAACGCCGGAACAGATCGTGCAGACGGCGATTCAAGAGGACGCCGACGGCATCGGTCTCTCCATTCTTTCGGGCGCGCACATGACGCTGTTCCCGGAGGTCCTGCGTCAATTGCAGGCGCAAGGCGCGGGCGACATCGTTTTTTTTGGCGGCGGTACGATACCGGCCGACGACGCGCGCGAATTGCGCGAGCTCGGCGTGCGCGAGATCTTTACGCCGGGCGCGCCGCTCGCGCGCATCGTCGATTTCGTCGAGTGCGAATGCGGTAAGCGGCGCGAGCTCGTCGGTTAAGCGGCGCGCATGAAGGTCCGCACTCGAGTCGCGCCGTCACCGACGGGCGACCCGCACGTCGGCACGGCCTACGTCGCGCTCGTCAACTATTGTTTTGCGCGTCAACACGACGGGCAGTTCGTGCTGCGCATCGAGGATACCGATCGTAGCCGCAGCACCGCCGCTTCCGAAGATGTGATCTTGGATGCGTTGCATTGGCTCGGCATCGAGTGGGACGAAGGTCCGGACGTCGGCGGTCCGCACGGGCCGTATCGGCAAAGCGAACGTTTGGAGACGTATAGCGAGTACGCGCGCGCATTGCTCGACGGCGGCCATGCGTTTCGCTGTTACTGCACGCCCGAGCGTCTCGACGCAATGCGCCTCGAGCAGCGGCGCCGTCAGCTACCGCCGCGCTACGACGGTCATTGTTTAGGCCTGACGGCAGAAGAAATTGCCGCGGGCGAAGCAAACGGGCAGCCGTTCGTCGTGCGCTTGCGCGTGCCGGACGAAGGTAGCGTGACCGTCGACGATCTCTTACGCGGCCCGATCGTTTTCGAATGGTCCGCCGTCGACATGCAGATACTCGTAAAGAGCGACGGTTGGCCGACGTATCATCTGGCCAACGTCGTGGACGATCACCTGATGGACATTACGCACGTGATGCGCGGCGAAGAGTGGATTTCTTCGGCGCCGAAGCATCTGCTGCTCTATCGCGCCTTCGGTTGGCAGATGCCGCAGATCGCCCACTTACCGCTACTGCGCAACGCGGACCGCTCGAAGCTCAGTAAACGGAAGAACCCGACGGGCATTCTGTTTTATCGACGGATGGGGTATCTGCCCGAGGCGCTGGGGAATTTCCTCGGGCTTTTTTCCGTACCGCCGGCAGACGGCGAAGAGATCATGGATTTGCCCGATATGGTGCGGCGTTTCGGTCTCTCCCATATCTCGCTCGGGGGACCGGTGTTCGACGTCAAAAAGCTCGATTGGCTTAACGCGCGTTACATTCGCGAGAAGCTGGACGTGTCGCAACTCGTCGAGCGCGTGCGCGCGTGGACGTTCGACGAGGCGCGCGTCGCCGCGATCGCGGCGCTCGCGCAACCGCGCATCGAGCGGCTCTCGGACCTCGCGCCGCTGTGTGCGTTTCTCTTCGCAGGACGCATCGACGTGCCCGTCGAGCGGCTGCGCGAGGGCAAGCTCGACGACGCGGCGCTTCGTAAGACGTTCGTCCTCGCACTGTCGTTGTTCGACGCATTGCCGCAGTGGGAGCGCGGCGGCATCGAAGCGGCAGTACGCAGAGTCGGCGACGTGCTCGGTATAAAATTGCGCGATGCCGTTCGGCCGTTCTATCTCGCCATAACTGGTAGCGCGCAGTCGGTGCCGCTGTTCGAGTCGATGGCCTTGCTCGGTCGCGATCTCGTGCGCGAGCGTTTACGCGGTGCGCTCGAGACGCTCGGCGGGGCCACGAACGCCGAGACCGAAGCGTGGCGCCGGCTGTTGAACGCGAACGACGAAGCGCAGAGCAGCGGGAGCGCGGCGTGAGCGGTCACGTCCGCGCGATCGTGCTTTCCGCAGGCAAGGGCACGCGCATGAAGAGTGCCCGGCCGAAAGTCTTGCACGAAGTGTGCGGCCGGCCCATGCTCTGGTTCGTTTTGCGGGCATTGCGCGATGCCGGCGTCGACGACGTCACCGTCGTGACGAGCGGCGCCGTAGCCGAGCACGTCGCGGCGATCGCGACGTCGGCCGGTAACGCGGCGGTACGCGCCGTCTTGCAAGAACCGCAACTGGGAACCGGCCACGCCGTACGGGTTGCGCTAGCCGGACTTGCGGCGCGGGACGGAACGCTGCTCGTTCTCAACGGCGACATGCCGCTGGTTGAAGCGACGCTCGTTCGAGCGGCGCTCGACGCTCGCGAACGCGCGCTCGCACTCGTGACCGCGCGTATGCCGCTGCCCTCGAGTTTCGGAAGGGTCGTACGCGACGGCGCTCACGTCGCGCGCGTCGTGGAGGCCCGCGACGCGAGCGACGAAGAACTCGCGCTCGACGAGATGAACGCCGGCCTGTACGCCTACGACGAAAACAAGCTGCGCGCGGCGGTTGCGGAACTCAAGAACGACAACGCTCAGGGCGAGTACTATCTCACCGACACGATCGGTCATTTTGCCCGGCAGGGAGAACGGATCGTCCCGGTACTCGCGCCCGATTATCGGAGCGTGCTCGGCGTAAACGACCGAGTCGAACTCGCCGCCGCGTCGGCGCTGCTCAACCGACGGCTCTGCGAACATCACATGCGCGCCGGCGTGACGATCGTTGATCCTGCGACGACGTATTTGGAGCCCGATCTCGACTTCGCACCCGACGTGACGCTTCTGCCGAATACCACGATCGGACGCGCGACGCGCGTGGGCGCGCATAGCGAGATCGGTCCGAACGCGCGGCTGCAGAACGCGAATATCGGCGAACACGTCGTGGTCACCGACAGCGTCATCGTCGATAGCGCGATCGGAGACTTCACGCTCGTCGGGCCGTGGGCGCACGTGCGCGGGCATGCGGAGATCGGCACCGGCGTCCGGATCGGCAACTTTGTCGAGATCAAGTCGGCGAAGTTCGCGCCCGGCGTCAAAATCGCGCACCTCGCCTATGTCGGCGACGCGACGGTCGGCGAACGCACGAACATCGGGGCGGGCACGATTACGTGTAACTACGACGGTAAAAAAAAGAATCGCACGACGATCGGTGCGGACGTGTTCGTCGGCTCGAACTCGTCACTCGTCGCGCCGGTGTCGCTCGGCAACGGCGCGCAGACCGGCGCCGGCAGCGTCGTCATTCGCGACGTCGCGGCGGGGCAACGCGTCGTCGGTAACCCGGCGCGTGCGTTGCCGCCTAAGGATTGAAGCGCCGCTCTTCTTATCCGCGCGCATTCTATGCGACGTCAAGCGCTCCAGCCCCCATCTACGGTCAAACTTTCACCGTTGATGTAGCCTGCGTTCGGGCTCGCGAGAAACGCCACGGCTTCGGCGATGTCCGCAGGCCTACCAAATCGGCCAACGCTACTGAATCGTTCCATCGCCTCGTAAGCCGGCCCGTCGATTGGTAGCGGCTCTGTTTGGATCAAAGCGGGTTGAACGTTGTTCACCGTGACGCCCGCGGGGCCAAGGTCGCGCGACCACGCGCGCGTCAGACCGCGAACGGCGAACTTCGTACCGCAGTAGATGCCTAGGCCGGGCATCGGAGCGGCTTCACCAAACACCGAGCCCATGTTGATGATGCGGCCCCAGCCTGCTTTCGTCATGCGTATGGCTGCTTCCCGAGACAATTGAAAACAGGAGCGCACGTTCACGTTGAAAAGTCGGTCGAACGATTCATCGCTTACGTCAGTAAGCGAACCGAACTCTAGAGTCCCTGCGTTATTGACTAGGACGTCGAGACGACCCAGGAAGCGGCCGCCGAACGATGTGTCGAGACGATCGATGAGCACGTCCGGGCCATCGACACGCGCGAGGTCGGCGCCGACTGCTTCAGCGTTCCCGCCCGTCGACTCGATCTGACGAACGACGGATTCGGCATCTTCGCGGTTGGAGTTGTAGTGAACGAGTACGCACGCGCCATCTCGAGCTAAGCGCAAGGCGACTGCGGAGCCGATACCGCCGGAAGCCCCGGTCACTACCGCCAGCTTTTCCGCGAGCGGCACAAGAGTATCTCTCATGCGGCGTGCACGATTCGAGCCTCGTACGACCGGCCGACATGCGCTGCGTCTACCTGCGCGATGTGCCGCGAGGTTTCAAAGCGACCGCTCGCACCGAATATCGTGGTGGCGTGGTAGATCTCCGAGACCAACAGGCCGGGCGTTCTTGACTTGCAGTAGTGCATCAGAACTCCTAACGACTGAACGTGTAAATACTCGCCTTTCCCAAAAACATCGCAGTCCGGTCGGCGAAAAGTGGCGCTTGCCGGCGCGACGACCGCTGAAGTTCATCCCGGCGTACGCAGTCTGAGATCGGCAGGACGAACTCCGACCGGCACGCGTAGTATTCGGGAGCGGCGCCTGGGGGCGGGCCCTCCGTGTGCCGCGGCGAATCGTTCGGAGATGGCGTTGCGAGTCGTTCTGCTCTCACATTCTCCCGATCCCGAACGAGCCGTCGCAACCGCCGCGCGAAACTGCTACAGTCCGCGCGATATCGAAACGATCGATGAAAATTGGACGCCGCGCGAGATCGACGACATGGTCGGCCGCGTGCGCGACGCGGGGCATCTTTCGACGTTCGAACATACGATGTTCACCTTCGGCGCTTCCGGCATCTCGCGCGCGCTCACGCACCAACTCGTCCGCCATCGGCATATGTCGTACGAGCAGAAAAGTCAGCGGTATATCAAGCTTAAAGGGCAATTCGAATGCATAACGCCGCCGTCGATAGCCGCGCGCCCGGAAATTCGTGCGAAGTACGACGCGCTCATGGCGCAGATCGCCGACTTTTACTCTGAAGCTTTAGCCGCGGGAACGCCGGCCGAAGACGCGCGATTCGCCCTGCCGAACGCCGCCGAGACGCAAATCGTCATTACGGCGAACGCTCGAGCTTTGCTCGACTTCTTCACGCTGCGCACGTGCAACAACGCGCAGTGGGAGATTCGAGAGCTCGCCTTCGCCATGCTGCGGCTCGTCAAACGAGCAGCACCGTCGCTCTTCTTGCGCGCCGGTGCGACGTGCGTGCGTGGCTATTGCAACGAGCCGAACGGGCCGGAATGTCCGCGCTACATCGTCGTGAAGAATCCGGTCGCAGCGCGGCGCAGTGCGGGTCTCAGTGAGGACGGGCCGGAACGCGCGAGTGCCGAGATCGTGGCGGATCAGCAGACCGCCGCGCTCGCGGGCTAGCGGCCTGCGGGCGCGGCTCTTCGTCTTTCTCGTCCTCGCGGCGTTATGCAGCGTGCGCCCGCATCCGGTTTCGGCGGCTTCGTTCGTCGATCGGCGCGTAACGGCGCTCTCGGCCGCGACGTTGCTCGGCTCGCCCGCCGACCGCCTCGTCGATTCGCGCCGTCAGCATGCGGCGCAGCGGCTGCGCACCTACACGCGACCGCTGTTCTTCGTCTCGGCGCTTTCGCAAATCTTGGCATTGCTGTATTTTTGGGCGTCGGGCCTAGGAGCGCGTTTACGCGACGCGTTGCGTCGCGTGCGTGCGCCGCTCTTCGCCATGCGCTTCGGCTACGGCGCACTCGTCGCACTCATCGCCGGCTTCGCGTCCCTTCCGGCGGCGCTCGGGCGCTACCGGGTCGAGGTCGCGTTCGGGCTCAGCAATCAGTCGGCGTTCGGCTGGATACGCGACGGAATGATCGGCGCGGCGCTGCAAGCCTTCGTCGTAGGGCTCGTGGTCGCGTGCATCTTTGCGCTCGTCGACCGCACGCGCTTGTGGTATGCATACGGGATCGCCGGACTCTTCATCGTCACGTTGCTCATGGCGTTCCTGGAACCCGTCGTCGTCGCGCCGCTGTACAATCACTTTTCACCGTTGCCGCGCACGGCGGCCGCGCGCGCTCCGCTAGCCGCGCTCGCGCAAAGCGCGGGCATCGGCAGTGCGCCGATCCTCGTGACGAACTCGCTGACGCGGAGCTCCGCCGCGATCGCTAAAGTCGCGGGCTTCGGTCCGACGAAACGCATCGTGCTCAGCGATGCGTTACTGCGAGCGGCCACGACGGGAGAGGTCGTTTTTCTTACGGCGCGTGAATTCGGACATTACGCCCACGGCGACACGTTCCGTTTGTCGCTATTCTGGACGTTTCTCTTCGTCCTGTGCACCGCGCTCGCCGTGCTCCTCGCCGACCGCATCGCATTCCGGCGCGATGACGACCCGCTCGCGCGGCTGTCGCTCGTGCTCGGCTTCATCGGCCTGCTCGGGCTAGCGGTGACCCCGATCTACGACGCGTATTCGCGCAATCTCGAAGCGCAAGCCGACGGGTATGCCTTGGCCTTAACGCACGACCGCGTGTCCGCCGTGCGCGCATACGTGCGCATTGCAGACGAAACGTTGTCCACGTTATGCCCGTCGCGTGCCGCCCGGCTATATTTCTACAACAGCGTACCGCTCGGCACGCGCATCGCGAAAGCGACCGGCCGTATCGATCCCTGCCGCTAGCTTATTGCGGTAGCACTTTGCCGACCACGTCGCCGAGATTTGAAGCGCGCACGTAGCCTTGCGGTACGTCGAAATCGCTACTCGCGGGCAACTGTTTTGCGAGCGTCGTCAAGTCGAGCCGCAGGGCACTCTCCGGAATCGACTTGCTCTTAACGCTCGCAGTGATCTCCACGGGAACCGCATCGAGGTCGTCCGCCAACTGCAGACGGCCGTGAATCTCGAGCGCATCGCCGCCTCGCAGCGTCCGCGCGTAGCTATAATCGAGGCCGGTGGCCGGATGCCCGTTAACCGTGCCATGCCCGGCTAGGGAGAGCGACGCATTGAAAGCCGTCGCATCTTTAAGTCCGCGCGCGGGCGCGAACGCTGCAAAAAGGTCGCCCGCGGTCGCGATGGCGGTTGCCGCGGAACCGGCTTGCTGCGTTGTGGCAGTCCCGCTCGACCCGGCGTTCGTGTAGTAATTGCGCTTGGACGTCGACCACACGACATAGGTTGAGGCGGTACGGTCGTATACGATCGTGAAGCCGCCGGGCGGAAAAAGCTGAGTCGCGAGTATCGAGGATACGGCCGCGCCCGCTCCAGGGATGCCGAGCGATAGGATATCGATGCGCAGCCTCGACTCGCGCTGTTCGAGCGCGATGTCGCCGCCAACCGTCAATTTGTCGCCGCCCCCACCGAACGACGTCTGCACGACGAGCTGCCCTTTGCCGACGTAGCCCGAGCCGGCAGGTAGGACGGCCGGGCCGTTCGCGGCTCGCGACGTCGAGCACATTGCGACCACGCCGGCGAGAACCAACGTGGTGCTGCGAACCGAGCGAACGTTCAAGCGGCACCTAGGTAGACGGTCCCGGTCACTTGCGTACCGAGATGCTGGTCGGTCAAGAATTCGACGATGACCGCGTGCGCGATTCGCCCGTCGAAAATTTGCGCGGCGCCGACGCCCGCGCGCACGCCGCGCGCGGCGGCCCGGATCAAGGCGCGCACACCTGCGTCGATATCGTCCCGCTCTGCGAGAGCGAGCGCCTCGGCTGGTGTGAGCTCCGCGAGCAGCGCTCGTGTGGCGGGATCGATCACGCCGCCGGACGCATCGAAGAACAGCGCGCGCGCGGCGTCGGTAGCTGCCGCGACGGCTGCCGCGACGTCGTCGGCTGCGAGAGCGATGTCGTCGTCTCCCAGTCCGTATGCGGTCGGCTCGATGACGGGGATGTAGCCGGCTTCCGTGAGCGTGGCGAGAATGCCGGTTTGAACGCGGCCGACGGGACCCGGCGACCCGGCGGGCAAGAGCGCGGCGTCCGCACCGCACAACCCGACGGCCAGATTCGTTTGCCGATTGAGCGTACGCACGTACGTGCGCGCGACGTCGCTCGTCGGCGCCACGATGATCGGGCGCACCGCTCGCCGCATCAAAAATGCGAGATCCGCTTCGAGCGTCGTGCGGCGTTCGACGGGCGAGGAATCGATCCGCAGCACGAAGACGCGCCCGGCAAACGTGTGCGCCATCAGCGGACGTTCACGGCGTGCCATCCGTTCACATATTGAATGGCGTCGCCGCGCCCTCGTTCGAGCCAGCGAAGGATGCCGTCGGCCGCGACGTCGAGCAGAATGGGCAACTCACGTTCTTCGGTAATGCCGAAGTTCGATAGTACGTGGTCGATCGTATCGTCGTGGCCGCGGCCGATGCCGATGCGCAAACGCGGAAAATCTTGTCCAATGTGTTCGGCGATCGATTTAAGCCCGTTGTGGCCCCCGCTGCCACCGCCCGCGCGCATCCGCAAGCGACCGAAGGGCAGGTCGAGATCGTCGCTGACGACGAGCAGGTCGTGCGGAGCGACCTTGTACCAGCTTGCGATGCGGCCGATGGGACGGCCACTTTCGTTCATGAACGACAGGGGCTTCACGAGCACGACGCCGCGCGCAGCTACGTGCGCCTGCAACGCCTCGTCCTTCGTCTTCCAGTTCGTAACGCCGATCCGGCGCGCCACTTCGTCGACTGCTCGAAAGCCGGCGTTGTGGCGCGTCCGCTCGTACTTGGAACCCGGATTTCCGAGCCCGGCGACGATCCGAGTCGTCGGCAGCGCTAGGTGCCTTCTGCGGGCGCCGTCTCGTCGACGGTCGGCACGTCCGCTGCCGGCGCCGGCGGCGCGGCCTCGGCTGCTTCGGCTTCGGTCTTCGAAGCTTCGATCGACACGAGTATCGTACTCGCTTCGATCGCAAGCTTAAGCGACGGCGGCAGCTTCAGGTCGCCTGCCGTGAGGTGATCGTTGATGCCGAGATTCGATACATCGACTTCGATCGACTCGGGTAAAGCGTTCGCGGGACCCGTCACGGCGATCTCGTGCAGCACGACGTCCATCACGCCGCCCGAGTTCTTGACGCCCTCGGCGATTCCAACGGTCACGAGCGGCAGCGACGCTTCGATCTCTTCGGTCGCGCCGACCCGTTGTAAATCCGCATGAATGACGCGGCGCGTAATTGGATGGCGCTGCACTTCGCGAATCAATGCGGTGTCGCGTAAACCGCCGTCGATCGTGATATCGAGCAGATGGTTTTTACCGCCGCGGTGCAGCAGTTCGTCGAACGCTCTCGCATCGACTTCGATCGAAGCTGGAGCCGAACCGTGCCCAAAGAGAACGCCGGGCACTTTGCCGGCTTTACGAAGCGCCGACGAGGCGGTCGTTCCGATGTGATGGCGCGTCGTTATCGCGAGCGTGTCGTTCGTGGTAGCCATAGTTCCTATCTGTTACCCCGTCGCTGACGAGGCGGGAGCGAAGACCTCGGGAAGCCCGAGCATGCCGGCCGTCGCGTTAAGCACGGGCGGTACGGACGATTCGTCGTCTTTTGCGAACAACTCGGAAACCGAGCGGTTCGCGGTGATGCGTTTAATGGCGTCGGCCAAGATCTGGGCGATCGAGAGCACTTTAAACTTCGGCCCGAGCGTCAGTTCGGTGTTCGGCAAGGTGTTGGTAACGATGATCTTCTCGATCGGCGATTCCGACAGAACGCGCACGGCGTCGCCCGCGAAAATGCCGTGGGTCGCGCACGTATATACTTGCGTGGCGCCCCGCTTGATGAGCGCTTCGGCCGCTTTGGCGAGGGTGCCGCCGGTCGAAATCATGTCGTCGACCACGACGGCGATGCGGCCGTTGACGTTGCCGACGATCTCGGTGACTTCCGACACGTCGGGCTCCGGTCTCCGTTTGAAAACGATCGCGATATCCGAACGTAAACGCTTGGCAAAGTTCTCGGCGCGCGGTACGCCGCCCGCGTCCGGCGACACGACGACGATCCGATGACCTTCGAGTCCCTGCGATTTCAAGTACGAACACAGCGTAGGAGCGGCAACCAAATTGTCGACCGGCAGATCGAAGAATCCCTGAATTTGCGCGGCGTGCAAGTCGAGCGTCACTACGCGTTCGGCGCCGGCCTTCTCGATGATGTTGGCGACGAGCTTGGCCGAGATCGGTTCGCGACCTTTAGTTTTCTTGTCTTGCTTCGCATACCCGAAATATGGGACGACCGCCGTGATGCGGTAGGCCGACGCCCGCCGTAACGCATCGATCATCAGCAGCAGCTCCATGAGCGAGTCGTTGACCGAGTTACCGCTCTGCGAACGGCAAATCGATTGAACGATGAATACTTCCGCGCCGCGGACGTTCTCCTTGATCTCGATGCGGCATTCTTCGTTCTTGAATTTGTCGACGAGCGCACTGCCCAAGCGCGTGTTCATTTTTTGCGCGATCTCGCGTGCCAGCTCGACGTTCGAGTTCCCGCTGAAGAGCAGAGGATTCTGGATCAGGGACACAGTCCTACCTCCGGGAGACCGCGGTCTCACATCGACGGGTGGCTTGTTGCTCTTACTGATTCCCCGCGACCCGCTCAGAAACCCGTACGACAGAAGGCGCAGCTCCCAGGAGCGGGCGGCCGAGTTCAGAGTATTGTTAGGTGGTGGAAACACTCGGCGCTCGAGTCCTCGTGGTCGATGACGAGGCGGCCATCCGCGATCTGCTCGACTACGGCTTAGGTCAGGCCGGATTCGAAGTGCGCAACGTCGCCGACGGCCCCGCCGCTCTCGAGGCGGTGCGCGCGTGGACTCCGCAGATCATCATTCTCGACGTCATGCTGCCCGAACTCGACGGCTTCGCGCTCTTACCCGCGCTGCGCCGGTTGACCGACGCGCCGATCGTGATGCTCAGCGCTAAGACGGAAACGGCCGAAAAAGTGACCGGTTTGACTCGGGGTGCCGACGACTACGTCGGCAAGCCGTTCGAGCTTGCGGAGTTGATCGCGCGCCTGCATTCCGCGCTGCGCCGTCCGCGCATGGAAGTGAGTCAGTCGTTCCGATACGCCGATTTGACCGTTGACGTCGGACGCCGTGCCGTTTTTCGCGGCAGCCGGCGCGTCGAACTCTCAACCCGCGAATTCGATTTACTTTGCGCGCTCGTGCGTAATCCCGAGCATGTGTTCACGCGTTCGGATCTGCTCGACCTCGTGTGGGGTATCGACCGCGACGTCGTACCCAATACCGTCGAGACGTACATCTCGTACTTGCGCGCCAAGATCGATAGCGGCGAAGCGGTCAAGTTGATCCAAACGCTGCGCGGCGTCGGCTACGTTTTGCGCGCGAAGAACGCCGCATGAGTTCGACGTTCGGCCGCCGCCTGTTCCTGGTTACGGCAGCCGAGATCGCAGCCGTGTTTTGCTGCGTCGTCGCGGCCGCGATGCTGCTGGTCTTCGGCGGCCATCTGGCGACGTTGCGCGGCGACCTGTCGTTGACGCTCGACCGGGTCGTCGCAGCGATCGACGTACCGGCCGCGCGAAAGGACGCGCGTATCGCGGCGCCGCTCGCGGCTTTACGCTATCCGCGTTCGACCGTAGTCGTTATCCTCGTCGACGAACGGCGCCGCGCGGCAGTGTGGCAAACGGCGCATCGTCCGGCCGGACCGTCGGTCGACGTGCGAGCCCGCGGTGATTTTAGCGGCGAGCCGCACGCGGCCGGGGCGTTCCCGCAATTCGTCATGGGGCTGGCGACGACGTTCGGATTGCGGTCCGTGCGCGCTCATATCGGCGCGATCGACGTCATCGTGAAGCCGAGCGATACCGCTCTCGCCGCCACGGTCGCGAGTTGGATGCCGGAATTTTTCGCCGCGCTCGCGTTCGCGCTGGCGCTCGCAATCGTGCTCGCGCGAATGATTACGCAGCAGGTGCTGCGTCCGCTCGTCGACGTGACGACCGCGCTGCAGCGTTTTGCTTCCGGACAAGTGTCGCCGCAGACGATCGCCGCCGACCCGCGCGCCGACTTTGGTTCGCTTGCCGTCGCGTATAATGCGGCCATCGCGCAAATGGAGCGTGCGTTCGGGGAACGCGATCGCGCGAATGCCGCGATGCGCCAGTTCATCAACGACGCCGGACATCAGCTGCGCACCCCTCTCACGGTGGTGCGAGGTTTCATCGCAATACTACGCAAAGGCGACCTGCGTTCGCCCGAAGATCGCGACCGGATTTTGGAAACGATGAACCGGCAGAGTCAGCTGATGGGGTCGCTCATCGAAAAACTCATGCTGCTCGACAGCTGGCAAGACGAAGCGAGGCACGGCGCAAGCGAGCCGATCGAAGTTGCCCAACTCGTCGAAGACGTCGTTCTGCCGATGGCGGAAGCGCAGCCCGGCCGGCGGGTGCAGCTCGCTGCGACGAGCGTCGGGCTCGCCTCTATCGATCCCATCGACTTCACGCACGCGCTGACGAACGTCGTCGATAACGCGCTCAAGTATACGCGCGGTGCGATCGACGTTAGCGTGCGACGTACGGGCGACCGCATCGAAATCGCCATTGCCGACGAAGGTCCGGGTATGAACGCGAACGAGGCGTCGCACGCTTTCGATCGCTTTTATCGCGGCGCGCGGCGCGACGTCGATGGTTCGGGACTGGGTCTTGCGATCGCCCGCCGCGCGATCGAGCGGGCGGGCGGATCCCTCGAGTTAGAGAGTGCGCCGGCAACGGGCTCTCGCTTAACGATCGCCCTCCCGGCGACACGCTCTTAGAAGCCGATGACGACGATCGACGGATTGACTTGTTTCGTTCCAAACACGCTCGAATACATTCCGGCGGCGACCGCCACGTACTGCTTGCCGGAAACTTCGTACGAGATAACGCCGCCTCCGACGGGCAGGCCGGTCGCGATCGTTTTCAGCAGGGTACCTCTAACTGCATCGAACGCGAACACGTTGCCGTTAAGGTCCGCGGTAAAAACGAGTCCGCCGGCAGTCGGCGTTACCGCTGCGACGAGCGGCGTAGCCGCGTGATAGCTCCACTTCTTCGCACCGGTCGTGGCGTCGACGGCATCGAGCCAGCCGGATTTCGTCGCGTCGGGCGTTCCGTACGAGTTCGAAGAGCCGAGCCAACTTTGCCCCGGAACGTATGGCTGAGGAGTTGCTGAGAGGTCGACGGTCGAGCACCAGTCGACCGCGTTCACGTACGCTAAGCCCGTCGCAGGCGAATATGCCGGGCCGTTCCAAAACACGCCGCCTTTGCCCGGGCAGAAACGCGTCCCGCTCGTCGCGATCGGCGCGGTCGCGTTGAAGATGGTCGTGACCGGCGTCTGCCAGCGTTGGTGGAACGTGCCGAAGTCGATCGAGCGCAAATAGCCGTCCTTGCCGGCTGCGAGCGCTACTTTCGTTCCCCCTGCCAAGGTCACGATCGCGGGCGTCGCCGCCATATCCCAATCGTGATCGTCCTGCGCGTCGAGTTGTACCGCGCGGTCGAGCGCGCCCGTTCTCGGATCGAGTTCGAGCACCGCGTCGGTATAGAGATTGCTTCCGGCGCGCTGACGTATATCGAAGTCCGGGCCGGGGTTTCCGACCGGAACGTACAGCTTCCCGGCGACGGGGTCGAAGGTCATCGACGACCACGTCGCTCCGCCCGCCATGCGCGTCGCGCCTTTCCAAGTCGTGTTGGGAGACGGTATGGTCGCCATCACCCAGACGATGTGGCCGGTTGTCTGATCGATCGCGACCACGTGGCAGATCTGACCGTTCTCGCCGCCCGCCGTTCCGATGAACACGCTGTTCTGTGCAACGATGGGCGCGCCGACGATGTACTCGGTGCTGCCGCTCGGCAACACGCTGCGCACGTTCAAGTTCCAAAGCGGCGCGCCGGTCGTCGCGCTCAGCGCGGCGACGTGTCCGTCGACGAAGCCGCGAAAGACGCGCCCGCTCGCATACGCCGCTCCGTGATTGGTCCCGCCCGAATTCGCCGGCAGCGTGTAGGTGCTCGTCCAGAGCGTCGCACATGTGGCCGCGTTCAGCGCAAACGTATGATCGAGCGTCGTCACGTACATCACGCCCGCGACGACGATGGGCCCGCTTTCGAAGCGTTGAGCGGTGCCGAGATTCGCGCTGCACAAAGTCTTTAACGAGCCGACGTTGGTCGTCGTAATAAGGCTCGGCGATGCGAATCGGTTCGAAGCGACATCGTTGTTATACGACGGCCAATCGACGTTCGTCGAGGTCGCCGAACGAACGGCGACCGGTGGCGAAGCGAGCCACGTCATGCCCGCCACGGCACATACGAAAATGGCGGACGCGTAAACTCGTCCACCCCGGAAACGCGGAAAATTCAATGCAGGCCTCTCTTGAAAACCAAGAAGAGTTATGCGCTCGCGCACACTTAGTCCAGCGTTCTCTCCGGCGCGAACGTTTCCTACATTGCGGCGCGCCACTCGGGCGTTCGAGCGCTGTTCGCTTCCGATAATGCGCGCCGTACCCCGGCGGCATCGAAATCGGTACCGTACACCGGCGTGCCGGGTTGCTGTCGCCAAGACTCGTCGAGGCCGCCCGCGTCGACGGCGTCGAATCCTAGCTCGTCGACGAGCTGCAGAACGACGGTTTTGGCTCGCTCGTCATCGCCGGCAACCGGTAGAGCGATCCGTCCCACGGTGCCCGTCGGTACGCCTTTTTCGAGTAAGTGCCGAGCGTAGATGTTGTTAAAGGCTTTCACGACGGGTCGAGCGAGTTGTCGTTCGACCCAGCGGCTTTCGGTCGTGCCGCTCTCGATAGCGTCGATACGGCCGTCGCGCTGCTGCGGATAGTAGTTGCTCGTGTCAATGACGACGACGTCGTGCGACGTATCCGTGAAGAGATCGCTCGGTAGGCCCGGGATGTTTTTGAGCGGAATCGTCACGATGACGAGCTCTCCCCTGCGAGCCGCTTCCAATGTGGTTACCGCGGTCGCTCCTGTTTCGGCGGCGAGTTTAGCGAGGCTTTCGGGGCCGCGCGAATTGGCGACGAAGACCTGATGGCCAAGCTTGGTTAGGCGATGCGTCAAGGCTCCGCCGATATTGCCTGCGCCGATAATACCGATTTTCATTGATCTCCTTTTGTTGCGGAACCCGAGCTCCCGAGCCGGTCGCACGTCGTCTGCAGGTTGCAACAACAAACGCCTCGAGGGGGTTCAACGGCGTACTGATGTCTGATCGATTCGAACTGGTTTCACCCTACGCGCTGGCGGGCGACCAGCCGGCGGCGACCGACAAGCTCGCCGAAGGCATCCGCCGCGGCGACCCGGCTCAAACGCTGCTCGGCGTCACGGGTTCCGGGAAGACGATGGCGATGGCTCGCGTCGTGGAGCTCGTGCAGAAGCCGACGCTCGTGCTCTGCCACAACAAGACGCTGGCGGCGCAGTTGTGCGCCGAGTTTCGAGATTTCTTCCCGAACAACGCGGTCGAGTTCTTCGTGTCCTATTTCGACTATTATCAGCCGGAAGCGTACATCGCGCACACCGACACGTATATCGAAAAAGACAGCTCGATCAACGACGAGATCGAGCGCTTGCGCCACGCCGCGACGCAATCGCTCTTAACCCGCCCGGACACCCTGATCGTCGCTTCCGTCTCGTGCATCTACGGCCTCGGTTCGCCCGCCGACTATATGGAGATGTCGCTAAAGGTCGAGCTCGGCCAGTCGATCGACCGCGACGTGTTTCTCCGGCGCCTGGTCGACATGCAGTACCGCCGCAACGACCTCAACCTCGTTCGCGGCACGTTCCGGGTACGCGGCGATACGCTCGAATTCGTGGCGGTCGATGAAGAACTCGTGCATCGCATCGAGTTTTTTGGCGACGAGATCGAGGCGATCAACGTCGTCAACTTGTTGACCGGCGAATACGTCGAGTCGAAAGATGCCATGACGATCTTTCCGGCCAAGCATTTCATCACGCCCGATGAGAAGCTGCGACGCGCGGTGACGGCGATCGAGCTCGAGCTCGAAGAGCGCCTCAAGTATTTCAAGGACAACGGAAAGCTGCTCGAAGCCCAACGCATCGAGATGCGCACGCGGTACGATCTCGACATGCTGCGCGAAGTCGGCTACTGCAACGGCGTGGAGAACTACAGCCGGCATTTGGCCGGCCGCGAGGCGGGCGCGACGCCGTCTTGCTTGCTCGATTTCTTTTCCAAGGACTGGTTGCTCTTCGTCGACGAGTCGCACGTCTCGATCCCCCAAGTCCACGGCATGTATGCGGGCGACCGCTCGCGCAAGGAGATCTTGGTCGAGCACGGTTTCCGGCTGCCGAGCGCGATGGATAATCGGCCGCTGATGTTCGAGGAGTTCCAGAAACATCTCAACCAGGTCGTGTACGTCAGCGCGACTCCGGCTTCTTACGAGCTATCGAAATCCACACAAGTGGCCGAGATGATCATCCGGCCGACCGGGCTCGTCGACCCCGAGGTCGAGGTGCGTCCGACCAAGCATCAAGTCGACGATCTCATGGAAGAAATCCGCAAGCGCATCGATTCCGACGAACGCGTGCTCGTTACCACGCTTACGAAGAAAATGGCCGAGGACCTGACCGACTTCTTACTCGAGAACGGCCTCAAGGTTCGGTATCTGCACAGCGAAGTCGAGACGCTCGAACGCATCGCGATTCTGCGCGATTTGCGCAAGGGGGTCTTCGACGTTCTCGTCGGCATCAATCTCTTGCGCGAAGGCCTCGACCTGCCCGAGGTATCGCTCGTCGGCATCCTTGATGCCGACAAAGAAGGTTATCTGCGCAGTGGCACGTCGCTCATTCAAACGATCGGGCGCGCGGCGCGCAACGTCGAAGGTAAGGTGATCATGTATGCCGACGTGATTACGGAATCCATGGCAAGAGCCATCGGCGAAACCAAGCGGCGCCGCGAGAAGCAAATCTTGCACAACACCGCGCACGGCATCGAGCCGAAATCGGTGCGTAAGGAAGTGCGCGACATCCTCGATCTCGTCACATCGGTCGAGGCGACGACGAATGCCTCGAAGCTTAAAGGCGACAAGCTGCCGCGCGAAGTGGCGCTCGCCATGGCCGGCGACATCGAGAAGAAGATGAAAGAGGCTGCGGGTAATCTCGAATTCGAGAAAGCGGCGGCGTTACGCGACGAGTTGCTCGAACTGCGCAAACAGATCGGTGGCAACGAGTCGGTACTCTTTCAAGGCAAGGCGCCAAAGATTTTCCAGCACGCGCTTAAGGAACTGGTCGGCATTTAAGCGGTCGACAGATGTGAAGGCGCTTGGAGCAGTCAGACGATCGGGCGAATACATCCAAGAAACACCATCGTCATCCGACATGTAAAGGCGGCCATCTGTGTCGGAGCAACCTTAAAGGCGTGCGGCGGCGCGCCAGGGTACGGGGAAGGTCATGACACCGCTCGATCTGCGCACGCACCCGCCTCGTCCGTCGCGCGACGCCCTTTTAGGATTCTTCCTTTTAGCGCGCACGGTCGATAAGCTTCGCGCCGAATTGCCCGGGGGGAATCTCGGCGACTATCTCAATCACGACGCGGGCTTCAGCGCCTTCGTCGTCAAGCGGTTGGGGCTCGATATGGACCTTTTGCGCCAGGCCGTCGCGAGCGCATCCGACGAGGATGCCCTCCTCGAGTGGCTGCGCGCTCGTATCGACGCGACGCTCGCGCCGGCGCTTAATGCGAAGCTCGAGAGCTTCGTCGTCGAGCGCATGTCGGCCGAAGATCAGGTGCGCGTGCGCGAACGCCACCCCGTTATGGCAGTTCGTCCCGAACTTACGAAAATTCTCGACATTCTGGACGCTGACGACCGGCACGCGTTCACGCGCTAGCGCTACTTTCGCGCGGCGTCGATTTCCGAGACGAGCCGATCGGCATGATAGACCTTGCCGAGCCCGGCAAGCAGTGCGCGGCTGTCCACCGCTACGGCCCGGTTGCGCGTACCATCGTAACCAAAATCGCCGCCGAGCGAATAGATGTTTCCGTCGAAAATGAGGCCGACGATCGATCCCGCTTTGTCGATGAGCGGACTGCCGGAGTTGCCCCCGATGATGTCGTTCGTCGTCGCCAGATTCATGGGCGTCGCGGGGGCGAGCGTCGAGCGGGCCGCAAGCCAACTCGGCGGCAGAGCGTACGGCGGAGCTCCGGTCGCGCGTTCGAATAGCCCGCCGACCGTCGTATATGGCGCGACGGGCGTGCCGTTGGCGTCGAAGCCTTTGACGGCACCATAGCTGAGCCGCAGCGTGAACGTTGCGTCCGGGTCGACGCTCTTACCGTAGACGGCGAACCGCGCTTTTGCGATGCGCTCGGCTGCCGCGCGCGACGGCGCCGTGATGCGCGCTTCGAAGTCTTTGCGAATGCTCCGGGCATCCGGGTCGACGAGCTTGGCGTACGCGATCATCGGATCCGTCGACGCGGCAACGGCTGCGGCGCCGCCGTCGAAGAGCGCTTTGCGCACGGCGGGATCGCCGAGCTTCGTGCCGGTGACGAGACGCCGCGCCAGCACCTCCGGCGCTTCCTTGCCGAGGAATTTCTTTACGAGCGGATCGTCCGTCCCGAGGATTTCTCGCAGCTTCGTCAAGGCAAAGCCGAGCGAAATTTCCTCAAGATCCGAATAGACCGGAACCGGTGCGCTCAATTCTTGCGAGACGGCAACCAGCGACTGATCGGTAAATTCCGGTAGTCGTTCGCCATTCGGTTTCTTACGTTCGGCCGCCGCGCGTACGAGGGTGCGGGCGTAACCGAGCAGGCCGGCGTCGAAGCTGTAGCCATTGACCGCCTGGTAACGCGGCGCGAGCTGAGCGCGCAACGTCTGCAGACGGGCGATGTCGTCC
Organism: Vulcanimicrobiota bacterium; assembly: GCA_030853925.1. Taxonomy (GTDB): domain Bacteria; phylum Vulcanimicrobiota; class Vulcanimicrobiia; order Vulcanimicrobiales; family Vulcanimicrobiaceae; genus JALYUE01. Next base: position 2,785 of record JALYUE010000107.1, on the reverse strand, counting down.
CATGCCGAGCCCGCCACACGTTGCAACGCGGGATTCGCGGAAACCGCATCGCGCAACTTGCGTTCTTCCGCGATTTTCGCGCCGAAAAACGCCGGATCGCTCAGCGCTCGCTGTTGGCCGCGCAGCGCTTTGAACGAATTTTCGACGTAGAAACGCGTTTCGTTCGCCTCGCGCTGCTGCTCGGCGCCGCGCCGCTGGAACTCTTCCAGGATGCCGCGAAATTCGGCGAGCTGCGGCAGCTGCTCGGGTAAGCTGACGTCCCGCACGTACGCGAGCTGCGCGTTCGTAAGTTCGCGCGAGGTGCTGCCCGGGTTTCCCGAGACGAAGACGAGATCGCCCGGCTTCGAGCCGTTCGAACTCCACTTCAAATAGTCGGGCGTGACCGCCGGTTTACCGTTCTCGTACGCGCGCACGATCCCAATATCAAAATCGTAGCGCGGAAAATTGAAATTGTCCGGATCGCCGCCGAACTGCGCAACGGCGAATTCGGGAGCGAAAGCCAAGCGCACGTCGGTGTAGCGATGGTAATGATAGAGATCGTAGATGCCGCCGTGATAGAGCGATACGACGTCGCAACGCGTCGCCGGATCCTTCCCGCACGATTGTTGCGCCGCGGCTTCGGCCGCGCGCTGCGCGACGTTGGCCGCGTCTCCCGTCTTGCCCGCCGTCGCGCCTTGAATCTTCGCCGTGATGTCTTCGATCTGAACGAGTTGATCGAGTTCGAAGGCGGGACACGTTTTCTCGTCTTCCAAGCGTTTAGCGAGAAAGCCCGATTGCACGAAGTTCTGTTGTCCCGTCGAAAGTTGGCCGACGCATTCCACGACGCAGTGATGATTCGTCATGACGAGGCCTTGCGGCGAGATGAACGAAGCCGAGCAGCCGCCCGCGATGCGCAGCGACGCCTTCTGCACGTGGCTCAGAAACTGCGGGGACGGAGATACTCCGTACGTCTGCATCACTTTGGCGGAGGGGAAGTTGTCGAGCGTCCACATGCCTTCGTCGGCGCGCGCGGACGAAACGCAGGCGACCAGCAACACTAAGGCAAGCGTCAAAGAACGGTACGGCATCGAGTCTTTCTACAGCGGGGATCGATTCGGAATTGTGTTCGGCGCGCGCGGATGCCTCCGTGCTTAGGATTGCATCCGTTGCTAGGGAAGCGTCCTTCCGGTCGCGGAAACCGGGAGGGTGCAGCAAACCGTCGTTTCCGGCGTCGCGATGTGGTCCGTATGGCAGCCGGACCGGAATTTGTTCTTTAACTCATTTTTTGTCGACTCTCCCGAGGGGAATTTCGCCGTCGACCCGCTGCCGCTTCCCGAGGCGGATGCCGCCGAAATGACAAGCCGTGGCGGCCTTGCGTGGATCGTCATCACGAACCGCGATCACGAACGCGACGCCCGCGCACTCGCAGCCAGGTTCGACGCCAAACTCGCGGCGAGCGCGCAGGATGCAACGCTCCTTAGCGGCCCGGTCGATCGGGAATTACGCGACGGCGACTGCGTTTGCGGCGCGCGGGTGGTCGCACTCGACGGGCTGAAAACTCCCGGCGAGTTCGCGTTGTTTTTCGCGGATCGTAAAATGGTCATCGTCGGCGACGCGTTGTGGGGCGATCCCGCAGGCTCCCTGCGTCTCATGCCCGACCAAAAACTCGCCGATCCGCCACGCGCCGTGCTCTCGCTACGCAAAATTTGGGCGCTCGGTGCCGAACATCTGCTCGTAGGTGACGGCGCCTGCCTCTTCGGTGGCGCGAATCGCGTGCTCGGCGCATGCTTGGAAGCCCGGTCCGACGTCTATGTCAACCGCATCCACATCGACGACGCGGTGTGGAAGACGTTTCCGGGCGAGCCGCCCGGCTTCGAGGCAAGCGTTTTCGAGATCGGCGACTATATCGGAGCGGAAAAGCTCGGATACCGCTTGCTGCGGCTGCTGCCCGGGAACGCCTCGTGTCCGCTGCACTGGCATGCGGCTGAAGAAGAATTGTTCGTCGTGATGAGCGGCCGGTGCACCCTCGTCACGCCGCGCGGCGACGTGCCCCTGCGTGCCGGCGACTACGTCGCTTTTCTAACGCGGCCGGGTGGCGCGCATAAGCTCGTCAACGCATCGAAGGAAGCGTGCGACGTGTTGATGATCGCGAACACCGACGCGCGCGACGTGTGTTATTATCCGGATTCTCATAAAGTGCTGATCGAAGACTCGGACCTGATGTTGCGCGATCGTCCCGTGCTGGACTATTGGGACGGCGAATAAAAAACGGCGCGCGCTTCGATCTTGAGCCGATCGCCGAAAGTTCGGCAACGGTCGTTCTACGGACCCGCGAATCGCTCACCGCAGCCCTCGAGCCGCGAGAATTGCGCTACCGGACGCGCACGGGCGCCCTACTGCGGGTTGCGGGCGTCGTGCGCGGAGCCTTCGACCGCGAACATCGGGCCTTCTCGCTCGACGGCGCCGTTGCGGGCGAACTGACGCTCGAAGTCGAGCGCCGCGCCCTTCCCGCGACGGGATTGCCCGCAAGCGGCGGCCTGCGCTGGCGTTGGCTCGTCGCACGCGCGTCGGAATTGCCGTCGCGCTCTTTGGGCGTTTTCGAGCGCGTCGCGCGAGCGCCCCGCTTCGCCGCGCGCGCGCCCGGCGAAGCGTTGTCGTGTGTCGGACATTCGCATCTCGATGTGGCGTGGCTGTGGACGTACGAGGAAGCCGCGCGCAAAGCGCTGCGCACTTTCGCGACCGCGGTGCGCCAACTCGAAACTAACGACGCGTTCGTCTTCACACAAAGCCAGCCGCAGCTCTACGC
>JALYUE010000102.1 GCA_030853925.1 Vulcanimicrobiota bacterium | reverse complement strand
ACCTCTTCACGCATTCATCAAGCGGCGAATAGGTAACGAATTGGCGGACGATAGCAGCGTGCGCGTCTACAGCGGCGGCGGCTACCGCTATCCGGCCGACGACGGGCGCCGGCTCGCAGACGAGATGCGTCGCGTGCTCGACCGCGGTTTCACGCACGCCAAGATGAAAATCGGCGGCGCGCCGATCGCGGACGACCTTCACCGAATCGAAGCTGCGGCCACGGTTCTCGGATCGGCCGATCGATTGGCGGTCGATGCGATGAACGCCTACGAACGCGAGCAGAGCTTCGAAGCTGCGGATGCGCTCGCACCCTATGGCCTCTCGTGGTTCGAGGACGTTTGCGATCCGCTGGACTTCGATACGCATGCGGCGGTCGCGCGCCGATATTCGCACCCCATCGCGGCCGGGGAAGCGCTATTCTCAGTGGCGGAAGCGCAGTTGCTCGATCGATTCGGCGGTCTGCGGCGCGACCGCGACATTCTCTTATTCGATCCGACGCACTGTTACGGACTACCGGGTTATCTGCGCATCGTGCGGCTGCTCGAACGCGCCGGGTGGCCGCGCTCCGCGTTCTGGCCGCACGGGGGACACCTCTACACCTTGCACGTCGCCGGCGCGCTTCAACTCGGCGGCTCGGAACTCAACCCGTTTAGTTTCCAGCCTTTCGGCGGTCTAGCGGATGGGATGGTTGTGGAAAACGGGAGAACGCAATTACCGCAATCGCCCGGCATCGGTTTCGAACGCAAGCGCGAGCTGGCCGAACTATTCGTCCGACTGGCCTTATGAACTCTGCTCAGCGCGCTTCGCGGCGGTCGGGCGCCGGGACGATGCGAGGCAGAGCGAGCGGGAGTCGAGATTCGTCGACAACCCGCGCCCGGGCTAGTTGCTCGGTCAAGAGCGGCGCCTCCTCGGTATCGCCGCGCAACGCCACGATCTTGCGAGCTTGCGGTCCGAGGCGGCCTTCGTAAGTCGCGACCGCCTCGTTATATTTGTCGAGCGCGCTGTTCAGCGTCGTGCCGACCTTACCGAACTTTTCCGTGAAGTTGCTCAAACGCATGACGAGCGTTCGGGCTTCGTCGAGGATCAGCGCCGCGTTCTCGCTCTGCTTCTGCGCCGCCCAACCACGCGAGAACGCTTCGAGGTACAGCATGAGCGTCAGCGGACTTGCGATGAGGACTCGCGCGGTCTTTGCGACTTCGAAGATTTCGTGATCCCGCGCGAAGAGGGTTGCGAGCATCGCTTCGATCGGCACGAACATGATAGTCCAACCGATGCACGCGGCCCGATCGTGATATCTGCGTGCGCCAAGCACCTTGACGTGACCGCGGATTGCAGCCACCGCCTGATCGAGCAGCGGCTCGCGCTCGGCTTCCGACTGCGCCGAGACGGCCTCTTGATAACGCGCGAACGGAACCTTTGCGTCGATAGGAACGGTGAGATTTCCGGGGATACGGAGCACGACGTCGGGACGGCCGGCGGCATCGCTGCCGTAACCTGATTCCTGCGTATTGAAACTGACGTGTTCCGTCATGCCGGTGAGTTCGAGCAGCCGCTTAAGTTCGAACTCGCCCCACGATCCGCGTGCCTGCGAATTGCCGAGCACGCGCTCGACGCGGCGCGTTGCGTCGTCGATGCCGGCCATCTTCGCGTTGAGGCCTTCGAGAAGAGTCGCGACGCGCTCCTGATCCTGCGTGCGCGCGACGCCGAGGTCGGTGAGCGATTTGCCGAGGACGTCAATGCGCTCGTTCAGCGGCGCGACCGATGCGGACAGCCGCTCGCGGAAGGCCGCGGCATCGCCCTGGAATCGCTCGGCCGCAGCGTTGACGAGGACCTCACGGGCTTCGTTGACATACGTGGCGGCAACGCGCTGCAGACGCGCGTCCACGTCCTTTTCGCTCAGCCTCATTTGGTCGATCGTTGCGGTCGCGCTTGCGAGCGCCCGTTCGACTTCACCCGTCCGCGCCGCGCTGCGCTCGAGGTTTCGCGCCAGTTCGGCCCCGGTCGCCGTCAGAGCGGTAATTCGCTCGAGCGCGTGAGCGCTCTGAGAGCGAATGGTCGCGAGCACTACGCGTAGGGCCGCAAGTTCGACTTCGCGCTCGCACAATGCCGCCACTTTCGCAGCCGTCTCTTTGCGCGCCGGAACGACGACGGCGAGCCAAACCAGCACGACCGCGAACAACGCTCCCCATAAGAAGGGGATGACAATCATCGTCGGCGCTACGGTCACAACGTTCAAACGCGACTTCTCCTACGGTTGTATGGCCGCTGCGGCGTCATACGCCGGCTGCCTCACGATGAGTATCGCCCGAGACTGTGCCATATGCCTGGCACTATGCTCGGCCCGGAATTCAGATAGTCCACTTTTGACGGCCTGCGGCGAAGACGGCCCCGTTCCGGCCATTCCGATCAATGAGCGATCGGCGATCGGCGGTTTCCGATCTTAGAACCGATTCGAGGTCAAGTAGGCATACAGTTACCCGTGCTTAGTTGCGAGATGAGAATTCGGCTTGGACCGTTTTAACAAAAGGAGAGTCGCACGACCGCAAGCGGACTTGCCGTAACCGTCGCCCGTCGCAATAGTGCTCCGACTTCATTCTGTTGCGGAGGCACTTTTCAATATGGTCGGATCGGTCAATACCGAGCGCACGTCGCGGTCTCTGGAATTCGGACTGTATCGTGACGGCGACAACAATCTCGACGACATTCAGGCGGTGACGATCGCGCAAGCGCTCAAAACGAGCAAGGGCGATCCCAACATCGAGTTCGCGGTCGAAGACACGACCGCGCGTCCCGGTTTCGAACCCGAACACGTCTTACGGACGGAATCGTACTCGATCGCCGATGGCCGGATCGAAAGTGACGTTAAGGTCTCGCCCGCGCACGACATGTCGGCTAGGACCGATCTCGCAAAATTCGTCGCGCACGTCCTCGATCGAGCCGAGATCTCGCACGCACGGCAGACGTGGATCGATCTCATCGATCACGGCGGCGGCGACGGCGGAGGCCTACAGTCGGATCACGGCCGCGCGCACATCATGCGCGAAGACGATATCGCGGGCGCTATTTCGGACGGCGTCGCAATGCACTTGAAAGCGCATCCTGAAGACGCGGGACGGGCGGTCGACGGTGTCGTTGCCAACCAATGTCTCATGGCGACCGTCGCGTTTTCTTCGGCACTGTCCCATGCAGGCGTGAAGTTTCTCGCCGCGTCGCCCGAGACGATGCTCGCACCAGGCGTTCCGACGAGCGTCGCGCACGACATCGCCGCGCATATGGACGATGCGAGTGCCATGGCGGCGGGGGTCGTGAACAGAACGATGGACACCGAGTACGGCGGCGCGAACGGATTTGGACCCGCGGCCGCCTTCGACGTCATCGATCTCGACCCCGGAAAAACGGCTGCCGTACAAACCGCCGTCAAAGCTCTCGACGCCGAAATCGTCGCCGGCGCCGCGCAGCGCACGCAGCGCACGGCGCTACGTCAAGACGCACGCGCTATCGACGGCATGGTGCGCTTTCCCGAAGGTAAAACTTTGCCGTGGCGAGCGGACCGTCCGGCACTCGCTCTTTACCAAACGTTCGCCGAAGACGGGCGCCTGAGTTCTTCATTGCGAACGGCCGCGCAGACCGCTCGCGACGCGATCGCCGATACGGTCCTAGCGCATCGCGAGAGCGACGACTTTGCGCCGTTCAACGATGCCGATTATTCAAACGCGTACGGTCCCACGATCCACTTTCCGGTCACTCCCAAGCAAGTCGACCCGTGGGCTCCGCAGATTTCGGAGACGGATAACGCTTTCTATAAATCCGTCGGCGAAGCCGGCGTAGCAAAGGTCGTTGCATAACGCTGCTCGCAGCTGACGCACATTTCACACGTCGCATAACATGAGCTCGTGGTTAAGAACAAACACTCCACGGCACAGTTGCCTTTCCCGTAGCTTCGAGCGCCGCACGAAAATCGGCGAAGCCAGCCGAACGAACGTTACGACGATGACGGACCGTGCGATCGTATCTACACCGTAACGAAAAAACTCAAAGGGACCTTTCGCACCTCGTTACGTACCAAAAGACTCGTTTCGCCCGCCGCCGAGCTTGCTATGGTTTAGCTGATAACGTCGGCGACGCAACCCGCTTACTCGAACTTTGCGCGAACACGTCGCACGATCGCATTCGTAACGATACTTCCGACGCCGACGCGGCAGTCGTCGTTACGAGAACGTTTTGAGTCAGCAGAAGGTCCACTATGCATCAAGGCCTGCGCCGAGGCATTTCGAGCGGACTGACGTTAGCCGTCGGTCTCGTCAGCCTATTGCAAGTTCCCGTCGCAGCGCAAACGAACGCGCGCGCGATTTCGGGCCGGCCGCAGCCGTCGAGTTCCGCGGTTCCCCGCTCGCCATACGGACAGACCTCCCTACGCTTTCGGCGTGCCTCGAACGAGCGTACCGCGTCGGCAGGGACGACGCTCTTGAACGCACCGCTGACCGGTTCCGCGACGACGGCGAATCAGTACGTATTTGCCGGCTCCACCTGCCTGACGGCCGGAACGAGCGCTACGCCGGCAAGTTCCGTGCCCGCCTGCGGCGCTGCAGCGCCGCTCGATGCAAGCGGCGCCGGGGCGCTAGAACTGACGCCGCCGAGTACATACACGCTGGGCTTCATCACTATCCCGCAAAATCCGATATTTTCGACTTCTGCGGGTTTAGTTATTACCTTTACCGATTACTCGTTCGGAGGTTCGGCGCGAGGTGCCGACGGCGTCGTCGCATTCCTTAGCGACGCGAGCAAAGCGTCGCCGACGAAGGCTGGACAACCGGGCGGCTCGATCGGGTATGCGAACGGTACGAACGGCTCTGGCATCGCGAACGCCTATCTGGGCGTGGCTCTCGACGAGTATGGAAATTTTTCGAATCCCACCGAAGGTCGCGTCGGCGGCCCGGGCCAGATTCCGGAAACTGTCGCCGTCCGCGGCGCGGCCGCGACGAATTGGCGCTACCTCACCGGTGCCAAAAATGCGAGCGGTAAGGCGGCGAGCCTTCCGTTTAACTTGGACCAGCCGGGCACGAAGACGCGTCCAGCCAACGCGCCGACGATTCAAATCACGTTGACCGCAGCCGGCGTGCTATCCGTCGCGATCGACTTCCACGATGGCAACGGCTTCGTAAACGACATTCCCGCGACGAATATCGTCGGATTGAACGGTCAGCCGGCGATTCCGTCGATGGTGCGTTTCGGCTTTTCGAGCTCGACGGGCGGCAGCACCAGCCGGCATCAGGTCGCCGGACTCACGATCGCGACGATCGGGCCCGGCGGCGGGCCGTCACCTGCAAACCAAGACAACACGACGTATCACAACAACAACTTACGCACCGGCTGGTATCAGTACGAGACGACGCTCAACGCAACGAACGTTGCATCGAGTGCGTTTCACCTCATCGGCACGATGACGACGGCCGGGAAGTCGTACTCGCAGCCGCTGTATCTGTCAGCGCAGACTTTCGCCGACGGTTCGAAACATAACGTGCTGATCGTGACGGACTCGACGGATGTCGTTTACGCGTACGATGCCGACACGCTCGGCTTACTGTGGCGTCGAGATTTCAAAGGAACGGGCATACGACAACAGCTCGCTTCGGATACCGGCTGCGACGATAATTGGCCGAACATCGGCATCAACGGGACGCCGGTCATCGATCGACACCGCAACCGCATGTACGTCGTCGTACCGACCAACGAGAACGGGACTCCGCACCTGCGCTTGCACGCGCTCTCACTCGCTAACGGCGCGGACGCAGTCGGCGCCGTCGAAGTATCGGGATCGGTGGCGCTTGCTTCCGGCGGTACGGCCAGCACGGACGCACTGTTTAACTTCAATCGAGCCGCCTTGTTGGAAACCAACAATACGCTCTACGTGCCGCTGGCCACGCACTGCGACTTCGACTCCGACGCAGCGCACGGATGGCTCATCTCGTACAACCCGGACACTCTCGCGCAAACCGCGGCCTCGATCGACACGACCGATAAGGACCTTGGCACGATTGCCGGCGTGCGATTCTTAGGAAGCATTTGGCAGGGCGGCTTCGGCATCGCGGCCGACGCGCAAAGCAACGTCTACTTCGCGACGGGTAACGGCCCTGCGGACAATGGCGGCTCGGACTATGCCATGAGCGTCCTGAGGCTCCCGCCGAATCTAGACTTCACGAAACGTACGTTCTTCACGCCGGCGACGTGGCAGCGCGATTCGCAAAACGATGAAGACCTCGGCTCGGGCGGCGTCATGCTGCTGCCCGATCAAAGCTCCGGCCCGTACCCGCACTTGGCCATTGCCGGCGGCAAAACGGGAGTGAAATATCTGCTTAACCGCGATAATCTCGGCGGGCTGAATTCGAGCGATCGGATTCCGTTCGAGACGAATACGGCGGGCGGCACGTTCGGCGGCCCCGCATACTTCGTCGATTCGACCGGTGCACAAAAGATTCTGTACGGGGGCTCACCCAGCCTCAATGCGTATACACTCAACACGGCGACCGGCTACGGTTTGATCTTCACGTCGTCCACCAACGTCGGAACGCTCGAAAACCGAAACGCCGGCGTCACCCCGATCGTTTCTTCGAATGGAACGCGGGCCGGAACCGCCGTCGTCTGGGCTATCAAAACGCCGCCCGGCGGCACCAACGGAACCGGGACGATCGCGCTGTATGCCTTCGACGGCTCGAATCTCGGCAGAGCGCTTTTCGCCGCTAACGCCGGCCGCTGGACCGGAAACGGAAACACGGGCGGCGCTCTGATCACGCCGCTGATCGCCAACGGCCGCGTCTATCTCGCTACCGACGGACAAGTTACCGTCTTCGGTACGCACTAACGAACGACAGGTTTGAAAGCAGCACGATGAACCTACGAATCTCGGCCCTCGGACTCGCAACGCTCGCGCTCGGAACGAGCGTGACCGTCGCGAGCGCTCAGACGACCGCGCCGCCCCATCACGTCATCCCCGCCGCGGCAACGGGACCGCAGCACCGCTTTTTCGGAACGCTTCAAAGCGTCGACGGCCACTTACTGACGATCCAATTGCGCAACGGCCGTCTGTTGCGCGTGGATGCGGCTCGAGCGTTCACCGCGAAGCGCGTCTCGGAACCACTCTTTCCAGGCAAGCCGACCGTCGTCGACGGAACTCTGGGCGCCGGCGGCGTTTTCATCGCAACCACAGTAAAGCGCGGTGCGCCGCTCGCGACGAACTGGGGACTCGATCAGTAACGCAAGCCTTTGCTTCGCAAGTCGTAGTCTCTCGAAGAGACTCGCTTAGCGGACAGGCTGCAGCATGCGGTGTTCCGCAAGCGACGCTTTAACGCGATCGAGCGGCAGCGCGAACAACGTCACTCCACTCTCCCCGGTCATGGTTTTCGCCGAAAACAATGCATCATCGATCGCGGCTTCGGTGCCCTCGATCGTCGCCGAAAACAATTCGTTCATCGTTTCGTCGTCGTCGACGAGCGCGACGGGTTTTTTGGGACCGTTGCGCGGATAGCGGTTGGTCGTACTGAACGCGATGAAAAGATCGCCGCTCGAGACGTGGGACGTAGCGCCGGTTCGCGCTAAACCCAAAGCCGCGCGTTTTCCAATTTCCACGAGTTGCCGATGATCGAGCGGCGCATCGGTCGCGATGACGATGATGATGCTGCCGTCGGCAGCCCGTCCGTTCCGCGGCCGGTAAGCGTGACTCGGATAGATCGGCTTGTCGACGTTCTGTAATTCCTTGCCGACCGGAACGCCGTCGATGCGCAGCTCGCTGCGGTCGCCCGTGTTGGCGTTGACGAGTACTCCGACGGTGTAGGTCCCAGCGTCGCGAGACGTGACGCGCGACGCCGAGCCGATACCCGCTTTGAAACCGAAGGCTCGCATGCCGGTTCCGGCGCCGACACCGCCGCGAGCGAACGTTCCCGTCGCCGCGCCTTGGAGGGCGGCCACGGTATCGCGCGCAGACACGTGGCGGCCCTGGATATCGTTTAGGCCTTGATCGTCGCATTCGGCGACCACCGGAAGCGGAACGTCGTCGCGGATTCCGATCAGCGGGTGGCGCGCGATCAACCAATCGATGACGCCGTCATCGACCCGCGCCACGTTGAGCGTATTGGTGAGCGCCACGGGGACCTCCAAGAAGCCGGCTTCGTCGACCCAGTGCGCTCCCGACAGCTCGCCGTTGCCGTTCAAGTCGTACGTCGCCGCCGCAACGCGGTCGTTCCAGATATCGTCGTCGGGAACGACAACCGTTACCCCCGTACGCACGGGGCCATTGCCGGGCACGAGCGGCCCCTCGCCCGAGATCTTCGTGACCTGCCCGACCTTGACGCCGGCGACGTCCGTGATCAAATCGAGCGGGCCCGGAGCCATCGTGCCGATGCGAATGCCCGAGCCATTTTGACCGGCCCACGCCACGCCGCTCGCGAACACGAGGAATGTCGACAGGAGCGCGGGCCGAAGCGCGCTCGATACGATCCGACGCCACGCGCGCCACATGCGCTTAGCGAAACTCACGTTCGGTCCACCACGGAAAAAATTTCGGCATATCGCTCGAAATGGTGTTCGGGAAGACGGCCGCACGCTTTTCAAGAAACGCGCCGACGCCTTCACGGCTATCTGCCGAAGCGCCGCGCGACGCAATCGCGCGGCTGTCGATCTTGTGCGCTTCCATCGGATGGTCGGCGCCGAGCATCTTCCACATCATCTGGCGCGTCAGCGCCATGGAAACGGGCGCCGCATTGTCGATGAATTCGCGCGCTAAAAGACGCGCCGCCGGCAACAGTTCGTCAGGCGCATGAACGGATCGCACGAGTCCGCGCTGCAGCGCTTCTTCGGCGGCAAAGACCCGGCCCGAGTAACACCACTCGAGCGCCGTCGAAACTCCGACGAGGCGCGGCAGGAACCAGGACGACGCGGCCTCCGTCGTGATGCCGCGTCGCGCGAAAACGAACCCGAATCGTCCTTGAGTCGACGACATGCGAATGTCCATAGGCAGCAGCATCGTCGCGCCGATTCCGACGGCGGCGCCATTGACCGCGGCGATGACCGGCTTGAGGCTATCGTAAATTCGCAGCGTCACGCGTCCGCCACCGTCGCGATATACGCCGCCGACGCGCACTTCGTCGCGCGCCTCGTCCGCTCGAGCCGCGTAGTCGAACGTCAACCCGCCCGAGCCGAGATCGGCTCCCGCGCAGAACGCGCGGCCGGAGCCCGTGACGATGACGGCCTTGACCGCATCGTCGCCGTCGGTCGCGTCGAAAGCGGCGATCAGATCGAGCATCATGCGCGCCGTGAATGCGTTCATGCGCTCGGGGCGGTGTAGCGTCAGCGTCGCGATGCCGTCGCTGATATCGTACAGCAGCGTCTCGTACGGTCGTGTAGCCATGCGCGGCCCTTCGCGAACACGCGTGCAGTTCCAGTCTCACCGCCAAAGTGATATGCTGCGCGCCATGAGTCAAGCACAAACGCTAGCGCGAACGCTCAACACGTTGACCAAAGCGCCGCAGTTCTCCAATAGTAAGGTGCGCGCGGCAGCGCGTCAGGAGAAGAACGTCGATTGGGTGCGGACGAAAACGCGCAACGAGGGGTTCAACGCCGACGTCGACGGCTGCGAGTCGTTCGTCTTAACGGACGGCAGCCTTTGCGAATGGATGCCCGGCCGGTTCGCGTACGTTGCGCGCGACGCTTCGTAAGTGGCGGACTACGCTTCGAGCGCTACGCGGTCCGGATAAATGGGCCGATTGATGATTTGTTCTAAGGTTGCGGCGTCGGCTTCGAGCGCGAGGTCGCAGAAGCGATCGAAAGCTTCGCGATCGGCTTGACCTTCGGCGAAGCGGGCGGTCTTGGTTAGGTCGACTTTCGCGGCCATGTTTAGAAAGCGAACGAAGCGCCCATCGTCGTCGCTGCCGGCCTCCGCCAAGCCGCCTTCTTCGAAAATCCGCACGGCGGCGCCGACGGTCGACCCGTCGGCGATCTCGAGATCGAGCGTCCGAGCGACGTCCTCGTACGTCATGCGCAGAACGTCGCCGGAAGCCAACCCCCGCATTCCGCGATACAGCTCGCGAAGCATCTGCAGCGAGGGGGAATTGCGCGCGATGATATAGTCGTTGATGCGCCGGTCGCCGTCGCCATACAGCAGGTGGATGCGCGCCGCGGCTTCATCCCGCCCCGCACGACCGGCCATCTGATTGAAGCCGGTGAAATCGAAATTCAAATGATAGAGGACGACGTCGCGCACGTCCGGCAGGTCGATGCCTTCGCCGAACGCCGACGTCGCGACGATCACGCGCACTTCGCCGCGTCGAAACAGATCCTCGATGACCGTCCGTTCGGGCGTCGGAATGCCCGCATGGTAGAACGCGACGGACGGACCGAACCGCCCGCGCAAACGTTCGGCGAGCTTCGTCACCTCCGAGCGCGAATTGCAATATACGATCGCCTTGCCGTCGCAGTCCAATTCGCGCGCGATGTAGGCGTTCTTGTCGCGCGTGTTTCGCGCATCGACGACCTGCAGGTTCTCACGCACGGTCGGGTCGATCACCCATGCATCGATGCCGAGTGCCTTGCGAATCTCGACAAACGCCTCGTCGTTGGCCGTCGCGGTCAGCGCCAACACTTGCGGCGTCGCGAGTTCTCGCACGAACGGGCCGAGGGCGCCGTACGCGGGGCGATGCTTGGATTCAAAGACGTGGTGAGCCTCATCGACGACCACGAGCTGCGGCCGATTGCACGGGCGCAGAAACGCTTCGCGATGATAGGTAGCGAACTCAGGGGTCGATAGAATGAGGTCCCATGAGCCATCTGCGAGCGCGGCTTCGAGCGCGACCCGCTCCTCGCCGTTGATCGATCCGTTGGCACGCAATACGCGCAGCTCAAAGGATGCGAGCCGCCGAGTCAGCGCATCGTATTGGTCGTTTGCGAGAGCGCGCAGCGGGTAGAACACGAGCGTCTTACCGCCGTCCGCCAGTGCGCGCTCGGCAGCGGGCAGTTGGAAGCACAACGACTTCCCGCGGCCGGTGCCGAGGATCGCGAGCGTGTTGCGTCCGGCGTGCAGCCGCGCGAGCACCGCAGCTTGCGCCGCGCGCAGCGGCCGGTTCCCGATCAGCGCCGTGCGTACGTCATTCGTCGACGCACCCGAGCGTGGCGTCGAGCCGGGATGCGCTGCGGCAGCGACCCGTTGCCGACGCACGTAAATGTTGACTCCGACGTTGCGCTCACCGCCGCCCGTGACGCTTCCAACCGTCGCCACATAACGATCGCCTGCATCGATGTTCGGCGCTAGCCGGCGCGCGATCTCGCGTCGCAAAAATCCGAGCCGCAGCCGTCCGAAGCGCACTTCGATGGCGTTAGCATCGTGCGGATTGGCCGCATCGCGTACGAGTTCGAGCGCGTCGCCCGCGACGAGTCCGGCCACGACGGGCTGCCGGCTTTCGAAACTGACACCGACGATCTTCGTGTAAAAGTCGTCCGCTAAACCGATCGATGAAAAACGGTCGCGCTCGAGATATTCCGGGCCTTTCTCGAACAGGTACGTGAGGAACCCTGCAGCGTCATCGCTCGCAGGCACATCGTGCACCGTCGGCGCGACCACCTGCCGGAGCGAGACGTCGCCCGGCGCATCGAACTCCGCGTAGAGACGCTCGAAGGCGGCTTCGGAGCGGGTCGGCGGCGGCAGCGCCTTCGCCGCTTTATTCGTGCTTGACGCCCGCCGGATGCTCTGCGGGCGGCGTGCCGCCGGGTTCGTCGCCAAGATCGAGGTGGATCTCGTGGTGGCCGAGCGCGAGTTCCTCGTCGTGTACGCCGGCGTTTTGGGCGTCGAGCGGATCGATTTCGTACGCCGGTTGCTCGTCGTACTCTTCGGAGTAACCTGCGTCTTGATATGCGTACGCGTCTTGCGCGGGGCTCGCCGCGGACGCAGCGCTCGGCGCGATGCGCTTGCGTTTGTAGCGCGCCGGACCGACGCCCGGCCTCGGAGCGCCTTTCTTGCGGCGTTCGCGGCGCGCCGCCAAAATCTCTTCGCGCGTCAAGGCGCTAGCCGCCTGAGCACGAGCCTCGGCCACCGTGCGCGGGCGTTCGAGTTCGGTCGTGCGCCGCTCGGCGCGCCGCTTCTGCGACGACGCGCGCTGCCGTTCGCGCAAGATGTTGACGAGCGGAGCCGAGTAGAAGATCGAGTGATAGCCGCCCGAGCAAATACCGACGAGCAGCGCGAACGCGAAGTTTTGTAGGCTCGCCCCACCGAATGCCAGTAGCGCGACGAGAGTCACGATGACCGTCGCGAGCGTGTTGACCGAACGCGTCATCGTTTGAAGGATCGACGCATTGACGATGCGGGCGTACGGCTCGCCGGCCATGACCTTCACGTTTTCTCGAATCCGATCGAGAATTACGATCGTGTCCATGACGGAGTAGCCGATCACCGTCAACACCGCCGCGAGGAATGCGTCGTCGGCGCGCTTGTCTGCAATTGCGTAGATGCCGATCATCATAGCGGCGTCGCGCACGAGCGCGATGACGACGACGAGGCCGAAGATGTAATTCCAGTTAAAGCGAAACGCGATATAGATGAATTGGATGACGATCGCGATGACCAGGGCCTCGCCGGCCTTGATCAGATACTCTTTGCCGAGCGACGGCCCGACGGCTTCGATCTGCGATTCCGACCGATCGACGGGCCCGAGTTTACCGAGCGCGTCCCAGACCTGCGTAGCGTCGTTGCCGAAATCTTTTTGCGTGGAGATCGTGAAGCGCTCGCTCGGCTGCGGATCGCCCGCCTTCGAAAGCGTATTTACGCGCGCGTCGTTCACGCCGATCGTGCCGAGCGCTTTTTGAACGTCGGCCAAATTCTGCGGTTGCCGGTATTTGACCGTGACGTCGGTGCCCCCGGTAAACGAGAGTCCGAGCCGCAGAGCGTGCGACGGCTGGAAGCCGCCGCCGGGAGCGTGCGTCGCATGCCAAAACAAGGCGACGACGCCGAGCGCGATAATCGCGTACGAGATGAGCGAGACGGTGCGGAACCAGCCGACGACGTTCCAGTTCAGGCGGCGAAAGAACATACGCTAGGCTCCGTACACTTTGGGATTTTCGGCCAAATTGTTGTTGACCACCATATCCACGAAAAAGCGCGTGACGAACGTAGCGGTAAACAGCGAAAACGCGGTGCCCCAAAACAACGTGTAGGCGAAGCCTTTGACGGTTCCCGTGCCGAGCATAAAGAGAACGCCGGCGCCGACGATGGTTGTAAAATGACTATCGAAAACGGCCGTGAACGCTCGCCGGAAGCCGACCTGGACTGCCGAACGTAAACTTTTGCCGGCCCAGATTTCTTCTTTGAGACGCTCGAAGATCAAGACGTTCGCGTCCACGGCCATTCCGACCGAGAGCACGAACCCCGCAATGCCCGGCAGCGTCAAGACGGCGTGGACCCCGGCGAGCAATCCGAGCAACATCAACACGTACACCACGAGCGCGACGTCGGCGAGAAAACCGGGCAGCCGATACACGACGAGCATGAAGACGAGCACGAGACCGAGGCCCGCGAGCGACGCGTAGAGCGACTTCTGCAAGTCGAGTTTTCCGAGCACGGGGCCGACGGTGGCGTTCTCGATCACCGTCACCGGAACGGGCAACGCGCCCGCGTTGAGGTTGTTCGCGATACGCGTCGTCTCGTCTTGAGTGAATTGACCCGTGATCTGCCCTTCGCTCGTGATGACACCCTGGATAGTCGCGGCAGAAACGTATTTCTTGTCGAGGTAAAAGCCGAGCAATTTGCCGAGGTTGGCTTGAGTCATCCGGCCGAATTTGGCAGCGTCCTTCGTCTCGAAGTCGATTTTCCAACCGCCGCCCTGATCGGGCGACGACATGGCCCGCTTGAGTTCGGCGCCCGTGTAGACGATCGCACCACTATCTTTGTAGGCACCGTTCGGATCGTTCGCATATTTTTTATCGCGCAACGCGCGTTCGTTCACGGCCTGCGGAATGATCTTGAAGTCCAGCTTCGCGATATCTTTGAGCGAGCGGACCGCCTCGTCCGGGTTCTTGACGTTCGGCAGTTCGACCAGGATGCGGTCGTTGCCGACCGCCGAAATCTGCGGCTCGGCGACGCCGAGACCGTTGATGCGCGCGTCGATGACCTGTTCGACCTGGCTCTGGATCTGCCGGTTGATTTCCGGCACTTCCGGGCTCGTATGAAGCTGCAACAGGACGCGGACGCCCCCTTGCAGATCGAGCCCAAGCTTAATTTTATTCTGGATCGGAAGGACCAGGAACAGGCACCATGCCACGATTCCGGCCAAGAAAACTCCCGTCACCCAGGGTTTCAGTCGTTGCCACATAGTAGAAAAACCCTACGGAAGGGGAGAACCTGCGTATTGTAGCAGGCTCGTTCCACCCCGTCAAACCGTATCGCGAGCCTTCTAGGGCCGCACGGCGAGGTGCCTGGAGGCCCTCCTCTATGGATGCGAAGACCGTCGATGCCGGGTTATTGCAATCTCGTTACCGGCTCACGAAGCAACGGGCCGCCGTTTTGCGAGCACTCGGCGACGGGACGCACCTTTCGGCGGAGACCATCCTGGAGCGGGTCCGGGCAGAAATGCCGGGGGTAAGCCTCGGGACCATTTACCGCACGCTCGATATCTTACGCGAGATCGGCCTCGTCCAGCTGTTCTCGTTCGGCGGCAGCGCCGCACGGTACGAAGCCGCCCTGGAAAAGCACCACCACATGCTCTGCTCCGTCTGCCGTACCCTCACGAACGTCAAGGCCGAGGGCCTGGGCGACATTGCGATGGCCATCGCGATGCGCGAGAGTTACAGCGACGTGGATTATTCGTTGACGATCGTCGGCCGCTGTCCCGACTGCACGCGGCGCTAAATTCGCTCTCCGCAGGGCGTCAAGCGCAAACGGCCGGCTACGCTAGGCCTCGTACCACGCACTAGGAACTAGGAACTAGAACTAGGAACTAGGAACTAGGTGTTAGAGACGCGGCCTCCACGGCTCGTCCGAGGATGATCGCCGGGCGGAGCTCGACTTCGAGCGGCAGCTCGCCGAATGCATACACGTCGAGCCGCACGCCGAAGCGCGCTAGAAATTCGGACAGCGCCGGGCGCAGCGCAGCCGAGCAGACGAGTGCCGCCCGCTCGCGGGCGACGCGCGTGAGGTAATCGCTTGCGGCGGCGCGCACGTGCAACGCGGTTTGCGGATGCGGCGCGAGGGTGCCGTCGACGAGCCAAGCCTGCAACTCCGCCTCGAAGTCGGGTTCGAAGATCAGCGGCTCGAGAACTGTGAGCGCTCGCCGCCGCAGTTGCGCGGGAACGATCGTGCGCCGAACCGCTTCCGCCAGTTCGCGTACGTCGCGAGTGGCGGCCGATGCGTCGACGAGCGCTTGCAGCGTCGCGATCGTGTCGCGCGGCCACATGCGCTCGCGCAGCAGGGTTTCGAACACGCGGTGCACGACCGCGAAGGGCAGCGCCTCGGTACCGACCTCCTTGACGAGCGACGGGACGGAGGCGCGCAGATGTTCGACCAGCGTGTGCAGCTCTTGGCGTCCCAGCAACGCGGCTGCGTGCGCGCGCGCCGTCTCGGCGAGATGCGAACCGACGATCGAGATCGGATCGAAGACCAGTGCTCCCTTCGCGGCGGCGGCATCGCGCTGCTCGGGGGCGATCCAACATGCGGCCATGCCGTACACCGGTTCTCGCACGCGTTCGCCCGCCAGAAGTGCCAGAATCGGCTCGTCCGCGACGGCGAGCAGCATATCGAGCCGCAGACGACCTTCGCCCGCTACGACGTCGCGCACGCGGATCGCGTAAGTCGCAGCCTCACGCGCCAGATCGTCGCGCAAGCGCACGCCGGGCATCACGATCCCGATGTCGCCCGCCACCGCGCGGCGGACTTCCCCAATGCGGTCCAACAGCCGCTCCGCCAGTGGCGGCAGCAAGAGAGCGCCGAGTTCCAATCCTACGTCGATTGCGAGCGCATCGACGCCGACGAGCCCGAGCGCCATTTCGGGCCGGCGAATGGCGGCGCGACGCGCGGCATCGTGCCCGGCGCGCGCCGCTTCGTCTCGCGCGAGGTGCTTGCCGCGCGCAAACTGCGCCACTCCGAAAAGTACGAAACCGAGCACGGCGAAGAGCGAGTGAGGTAACGCCGGCACGACGGCGAGCACGAACGCGAAGACGCCGGCCGCGCGCAGAACGTCCGGACGTTGGAGGACTTGGGTCGCGATATCGACCCCGAGCGATCCGTTCCCCGCCGCACGCGTGACCATCAATCCCATGGATGTCGACAGCAAGAATGCGGGCAGCGTCGTCACGAGCGCGTTGCCGATCGAAAGGATCGCGAACGTGTTGAGGGCATCGAGCGGACTAAGCCCGTGGTAAGCGACGCCGACGACGACCCCGCCGAGCAGATTGAGAACGACGATGACGAGCGCGGCGATCGCATCTCCCTTGACGAACTTGCCCGCGCCATCCATCGCGCCATAAAAGTCCGCTTCGCGCTGCACCATCGAGCGCTTTCGACGCGCGCCTTCCGCATCGAGCACGCCCGCGTGAACTTCAGCGTCGATCGCCATCTGTTTACCGGGCATCGCGTCGAGCGTAAAGCGTGCCGCGACTTCCGCCACGCGCTGCGAGCCCGCCGCAATGACGATGAATTGAATCGTGATCAGAATGGCGAAAACGATCAAGCCGACGACGAGATTTCCGTGCACGACCAATTGCCCGAAGGCAGGGATGATGTCGCCGACGCCGCCCTCCACGTGCCCCTGCGTCAAAATAAGCCGCGTTGCCGAGACATCGAGCGACAGCCGAAACAACGTCGCGATCAATAACGCGGGCGCGAACGCGGCGAACTCGAGCGGTTCCCCGACCGTGATCGCGAGCAGTAGTACGATGCCCGAACCCATGATGTTGAGCGCGAGCAGCGCGTCGAGCAGCAAGGGCGGCAGCGGCACGACGAGGATGCCGACGATCGACAGCACGATCGCGGCAAACGCGTATGTGATCGTCTTATCGTTCACGATGCGAGCACGTTCTCGCGCAGCAGCGCCGCGACGACGGCGGCCATCGCACCGTAGGCGTCCGGCGGAATGTACTCGCCGACCCCCGTCGTGGCGAGCAGCGCGCGCGCCAGCGGCACGTCTTCAACGATCGGCACGCGAAGCTCGCGCGCTCGACGCTTCACTTCCCGTGCGCCCGCGTCGACCGCGCGCACGAGCACGCGCGGCACCGCGACGTCGGGCGGCCGGTACTCGAGGGCGATCGCGATGTGTTCCGGGTTGGTGACGACGAACGCCGCTTCTTTGAGGCGCGCAATCGAGCCGCGCACGAGTTCGCGATGCGTGCGGCGGCGCCGCCCGCGCAGTTGCGGATCGCCTTCGGTCGCTTTATGGTCGCGCCTCATTTCGTCGAAACTCATGCGTAAGCGTCGCTTCCATTTCGCGCGCTCGAGCAGCACGTCGCCGGCGGCGAACGGAAGCGCTACGGCGAGCGCACAAAACAGCGTCGTTTGCAGCGCGTGCACGACCAGCGCCGCAAGCGCTGACGGCGCCGCCGCGGCGACGCCGACGCCGAACGCGTCGCATACGAGCGGGTAAAGCGCGCCCGATACGCTACCGGCAACGAGAACCGCCTTACACCCGCCGACCGCGGCGTCGCGCGAAAACATGCGTTTGAAACCGGCCGCCGGAGCCAGCTTTTCGAATTTGAACGTCGGAAAGGTGAACGTGACGGCTTGCGTTTGCACGTACGTCGTAACGAGCGCACCGGCGATTGCAGCGGCGAGCACGGCGAGGGCGCCCGTCGCAATTGCCATATACGGCAGGGGTGAAAAAGCGCCCGAACGCGCCGCATCGCCGACTGCGCGGACGGCGGCGGCCGAGACGATGCCGAGCGATCCGAAAAGAACGATAGCGGCACAGCCGAGCGACGCGAGCGCCGTTAGGTCTTGCGAGCGGGCAACGTCGCCTTCGCGTTTGGCGCGCGCCATGCGCGACGCCGTCGGATCGAACTGTTTGTCGTCGGCCACGTCAGCGCGCGCGCAAACCCGAGAGGTCGAGCCATGGAGTTCCCGCCGCGCGAAGAACGACCGGCAATGCGGCGATCGTCGCAAGCAGCACACAGCCGAAGACGACCGGGAAGGCGAGGGTAAAGGTCGAGAAGCGCGGCACGACGCGCGCAACGACGGCGAGAGCGCATTGCGCGATCAGCGCGATCGCGATCGCGGGCCCCGCGACGAATAGTGCGGCGCGCAGTAGCGTCGACGGCAGAGCGACGGCGAACGTTTGCAAGTTTGCCGCCCGCACGAGCGATCCCGGGGGTAACGTGACGAACGCGTCACCGAAGGCCCGCAAAGCGACCCGATCACCGCCGAGAACGAAGAATGCGGTCGCAAACGCGAGCGACCACAAGCGTCCGAATCCGGCGCCCGCCGCGACGTTGGCACTCGGCACGCTCGCGCGGATGCCGACGTAGTCGTCGAGCGCGCGGCCGCCCGCAAACGCGCCGTCGTACAGCATCGAAGCGGCAATACCGATCGCCGCACCGAGCAACGCTTCGGCGGTCAGCGCGAACACAAACGCGCCCGGCGCAACGTGCGCGCTCGATGCGTACGGCGGCGCGAGCGCGAGCGACAGTGCGAACGCAAAGCCGGCGCGCACCGGCGGCGGCACGGCCGGATTGGAAAAGCCGGGCGCTCGAAACACGAAACCGGCGCAACGCGCCAGAACGAGTAATTGAGCGTCGTTGCCGCCGCTCAAGCGGCGCCGCGCACGATCGCGGGTAGCGCGCGAATCGCATGCTCGAAGAGATCGGCGCAAAGTCGGAGCGCGAAGGCGCCGAACAGAGCGATCGTCGCGCCGACCGCAATCATTTTCGGCAGCAGTGTGAGCGTTTGTTCCTGCACTTGCGTAGCCGCTTGCAGCACCGCGACGATCGTGCCGACGCCCGTCGCGACGATCAACACCGGAAAACATAACGTCGCGGCGACGATCAGCGACTCGCGAACGATGCCGGAAAGCGCATCCATGCGACGACGTTAAGGCGTCGAGATTACCGGCCTACTTCGACCGTGTGACGCAACGAAGCGGGCGGTTTACAAGGGTATGAGTTCGCGATACGAACGAGCTGCGATCAAAGCGGAAACGACTGCGCGCGTTGCCGGCGACTTATTAAGCGTGTAGAAGTGAAGGCCCGGAGCGCCCCGCGCAAGCAAGTCCTGGCATTGAAGCGCCATGTACGCGACGCCGAGATCGGCAACCGCGCCCGGTTCGTCACTGCGAGCTTCGAGTTCCGCGAGCAGCCGTTGAGGAAGACGCGCGCCGCTCATGGCCGTCATGCGCCCGATCGCTTCGTAACTCGTGATCGGCATGATGCCGGGCACGACCGGAACGGTGACACCGGCGCTGCGCAGGCGTTCGACATACGCAAAGTAGACGTCGTTGTCGAAAAACATCTGCGTGACGAGGAAACTCGCGCCGGCCGCTACCTTGCGTACTGCGTTGTCGATGTCCGCCTCGAGGCTCGCGGCCTCCTGATGCTTTTCCGGGTACGCCGCCGCGCCGATACCGAACGAAAATTCGTCCGAGAGCATGTCGATCAATTCCGACGCGTATCGGAAACCGTGTTGCGCGGCTTCGAAGCGCTCGGCGCCCACGGGCGCATCGCCGCGCAACGCCATGATGTTCTCGATCCCCGCACGCTCGATCTCGCGAAATAACGCACGCAGTTCGGTCATCGAGTGTCCGACGCACGTCACGTGAGCCATCGGCTCGATATCGAGCTCCGCCTTAATCCGCGTAATCACTTCGAGCGTACGCGCCCTGCTCGACCCGCCCGCGCCGTACGTCACCGACACGAAACCCGGATTGAGGATGCGCAGCGACCGCACGGTGCGCATCAACGCTTCCACGCCTTCATCGGTCTTTGGCGGAAAAAATTCAAACGATACGCAAGGCCGCCGCTGCGCCAAAATCTCGCTAATCCGCATGCAACCCTTAACTTCGCCCCCCGCCCCGCCAAATGCCCCCTCCCCGCAACGTCATACCAACGCATCGCCACGCGTCACCCGCAACACGCCCGCACAGCACAGGGCACCCTCCACCAATAAGCGCCTGACACGCGTGCCACGCATACATATCCCGAACCAAAAGATTTGCTAAGCCGGAACTTTCGTGCAACGAAAGCCACCAGCGCGACGTGTGCGCATGCACACGAGCCGCACGGCACCAATTCCCGCCGCCAAAAACTACCGCATTAGGTGGGTTATTTTCGTGCAGGGCGAGGCGCCGGGGGGCGAAGTGTGCGCATGCACATGAGCCTCCCGGCAACGACGCCCTGCGCGAAAAGAACCCACCTAACGGAAGCTAGAGATGAGGCCGCTGCATACTAGCGCCCAGCCGTCGACCATGACGAAGAGCAGTAGTTTGCACGGGAGCGAGACGATGGGCGGACTGAGCATGAACATGCCGAGGCCCATGAGGATCGATGCGACGGCGAGGTCGATTGCGACGAACGGTAGATAGAGCGCGAAGCCGATCGCGAACGCGCTGCGCAATTCGCCGACGACGAACGCGGGTAGCAAAACGGAGGGCGGCGTGCGTACGGGAATGGTCGCCGGCAGGTGCGCCATGCGCGCGAAGAGCGTCAAGTCTTTAGCGTGCGTTTGGCGCAGCATGAACTGGCGCAGCGGCTCGAAGCCACGCGCGAGCAGCGCGCTTTGCGATAGAGCGCCGCGAGAATACGGTTCGAGCGCATCGTGCGAGATCTGCTGCAGTGTCGGGGTCATGATGACGAACGTCAGCACGAGCGCGAGCCCCGTCAACACGGTGTTCGGCGGCAGCGACGAAGCGCCGATCGCCGAACGCACGAGCGAGAGAACGATGACGATGCGCACGAACGAGGTCGTCATGACCAGTACGAAGGGAGCGATGCCGATCAAGGTCAGACCGGCGAGCACTTCCAGCGGCAAGCCCGAACGTGCGCCGTGCGACGCGACCAGGGCGACTTGCTCGACGTTCACGCGCGCGGAGCTTTGCGCGCGACGACTTCGGTAATTCTGACGCCGAAGCGTTCGTCGACGGCGACGACGTCGCCGCGCGCGACGAGCCGGTTATTGACGAGGACGTCGATCGCACTGCCGGCGAGCCGGTCCAGTTCGACGATCGAGCCTTTGCCGAGTTTGAGGACGTCGCTCACGCGCATCGTGCACCGCCCGAGTTCGGCACTGACGCCGAGCGAGACGTTCATGAGCAAATCGAGATTCGCGCCGTCGTTCATGCCGCGGTCCCGGTCGCGACGCCGTGCTCGAAGGTGATCGCGCCCCGACCATTGGCGACGCCGCACGTACCGTGCGCGAACGGGACGTCGCCGAAGCGCAGCAGCCCCGGTGCGCCGAGTCGCGTGTCCAGGGCAATCGTGACGCCCGGTACGAGATGTGAGAACGCCGGCACACCGAGCGTTCCCGAGGCGAACTCGACGGTGCCCGCAAGCTCCACATCGGCAAGATGTGCGAGCGTAATGCGTTCGCACACGGCTTCGGGAGGATCGTGCGTCAGCGCGAAGCCGACGGAGAAGGCGACCGCACCGCTCGTACGCACTTCGAAATACGTTCGCAGATCGCGGGCCGCTCTTTCGCTCGTCTCGAGCGCAACGGCACCGAGCGTGCCGCACAGCGCGTTGCACAGCGGAACGAGCGCCCGCGCGATGCGTTCGAGCGTCGCGCTTTCGATGTGCGACAACGGGTCGCGCTCGGGACGGTCGCTTTCCCCGAACGCCGCTGCGACGAGGCGCCGCGCGTCGCTAGAACGCACGATGATGAAGCCATCGCATAATCGCCCGCGAACGCGGTAAATCGTGGCGCCGTCCACGAGGATACGCCGCTCTTGCCGCCCCGGCATCGCGGGCTCGATCAACTGCACGTCCAATTCCGTCGCGAGCAAGCGCGAAAGTTCTTCGCGTACGCCGTTCGCGACGAGACAAGCTGCGGACAACGGCAGAGTCGAGCGCTCGACGAACGTCGCGTTACGGACGGCGGGCCCGGCGCGGCTGCGCTGCGGCGCTTCGAACGTGAGCGCGGCGATCATTTCACGAGATCCATGGCGGTTTTTTCTAAACTCCCGTGAACGTGATGTGCCGACCGTAGGGCCTCGTAGGCAACGTACGCTTCTTTCATCTTCTCGAGTCCGGCGACGATATCGACGCGGCCGAGGTCGCGCGAATACGTCGCAAGAGCTTTGAAGCGACCTTCATCCGGGACGCCGACTTCCGGCGTGACGCCTTCGGGAGGCCGTACGTGCGCGGAGCCGATGCGGTCGGGCTGCGTGCCCGCGGGAAACCGTCCGAGCGCCAAGCGTCCGACCGTCACACGTTCGGCTCTGCGTTCTCCGCTGCGCGGATCGACGGAGATGCGCGTGTACGCGAACGTACCGTCACGTTCGATTCGCGCGTTCGCAAAATGCCCGAGCGCCGCATCGTATCGGTCGACGCGTAACGCCGCGACCTTCCGATGTTCGCCGATGGCGAATCCCAGAACCGGGCTGCCATCGGGCGCGCGTAGTTCGCCGTCCCGAACGCTAAAGGCGCCGTCGCGTGAAAATGTGATTTTTCCGGACACGTCAGCCGACAAGAAATATGCGCCCTCTGGCGCCGCGACGCTGAGAGGGTCGTCCGAGCGCGCAACTTTTGAAGGCCGCGCGACGACGTTCGATTCGGGCAGAAAACCCGGTTGAAATGCCCCGCGGACGTCGCGTTCGCTCGCTGCAATGCGTCCGAGGTCCAAAGCGATCGCGGGTTCGATCATACGCGCACCGCGCCCGTACCGAGTACGTGCACCGACGAGCGGACGGCTTCTCCACGTATCCGTAGGTGCGCGTCGGCGCAGGCCAGGGCGCGTTGCACGATTTGCGCGACGGCGGGGCTGCACAGCGCGAGGACGTGCAGCGTGCCGCCATCGCGGCGCAGCAGCAGCTGCACGCGATGACGCTCGAGGCCGACCGTGAGCGACGTTCGGAACGGCGCGTAGCTGCGCGCGGCTTCGAGCGCGCGGTTCGAGAGTGGCGCTCGAACCCTCGTGGCCCGGCGCGCTCGCGAGTCTTCGATTGCGGGTTCGCGCGCCGACGGCGGGGCCGGCCGAGCACCCGGCGGCGAGGCGACGTGCGCCTCGAGCGCGTCGACCGTTCGCGCGGTAAAGCGACGCTGCACGCCGCTACATTCGCTAAGAGTTCGGCGCTCTCGAGCGCCCGGAAGTGTCGGGCCGTCGGAGGCCAGATGCAGTGCGGAAAACCACGCTTCTGAAAGCGAGCGGCGGTCGATGTAGGGAAGACTCGTCGCGCAGACGGCGGCCTTGGGAGCAGTGTCGTTCAACGGCGTACCTCGGTCGGTGTGCGCTCACGGTAGCGACCGGGCGCGACGCCGCGATAACCGAAATGTTGCCGGCTTACACGCGCGCGCGGCCGTCGTTGAAGTCGTCGCCCTTTTTTAGATACATCGTCGAGTTCGCTTCGTCGAAGGTAACGACGAAATTTCTTAAGATGCCGAGTCCGACGTTGCCGGCGGCGAATCGGTCGGCGAAAGCGCCGCGCGTCGCGCGCATCACGTCCACATCGGCGTGATAGATCGCAACGCCGCCGATGTCGAGCGTGTCGAGCGACGAACGATACGAGTTGGTCGCGCCGCCTATGCCGTAGCCGCGCCGATTATTTTGCGTGAAGGGAACGATGCCCGGGTGTTTATCGACGAACGGCTTGTAGAGCAAGAGTTCCGCCGCGTTCCCGGTGTCGACGAGAAACTGGCCGTCCGTCGCCGCGTCCAAACGCAGCGTGGCTTCGGGAATCGCGCGATCCATCTCGAGCGCAAACTTCTCGCCGTCGGGCGCTAAGGCACCGGGCGTCCCGAACGTCATCGTTTTATGCGCCGGGTCGAAACGCACGGCGGCCGACGCGAAAAACGGATAGCCGAGAATGCCGTCGATGCGGAAAGCGCCCGACGTCGTCGCGCGCAAATCGAGGGTCGTCACGACGAGATCGCGTAGACGGGCGCCCGCGATCGCGATCTCCCCGAGTTCGACGAAGCGCAGTCCGCCGGTGCGCGCGGCACCGCTCGCCTGAAAGGCACCCACGGGCGCAAGACCCAATTCCGCCGCGACGCGCTTGTCGACGACGATGTCCTGTGCGCCGGTGTCCAGCAGAAATGTGAACGGTCGGCCGTCGATGCGTACCGGTGCATAGAAGTGTCCGTCGTGATACGTCAAGCGAACGGTCTGGAGACGATCGGTTTCAATACGACGGCCGACGAGCGGTGCGAACGCGGCCGCGTCGACCGGGCTGCCGGCATCGACGTTCGTCGTCGTCTGCACGATATCGAACGCGCGATCACCGTTGGAAATGACGAGCCTAAACGCGAAGCGCCGGCCTTCGACGGTTCGCCAATCCGAATAATCGACCGTCGTTCGCCCATCGTCGTCGTCGTATCCGACGCGGTCGGGCAAACCGGTACGGGCGTCGAGATACAGCGTTTCGGTTTCTCCACCGTCCGCGGTCACGTCGAGCGCGTCGACGGTCTTGCCGCCGGTGACCGTTCGGCCCCGCGCAACGCATCGGTCGGGCGCTTTTGCGAACGCGCCGGAATCGATGAAGCGCTGGGTACGGGCGCGGCGCGCGAGCACGCCCGTGAATTCACGCACGTTGCCGCTCGCATCGGCGTACCAGATTCGCTCGCCGATACGAAGGGTTCGTTCGCTGCGCGGTCCCAGCGACTGGTCGCTGCGCTCGCGATCGCCATCGAGCCACGTTCGAAAAGTGCCGCTCAAGCCTCCGGCTGCGACGGTTCCCGAAGTTTGCAGCCGCTCGAAGTCGCGGGCGCCGGCATCCGCGATAGCGCCTTGGTAACGCGAGAGCAGATCGCCGATGCCGACTCGTGCGTTCGCGACGGCCGCCGCCGGCGCGCTGCACGCGCACAGTAGAACGACGCTAAGGCATGCGGTTAGCGCGGTACGCAGCGAGAACGCGCTCGACGTACGCCCGCGTTTCGGCAAACGGCGGGACGCCGCCGTAGCGTTCCACTGCGCCCGGGCCGGCATTGTAAGCGGCGACAGCCAAACGGGTGTCGCCGTGAAAGCGGTCGATGAGCTCGCGAAGGTACGCCGCACCGCCTCGCACATTCTGCGCCGGGTCGTACGGGTCCGCGACCCCGAGCGCCTGTGCGGTCGCCGGCATGAGCTGCATGAGGCCGGCCGCGCCCGCACTCGACGTCGCACGCGGATCGAATCCCGACTCGGCGCGAACGACCGCCGTGAGGAGCGCCGCATCGACGCCTTCCGAAGCGGCAGTGCGCCGAACGAGCGCCTGCAGCTCGCCGGACACGAGCTTCTTAAAGCCGCGAGCGGCCGCAGCCGCGGGCGGCATGGAAGGCGTAGAAGCGTAGTCCGACTGCACGGCGCCCCCGATTTCCGCGATCCGGCGTTGCACGGCAAGCACGTCTAGGGCGACGCTCACGGGTGCGACCGAACGGCAGTCGCTAAGGTCGTGAGAGCGCGCTGCGTTTCGGCGATTGCGGCCGGTTCGTCTTGACGCAGAAAGGCTTCGAGCGCCGGCTCCGCTTCGAGCGCGGCGTCGAGTGCGGCATCCGGTGCGGGTGAGAGTCCCACGCTGCGCGCGTCCTTCGTCGCCGTCAGGAGCGCAAGCGCGGCGCGAACGGCGGCGGCATCTCGCGCGTGTGCGGGCGACACGACGTCGGCCATCGTGCGGCTGGTGCTTTCGAGAACGTCGATCGCGGGATAGTGCCCGGCGCGAGCGAGCGAACTTGCGAGGACGATGTGTCCGTCGAGCAACGAACGGGCCGCGTCCGAAAGCGGTTCGCGTTCGTCGCCGCCGTCCGAGAGGACCGTCGCGAGTACCGTGACGGAGCCGGCGCCGGCGTTGCCGCCGCG
>JALYUE010000105.1 GCA_030853925.1 Vulcanimicrobiota bacterium | reverse complement strand
GTTCGTACCCGCGCACCGCGTCGTCGGCGCGGACGGGCGCGTCCGGGGAGCGCAACCGGGGTCGCTGCGCCGGCGGCTGCTCGCCTTCGAGGCTCGGACTACGTCTTTAGACTAACACGCTCCGGTGTTGACGCACGGCATGAGCACCTTGAGATGGCTGCGCAGATCGATGTTGCCGCTCGGGAAGTTGATATGGTAGACGTTGTTGTACGGCCACGCCCACACGTTTTTGCTCGCCGGGTCGTTTTGCACGAACTGCGCGAAAGCGAGCCACGGCGAGCCGCCGCCGATTGCCGAGTACGTATAGTCGTGCTCGGGCATCAGCGAGAAATTTTGACCGCCATGGTCGGAGATGATCCCGCCGTACGTGTGCCAAGCCATCAGATACGTCTTGGTCCACTGCGGTACGGCGAGCGCGCCGATCTGCTGCGGCGTCAGGTCGAGATACAGTCGTGTGCCTTGCGGCGGGCAATTCGGATTGTTGTCGTCGCTCGCAACCGCGGGATAGACGTATTTGTTCGACGTGCAGCTCGCGGTTATGTACAACGCG
The DNA here is from genome assembly GCA_030853925.1 of Vulcanimicrobiota bacterium. Taxonomy (GTDB): domain Bacteria; phylum Vulcanimicrobiota; class Vulcanimicrobiia; order Vulcanimicrobiales; family Vulcanimicrobiaceae; genus JALYUE01. Next base: position 5,560 of record JALYUE010000105.1, on the reverse strand, counting down.
TGTGGAATGAAGCCGGCCATCAAATCCGATTCGCGCAGCAAGCCGGCAGTTAGCGCGACGCCTGATGCAGTCGCCTTAAAATTCGTGCCGTCGCCGTCGAGCGCGCCGTGGCCGCCGTACCCGATGTTCAGCGTTCCGCCATTCCCGTTCGGCTTCGCCGCGAGCCAAAAGTCGTCATCGCGGTTCGCGGTAAAATTGACGACCGCCATGTGATGGTCGCCGCCGTCGTTGGGCCGCGCTCCCCTGGGAATTTGAACGCGTTGGCCTTCTTCGGGGCAATTGCTATACATGGTGCAGTGAACCGTGTACGTCGGGTCGGAACTCGTCGCGTAATACACAGGCGTATTACCGTCACCGTTTCCGCCGTTTGAATTCTGTTCGAATTGCAAACGCCCCATGTCATAACCGGAGCTAAAAATGTGGTCGAGCCACGATTGGCTTTGCGGTGCGATCGGGGGGTTCGCCGGCACGGGGCGCGCCCACGCGCCATGCGGCTGGAAAAAAACGTAGCCGGTCTTGACGCCGGCGAGCGCCACCGCGTCGAGCGTGGCCGCCGGAGCGACCGTCGTCGACGCGGTCCGACTCGCGGTGGAGGTTAGCGCGGCCGTACCCGGGAGCGCGGGCGACGCGGCGTTTCCCGAGCATCCGCATAATAGAGCGGCGGTTACGATAGCGCCGGCGACGGAAACATTCTGCAAACTCACCCTCTCGTTGTCGGCAACCGCGTGGTATCGCCTAAGGAGTCGGTAGTTCACATGACGAGAAGCGACCTGCATCACTTCACTCGTTATGTGTTATCGCATTCGCGAGCGAGGATATCGGCAGGCCTGCGCGCTATCGCAACGGCGTGCGTATAACTTTGTTGCTGATGCTCGCGTGCGGAACGATTTTTCGTTTCGTCGCGCTCGGCGACAAGCTGTATACGAACGACGAAGCGACGACCTCCGTGCACGTCAGCGGCCACACGATTCGCGATTATCTGGGCGCCGCGTCGGCCGGGCGCATCCGAACGATGGGCGACGCTATGCGCTTCCAGAGCGTGGACCCGCACACCACGTTGAAGGATGTGGTGACGACGCTCGCAGTGGAAGATCCGCAGCACCCGCCGTTATTCTATCTGTTGGAACGCGGCTGGCAACGTCTCTTCGGCGGCTCGATCGTCGTGCGCCGCAGTCTGAGCGCCGTCATCGGCGTGCTCGTGATCGCGGCCGCGTACGGCTTTGGTCTCGCGCTGCTACGATCGCGGCGAGGAGCCGCGATTTTATGCGCGCTCGTCGCGGTTTCGCCGTTTCACGAGCTGTACGCGCAGCAGGCACGCGAATATGCGCTCTGGACGTTGTTCATTCTGCTCTCGTCCGCGTTACTGCTGCGGGCTTTAGAAAATGACGCGCCCGCCGACTGGGCGCTGTACGCGCTGACCGCTGCGCTTGGTCTCTATACCGATGCGTTATTTCTCTACGCGCTCGCGTCGCAGGCGGCGTTCGTTTTCCTCGCATACCGCTCGAACCGCGCGTGCGTCCTGCGCTTCGCGGCGGCCGCCGGCGTCGCGGTCGTCACATTCGCTCCGTGGCTCGTCGTGCTCTATCGCGGACGCGGCATGGTTACGAACAACGCCTATTTCAGCGCGCCGTTGCCCGCCGATCTCTTCGCCTTGAAGTGGTTGTTCAACATCGGTGCGGTGTTCTTCGATCTCGACTACGCGTACCACGCGACGGCGGTCTTGCTCGTACCGTTACTCGCGCTCGTCGTCGCCGCATGGTTCGTGCTGTGCCTGCGAGCGGAGCGGCGCATCGCGCTTTTCGTGTGCGCTTTGGGAGCGCTGAGCGTGTTCGCGTTCGTCGTTCCGGATGTGCTGCGACACGAAAGCCGCTCGACGTCGGGACGATATCTCATCCCGGCTTGGATCGCGTGTGAAGCGGCCGTGGCGTTTTTAATCCTTTGGCTCTCCGCCCGGCGCTCGGCGCGCACCAGCGCAACCGCGACCGTCGCGCTCGCTTCGCTCGGGGTTCTCGGTCTCGCGTCGTCGTGGGTCGGGATGCATCACGAGTATTGGTGGGGCGATGCGAGCGTCGCGCCGCTCGGCGACATCGCGCGAGCGATCGAGCGCGCTGACCGGCCGGTCAGCGTCGTCTTCGACGACGACCATCCGGCCTGGGATTTCGCGCCGGTCGAACTCGCGAACGTCTTGCCGCCGGACGTAGGTCTCGTGCTGCTCGCCACGGGCGCCCCGTTGCCGAAGACGCTCGGGCTGACGACAAAGACGCTCTTCGCACTCGATCCCTCGCGCCGCTTCGTCGAGCGGCTCGCGCGCGAGGGATGGCACCCCGAACTCAGCTATCGTTTCGCGACCGCCGACCCGCAACTGCGCGCGTTACGTAGCAAGGCCGGCGCCGCGCGTGCCGCTGCGGGCGTTGCGGAAGAACCGTCGTCGCTTTGGCGCCTGCACCGCTAACGCCGCAGAAGCGCCGTCGCTGCGAGACCGTTGAGAACGAATTGAACCGCCAGCGCCGCTAGGATCATGCCGAGCAGCCGCGTGATCACATGAATGCCGGTATTGCCGATAAGGCCGCGTAGCGAAGCGGCCGCGCTCATGCAGAGCCAGCTGACGCCGAGCGCCGCGGCATACGCGGCCGAAAGGACGGCGAGCTTCGCGTGATCGCCGTGCGTGAGGCTTTCCAAGAGCAGCACGGTAGCGATCGTGCCCGGACCCGCGAGCATCGGCACGGCGAGCGGGAAGACGGCGGGGTTCTCGGTTTCCGCCGCCTCGCGTTCCTCTTCATCCGTGCGCTTGACGCCGGTTTTGCGAGCGAAGAGCATATCGATCGAAATGAGGAACAGCAAGATGCCGCCCGCGATCGAAAACGCGGATAGCGTAATGCCGAGATAGCCGAGGATCGATCGTCCGAGCACGCCCATAAACAGGACGATGCCGGCGGCGAATAGGACGGCTTGATTGACGATCCGCTGCCGCGCGTGCGGAGCGACGTTCGCGGTTACGCCGAGCGTCAACGGAATCATGCCTACGGGATCGATGATCGTGAATGCGGTAGCGAATGCCGTCGCCGCATAACGCAAGTCCACGTTCACGCGTTACGCGAAACTGCCCATTTCGGCGGCACGTTCGAGCGCCGGCGAAATACGCCAGAATGCCGGATCGTTGCGCGCGAACTCGCGAATGCGCGCGAGGACCGCCGCAAGTCCGACGTCTTGCGCGTAGCGCATCGGGCCGCCGCGCGCTTTAGGGAAACCGTAGCCGTTCGTCCAAATCGTGTCGATGTCGGCCGCAGATCGCGCTACGCCTTCGTGCAGGATGCGCGCACCCTCGTTGACGAGCGCGTACACGCAGCGCTCGACGATCTCTTCGTCGCTTACGTCTCGGGCGGCGACGCGCAAACGCGCGCGTTCGGCCGCAACGAGCGCGTCGACCTCGGGGTCCGCATGCGGTTTGCGGTCGCCCGCTTCGTAGCGGTAATAGCCGCGGCCGGATTTCTGTCCGAGCCTGCCGGCTGCGACGAGCGCGTCCGGCAGATCGGTTACCAAAAACGGCGGCGCGGCGCCGCGTTTGATGCGCTCCATTTTCGCGCGCCAGCCGACGTCGATGCCGGCCAGATCCCCGACCGCGAACGCACCCATAGCGAAGCCGAACGTTTCGAGCGCCTTGTCGACGCGTTCCGGCGTCGCGCCTTCGAGCACGACGAACTCCGCTTCGCGCTTATAGCCGAGCAGCATGCGATTGCCGACGAAACCGTCACAATTTCCGACTACGACGGGAACCTTGCCGAGCCGTTCGCCGAGCGTGACCGCACGGTCGATCGTCGCGCGCGACGTGCTCGCGCCGCGCACGACTTCCAGCAACTTCATCACGTGCGCCGGGCTGAAGAAGTGCATGCCTATTGCCCGCTCCGGATGCGGCGCCGCGCTCGCGATCGCGTCGATGTCGAGCGTCGAGGTGTTCGTCGCGAGGATCGCATCCGTGCGGCACAGCGCGCCGAGTTTGGCGAACACTTCGCGCTTGATCGCGAGGTCTTCGAACACGGCTTCGATCGCGACGTCGACGTCCGCGAGGTTTTCGAACGACTGCGTGCGCACCACGCGCCGAATACGCTCGTCCGCGGCTTCGCGCGTCACGCGGCCACGTTCGACTTGCGCGTCGTAATTGGCGGCAATCGTAGCAGCCGCGCGCACCAGCACGTCCCCGGACGCATCGATCAAATGCACGTCGATACCGGCGTTCGCAAAGCTGATCGCGATGCCGGCGCCCATCGTTCCGGCGCCCACGATGCCCGCGGAACGTACGTCCGAATCTTTCGTCTGCATCGGTCGAGCCTACCGGGCTAGGCTTCCGTTCGCCTTCTGCGAACGCCGAACGCGTGCCGGGGACGCGACGTCAGTACGACATCGATACGCTGACCCAAGTCGCGTTGCGGGTCTTCGCGGAACGCGGGTTCGACGGTGCGTCGATGGACGACGTCGCACGCGCGGCCGGGATTACGAAGGCGGCGATTTACCATCACGTCAGCAGCAAAGAAGCGCTGCTGGAACGCGGCCTCAGCCGCGCGCTCGAAGCGCTGTTCGCGTTGCTCGAAGAACCGCAAGCGCGCGGCGGCGCGGCGCTCGAACGCCTGCGCTTCGTCGTCCGGCGCGTCGCCGAGCTCGCACTGGCGTTCCGGCCGGAACTGACGGTCCTCGTGCGCGTTCGGGGCAACAGCGCCGCCGAGCGGCATGCGATCGCACGGCGCCGAGCGTTCGATGCCGCCGTCACGGCGATCGTCGTCGAAGCTCAAGGGTCGGGCGACGTCGACCCGGCGCTCGATCCGTCGCTCGCCGTGCGCTTGATCTTCGGAACGTGCAATTCGGTCGTGGAATGGTACCGGCCGGGTGGTCCACTGGCGGCGTCGGCCGTGGCGGAGAGCATCGTGCGGGTCGTCTTCGAAGGCATACTTCCGCGCACGTAAACGAACGCTTTTCTCGGAAGTATGCTGCGCCGATCTTGACGAGCCGTCCGCCTGGAGGTATGCTTATCGAACTGACCATTTGGTAAGTTTTCGCGAGGGCCGGCATGGTAGAAACTGAGGCACCCGTACTCGAGAGTTTCACGGGCGGCCGTTGGTTCGCCGGCACGGGCAACCGTGTAGACGTCCCGAGCGCAGTCGACGGGCGGGTCGTCGCCCGCGTTTCGAGCGACGGCGTCGACTTTGGAGCGGCCGTTCGCTTCGCCCGCGGGGTCGGCGGCCCGGCACTACGAGCGCTTACGTTTCACGCTCGCGCCGCACTGCTCAAAGACGTCGCTTCGTACCTACAGCAACATAAGGCCGAATTGTACGAAGTGTCGTTCGACACGGGCGCGACGCTGCGCGATCATTATGTCGACGTCGACGGCGGCATCGGAACGCTCTTTTCGTACGCCTCTAAGGGGCGGCGCGAGCTGCCGGACGAGGGCTTCGTGCTAGAGGGCGGGCTCGAACCACTCGGCAAGCGCGGAACCTTCGTCGCGCGCCACCTCTTGACGTCGCTGCACGGCGTCGCCGTCCACATCAACGCCTACAATTTTCCCGTCTGG